>NZ_JBEPEH010000001.1:0-150995 GCF_040300725.1 Dactylosporangium sp. NPDC000244
CCGAGGACGCCGTCTCACGTCAGTCCTCACAGGACAAGCGGCCAAAGCGTTCCTCGGGAGCTCCCGATGACAAAAGAAGGTAATGCCATCAGCGGCGTAGCCGGGGACGGTTCGGGCGAGGCGGGCGTCGTCGTGGTGGAGGGGCTCGAGGCGACGGCGGAGCCGGCCGGCTCGGTGCAGCGGCCGCCGGCCGAGGTGCGGTTTGCGGATGAGCTGCGGCTGCTGGCCGAGACCGACGGCGGGCCGCGGCCGCCGGGGTGGGTGCTGAGCCTCACCGCGGCCCGGCGGTTCATCGTCGGGGACCCGGGCGCGGGGATCAGCCGCAAGTTCGTCGGCGATCCGTCGCTCATCGACCGGGCGCTGGTGTCGCTGGCCACGAGCCGGGGGCTGATGCTCGTCGGGGAGCCGGGCACGGCCAAGTCGCTGCTGTCCGAGCTGCTCGCGGCGGCCGTGAGCGGGGTGTCGACGCTGACGATCCAGGGCGGGGCGGCGACGACCGAGGACCAGATCAAGTACTCCTGGAATTACGCGCTCCTGGTCGCCGAGGGGCCCTCGACCCGCTCGCTGGTGCGGGCGCCGCTGCTGCGCGGGATGGCCGAGGGGCGGGTGGTGCGGTTCGAGGAGATCACCCGCTGCCCGCTGGAGGTGCAGGACAGCCTGCTGTCGCCGTTGTCGGACCGGGTGCTCGCGGTGCCGGAGCTGACCGGCCCGGACGCGATGGTGTTCGCGCGTGACGGGTTCAACGTGATCGCCACGGCCAACACCCGCGACCGGGGCGTCAACGAGATGAGCGCGGCGCTCAAGCGCCGGTTCAACTTCGAGACCGTCTTCCCGATCCCGGACCTGCAGACCGAGCTCGCGCTCGTGGAGGCCGAGGCGGCGGCCCTGCTGCGGCGCTCGGGGGTGACCGTGCCGCCGCGGCGGGACGTGCTCGAGGTGCTGGTCACGACGTTCCGGGAGCTACGGACCGGGCGCACGGCCCGCGGCGACTCGATGGATCGGCTCACGGCGGTGATGAGCACGGCCGAGGCGGTGTCCGTCGCGCACGCGGTCGGGCTGCGCGGGTGGTTCCTGCGCGGGGAGCCCGGCACCGCGGCCGACCTCGTCGCCTGCCTCGCCGGCACCGCGGCCAAGGACAGCCCGGAGGACCTCGCGAAGCTGCGGCGATACCTGGAGCAGCAGGCCACCTGGCGCGGCGGCGAGCAGTGGCGGGCCCTGCACGCCGCCCGGCACCAGCTGCCGGGCTGAGGTCCGCGGTGACGGCAACATGCGGCGAGGGGCGGAACCACGGCCCGGCCCGTGCTCACGGGACCGGCGTCGAGGGGCGAGACCACGGTCCGGCCCGTGCCCGCGGGGCCGGCGAGGGGGTCGCCGCGCGATGACGGTGACGTTCATCGGGGTGCGGCACCACAGCCCGGCCTGCGCCCGCCTGGTCGGCGAGACGATCGCCGCGCTGCGGCCCGCCTACGTGCTCGTCGAGGGGCCGGCGGACATGAACGAGCGCATGGACGAGCTGCTGCTCGGGCACACGCTGCCGGTCGCGGTGTTCAGCAGCTACCGCGACGAGCATCGGCACGCGGGATCGTGGGCGCCGTTCTGCGAGTACTCGCCGGAGTGGGTCGCGCTCACCGCCGGCCGCGCCGCGGGGGCCGAGGTGCGCTTCATCGACCTGCCGGCCTGGCACGAGGCCCTGGCCGGGCGCGAGAACCGCTACTCCGACGCCGAGGAGCGCTACGCCGAGGCCGTCGACCGGCTGTGCGCGGCGTTCTCGGTCGACAACGTGGACTCGCTGTGGGACCACCTCTTCGAGATCGAGCCCGCCACCGCCACCGGCCCGGACAAGCCCGCGGGGCCGGACGCCGGCCCGGACAAGCCCGCGGGGCCGGGCGCCGGCCGGGACGGGCTCGCGGGGCCGGGTGTCGGCCGGGACGGGCTCGCGGGGCCGGGCGCCGGCCCGGTGCGGCGCCACGACGACACCCCGGCCGTGGGCGGGACCGGGTCCGGCAGCGCGATCGAGGCGCGGCTGGCGGTCTACTTCGACCTGCTGCGCGGGGAGTCGGAGGCGAGCGACGGGGATCGGGCGCGCGAGGAGTACATGGCGCGGTGGGTGCGGGCCGCGCGGCACAAGGCCGGAGCGCGTCCCGTCGTGGTGGTCACGGGCGGGTTCCACCGGCCCGCGCTGATGCGGCTCACGGGCCGGGATCACGGAAGTTCGATGCCCGCAGGGGCCGAGCCCGGCGACGGGTGGCCGGCGGCGCCCTCGTTGCCGGGCGGGGCCGTCGGCGGGAGCTATCTCGTGCCGTACTCGTTCCGGCGGCTCGACGCGTTCGACGGCTACCAGTCGGGGATGCCGTCGCCGGAGTACTACCAGCGGCTGTGGGAGTCGGGGGCGCAGGCGGCGGCCGACGGGCTGGTCGGGGCCGTGGTCCGGCGGTTGCGTGAGCGGCGGCAGCGGGTATCCACCGCCGATCTCATCGCGGCCCGGGCCTCCGCCGCCGGGCTCGCGGCCGTGCGCGGGCATCGGCATCCGGGGCGGACCGACATCCTCGACGGGCTGGCCGCCGCGCTGGTGCAGGACGCGCTGGACGAGCCGTTGCCGTGGGCCACGCGGGGCAGGCTGCGGGCCGGCACGCACCCGGTGGTGGTCGAGATGGTCGCCGCGCTCAGCGGGGGACGGGTCGGGCGGCTGCACGAGGCGACGCCGCTGCCGCCGCTCGTGCACGACGTCGCGGCGGAGCTCGAGCGGGAGGGGCTGGTCACGGGCGGGGCGGTCGCGCTGAGCCTGACGGCGCCGGACGGGCAGCGGCGCAGCCGGACGCTGCATCGGCTGCGGGTGCTGGCCATACCGGGGTTCGAGCGGCGGCACGGGCCGGCCACCGGGGTCGATCCGGTGCTGGACGAGCAGTGGACGGTCAGCGAGCACGAGCATCGGCTGCCGTCGCTGATCGAGGCGGGGGCGTACGGGGCGACGCTCGAATCGGCCGCGGCCGCCCGGATCGCCGAGCGCGTCGCGGACGCGGGCGGGAACGTGGGGGAGCTGGCCGGGGCGCTGTTCGACGCGGCGCTGTGCGGCACGACCCGGCTCTCCGAGCAGGTGCTGCGCGACCTCGGGCTCGGCATCGCCTCGGCGCAGGATCTGGGGGAGCTGGGGCGGCTGCTCGGGGTACTGCTGGCGCTGTGGCGGCACGATTCACTCCTCGGCACCGCCGGGTCCGCGGCGCTCGGGGTGGTCATCTCGGCCTCGCACGATCGGCTGCTGTGGCTGGCGGAGGGGGCCCGGGGGGCCTCGGCGGCCGCGGACCCCGGGCGGATCGGGGCCGTGGTCGCGCTGCGGGACGTCGTGCGGCACGCGGGGGCGCGGCTCGGGCTCGATCGTGCGGCGGCGCTCGGGACGATGGCGCGGATCGCGGCCGGGCGGGACGGGCCGCCGGATCTGCGGGGCGCGGCGTTCGGGTTCGGGTGGGCGCTCGGCGCGCAGGACGACCCGGTGCGGGCGGTGCGCGGCGCGGGCGGGGCGGTGGCGCTCGGGGACTGGCTGGCCGGGTTGTTCGCGGTGGCGCGCGAGGAGGTACTGCACGCCGAGGGGGTGCTGGATCTGCTGGACGAGCTCGTCTCCGGGCTCGGGGCGGAGGACTTCCTGATCGCGCTGCCGGCGCTGCGGCAGGCGTTCGCGTACTTCCCGCCGCGGGAGCGGGAGACGATCGCGGAGCACGTGCTGGCGCGGCGCGGGGTCGCGGGGTCGGGGCGGGCGATGCTGCGGGCGCCGTCCGTCGATGCGGAGTCGCTGGCGCTGGCGGCGGTGCTGGAGTCCCGGGTCGACGAGGCACTGGCGCGGCACGGGATGCTGTCGTGAACGGCGAGCCGGTGCCGGGACGCCCCGAAGCGAAGGCCGATGCGAAGGGCGCGGCGGGAGCGGGGGCGCCGGGCGGGGCCGATCCGGGGCTGCAGCGGTGGCGGCTCGTGCTCGGGCACGCCGCCGACGGAGGCCTGGGCGGCCGGGGAGTGCTCGACGGCGTCGGGACGGGGCAGGACGCGGCGCTGGAATGGCTGTACGGGCGGGACGAGGAGCTGCGGCGGCGCGGGGTCCGGGGCAGCGGGCGGCACGGCGGGGACGGGCCGTCGGTCCTCACCACCGTCGACTGGCTCGACCAGATCGCCAAGCTGTTCCCCAAGGAGACCATCGAACGGCTCGAGCGCGATGCGGTGGAGCGGTACGAGATCCATGACGTGGTGACCGATCCCGCCGTCCTGGCCCGGATCGAGCCGAACGAGACCTTGCTGCGGGCGGTGCTGCGTACCAAGCACCTCATGGATCCCGAGGTGCTGCGCCAGGCGCGGCGGATCGTCGAGGCGGTCGTGCGCCAGCTCATGGAGCGGCTCGCCACCGAGGTCCGGCGGGCGTTCACCGGGGCGCGGTCGCGCACGGCGAGCCGGTTCCGGCTGGCGCGGGACTTCGACGTGCGCCGCACGCTGCGGGCCAACCTGGGGCACTACCGGCCGCAGGAGCGCAAGGTGTACGTCGAGCAGGCGTACTTCTTCTCGCGCACCCGCCGCCACGTCGAGCGGTGGCAGCTCGTGCTGCTGGTGGACCAGTCCGGGTCGATGGCCGGGTCCGTGATCCACGCCGCGGTCACGGCCGCGTGCCTGTGGGGGCTGCCGGGCGTGAAGACGCACCTGGTCACGTTCGACACCGACGTGACCGACCTGACCGGCGAGGTCGACGATCCCGTCGAGATCCTGATGAAGGTGCAGCTCGGCGGCGGCACCGACATCGCGCGGGCGGTCGCCTACGGCACGCAGCTGATCGAGCAGCCCCGCCGGACCATCGTCGCGGTCATCAGCGACTTCTACGAGGGCGGGGACCCGGGGCGGCTGGTGCGCGGGGTGCGGGCGCTCGTCGAGCAGGGCACCACGGTGCTGTGCCTGGCCGCGCTGGACGAGCAGGCGGACCCGTCGTACGACCCGGACATGGGGCAGCGGCTCGCCGACGTCGGGGCCGCGGTGGGGGCGATGACGCCGGGCGAGCTGGCGGCGTTCGTGGCGGAGCACGTGGGCCGATGAGGGCGGACGTGCTCGCGCTGACGGCCGACTCGCTGGCCGCGCTCACGAACCGGGGGCTGGTCAAGCGGGCCGCCCGCGAGGCCGAGGCCGCGCCGCCCGGCGTCGCTGAGGACGCCGACGGGACGCTGCGGGGCACCTTCGCCGACGGGGCCGCTCCGGCGCTGCCGACCGGCGGGCTGGAGCGGGCCACCTGCACGTGCGGGGCGGTCGGCGTCTGCCGGCACGTGCTCGGGCTGATCCTGGCGTACCAGGCGGCGGGCGGCAACGGCGAGGAGGCGGTGGGCGGGACCGGCGAGGGGCCGGCGGGCGGGACCGGTGTGGAGGCCGGCGGGACCGCCGGGTGGTCGCCGGGCGGGTTCACGGACGATCAGGTCGCCGAGCGGATCGGGGCGCGGATGATGGCCGCGGCGCGCCGGGCGCGGCGGGCCGGGTACCACGCGCGGGTGTACCGGCCCGGCGCCGCCGATCCCGTCGCGCGCGTCGACCTCGGGTCGGCCACCGTGCGCTTCCTGGTGCCCGACGACCTCGGGTTCGTGCACACCGATGCCGTGGCCGGGACCCGCGACGACGTGATCGCGCTCGCCGTGTGGGCGTTCCGGGAGGCCGACCGGCAGGCCCCGGGCCAGGCCGACGTGCGGGTCGACGTCGGCGAGCCGGTGACGGAGCACGGCGAGGGGCCCGACCTCGCGGCCGGGCTGGCCGGCGAGGTGCTGCTCGGCGGGGCGGTGCAGCTCGGGGCCGGGATCGTCGGCCGCATCGCCGACGTCGCCCGGCGGCTGGAGCGCGACGGGCTGCGGTGGCCGCTGCTGGCCGTCGGGGAGCTGGCGGAGCAGCTCGAGGCGTACCGGGACCGGGGGAGCGGGTACTCGCCCGAGCGCCTGGCCGAGCTGGTCGGGGAGCTGCACGCGCGGGCGCGGGCGGCCCGGGGGCTCGGGGGCGGGGCCCGGGCCCGGGTGCTCGGCACCGAGGAGGCGGCCGAGACGGCGCTGCGGCGGGTCCGGCTCGACGGGCTAGGGTGCCGCGTCGTGGCCGCCGGGAGCGCGGTGACGGGGGACGAGCGGCGGGTCGTCGAGGTGTACCTGGCCCACGCCGACAGCGGCACCGTGCTCGTGCTGCGGCGGGCCTGGGACGGCAACGAGCCCGGGGCGCAGCTCGGGCGGCGGCGGCTCGCCGGGTCGAGCGTCGGGGCGCTCGCGGCCGGCACGCTGGTGACGGAGTCCGCGGTGCGCAGCGCGAGCCGGGCCGTGCGGCTGACGACGAGCCGGGTCGCGAAGGCCACCGTCACGGCGTCGCGCGGCGCGTGGGACCGGTTCCCGGACGCGCTGCTCGTGCGGGACCTGGCCGCGCTCGCCGGGGAGCTCGACGGGCTGCCGCCGCGGGTCGTCCGGCCGCGGATCGAGGCCGAGCTCGTGCGGGTGCTGGAGGTCGCGCGGGTGCACGCCGTGGCGTACGCGCCGGGGGCCCAGCGCCTCCGGGCCGTCCTCGCCGACCGGCACGGCAATCAGGCGGTGCTCGCCGCGACCCACACCGCCGCCGCCCCGGGCCGCCTCGACGCCATCGCCGAGGCCCTCGCGGCCGCGCCGTCGTACGTCAGCGGGGTGGTGCGCAGGACCGGCGGCGGGATCGAGATCGACCCGCTCGCGATCGTGGCGGGGACGACGGTCGTCGTCCCGGATCTGGGTGAGGCCGGCGCCGGGGAGCTCGCGCTGCCGGACGGCGGCCGCCAGGAGCCGCTGCCGGCGGCGCTCGACCACGCGATCGCCACGCTCGCCGAGATGCCGCACCGGGGGCTGCGCCACCTCCCGCCGGGCTTCGGTGACCGGCTGCGCAAGGCCGGTGACGGGCTGAACCGGGTCGGGCTCCACCAGGCCGCCGCCGCGCTCGAGACGCTGCGTGACGCGCTCGGGCCCGACCCCGGCGAGGCGGCGGCGAGGGCCTGGGTCGATGCCCATCTGCGACTGACGGTGACGGCGGAACTGCGGTAGCGCAGTGCCGTTCGACACGTCCGTGGGGGGTCCGACCAAAGGCGTCCGGATGGGGGTAGGGTCCATGGCCGGACCTGTCAGACCGAGCCCCGGGGGGTTGAGCATGGCCGACTCGTTCGTGCATCTCCACGTGCACACCGAGTACTCCATGCTCGACGGCGCCGCGCGCCTCAAGGAGATGTTCGCCGAGGCCAATCGGCTCGGCATGCCCGCCGTGGCGATCACCGACCACGGCAACATGCACGGCGCGTACGACTTCTACAAGCAGGCGAAGGCCGCGGGCGTGACGCCGATCCTGGGCGTCGAGGCATACGTGGCGCCGGAGTCCCGCCTGACCAAGAAGCGCGTCAAGTGGGGGCGACCGGACCAGAAGGACGACGACGTCTCCGGCTCGGGCGGCTACACCCACAAGACGATCTGGGCCCGCAACAAGACCGGCCTGCACAACCTCTTCCGCCTCAACTCGCGCGCGTCGATCGAGGGCCACTTCGTGAAGTGGCCGCGGATGGACGCCGAGATCATCGCCGAGCACGCCGAGGGCCTCATGGCCACCACTGGCTGCCCGTCCGGCGAGGTCCAGACGCGGCTGCGGCTCGACCAGTTCGACGAGGCGCTGAAGGCCGCCGCGAAATACCAGGAGATCTTCGGCAAGGAGAACTACTTCCTCGAGGTCATGGACCACGGCCTCGACATCGAGCGCCGGGTTCGCGAGGGCCTGACCGAGATCTCCAAGCGGCTCAACATCCCGCCCGTGGTCACCAACGACTCGCACTACACGCACCAGGCCCAGGCCGAGGCCCACGACGTGCTGCTGTGCGTGCAGACCGCGGCGAACATCAACGACCCCAACCGGTTCCGGTTCGGCGGGTCGGGCTACTACCTCAAGTCGGCCGACGAGATGCGCGCCGTCGACTCGTCCGAGATCTGGCAGAACGGCTGCAAGAACACGCTGCTGGTGGCCGAGAAGGTCGACACCGCGGACATGTTCAAGTTCGTCAACCTGATGCCGCGCTTCCCGGTGCCCGAGGGCCACACGGAGGAGTCCTTCTTCCGGGCCGAGGTCGCCCGCGGGATGGCCCGGCGGTTCCCGAACGGCGTGGACGAGGTGCACCAGAAGCAGGCCGACTACGAGACGGACATCATCCTCTCGATGGGCTTCCCGGCGTACTTCCTCGTCGTCTCGGACTTCATCATGTGGGCCAAGAACGAGGGCATCGCCGTCGGCCCCGGGCGTGGTTCGGCGGCCGGAAGCCTGGTCGCGTACGCGATGGGGATCACCGACCTCGATCCGCTCCCGCACGGGCTGATCTTCGAGCGGTTCCTCAACCCCGACCGCGTCTCCATGCCCGACATCGACATCGACTTCGACGAGCGCCGGCGCGGCGACGTCATCCGGTACGTGACCGAGAAGTGGGGCGACGACCGGGTCGCGCAGATCGCCACCTTCGGCACCATCAAGGCCAAGGCCGCCATCAAGGACTCGGCCCGCGTGCTGGGCTATCCGTTCGCGGTCGGCGACAAGATCACCAAGGCCATGCCGCCCGCGGTGATGGGCAAGGACATCCCGCTGTCGGGCATCTTCGACCCGAACCATCCGCGGTACTCCGAGGCGGTCGAGTTCCGCGCCCTGTACGACAGTGACCCCGACGTCAAGAAGGTCGTCGAGACCGCCAAGGGCCTCGAGGGCCTGATCCGGCAGACGGGTGTGCACGCGGCCGGCGTGATCATGTCCGCGGAGCCGCTCATCGACCACGTGCCGCTCATGCGGCGCGACGCCGACGGGGCGATCATCACGCAGTTCGACTACCCGACCTGCGAGACGCTCGGCCTGCTCAAGATGGACTTCCTCGGCCTGCGCAACCTGACGATCATCGACGACGCGGTCAAGAACATCAAGCGCCGCGGGATCGACCTGGACCTGCTCTCCCTGGAGCTCGACGACAAGCCGGCCTACGAGCTGCTGGCCCGGGGCGACACCCTCGGCGTGTTCCAGCTCGACGGCGGCCCGATGCGCTCGCTGCTGCGGCTGATGAAGCCCGACAACTTCGAGGACATCTCGGCCGTGCTGGCGCTGTACCGGCCCGGTCCGATGGGCGCCAACTCGCACACCAACTACGCCCTGCGCAAGAACGGCCAGCAGGACATCATCCCGATCCATCCGGAGCTGGAGGAGCCGCTCAAGGAGATCCTCGGCCCGACCTACGGCCTGATCGTGTACCAGGAGCAGGTCCAGCGCGCCGCGCAGAAGCTGGCCGGGTACACCCTGGGCCAGGCCGACCTGCTGCGCCGGGCCATGGGCAAGAAGAAGAAAGAGGTCCTGGAGAAGGAGTACATCCCGTTCCGCGACGGCATGCGCGGCAACGGCTACAGCGACGAGGCGATCAAGAGCCTCTGGGACGTGCTCGTCCCGTTCGCCGACTACGCCTTCAACAAGGCCCACACCGCCGGGTACGGCCTGGTCTCCTACTGGACCGCGTACCTCAAGGCGAACTACCCGGCCGAGTACATGGCCGGCCTGCTCACGAGCGTCGGCGACGACAAGGACAAGATGGCCATGTACCTCGCCGAGTGCCGGCGCATGGGCATCGACGTCCTCCCGCCCGACGTCAACGAGTCCGCCGGCCCCTTCACCCCGGTCGGCAAGGACATCCGGTTCGGGCTCGCCGCGGTGCGCAACGTCGGCCACAACGTCGTCGACGCGATCGTGCGCTGCCGGCAGACCGCCAACGGGCCGTACAAGGACTTCGACGACTTCCTGTCCAAGGTCGACTCGGTCGTGTGCAACAAGAAGACGATCGAGTCTCTGATCAAGGCGGGCGCGTTCGACTCGATGCAGCACCCGCGCCGCGGCCTGCTGGCCATCCACGCCGACGCGATCGACAACTACGCCGACCTCAAGAAGAACGAGGCCATCGGGCAGTTCGACCTGTTCGGCGACGCGTTCGGGGCGGACGACTCCTCCAGCGGCACGGCGATGTCGGTGCAGATCCCGCAGATCGAGTGGGACAAGCGCGAGCTGCTCACCTTCGAGCGGGAGATGCTCGGCCTCTACGTCTCCGACCACCCGCTGTTCGGCCTGGAGTCGGTGCTGTCGAAGGCGGCCGACACCGAGATCAGCCGCCTCTCGGAGGAGGGCGCGGTCGCCGACGGCGCCGTGGTCACCCTGGCCGGCATGCTCACCGGCGTGCAGCGGCGCATCACCAAGCAGGGCAAGCCGTGGGCCTCGGCGTCGCTGGAGGACCTCGGCGGCGCGGTCGAGGCGTTGTTCTTCCCGAACACGTACGAGCTCGTCGGGCAGTACATCGCCGAGGACGCGATCGTGGTGGTGAAGGGCCGGGTCGACCGCCGCGACGAGACGCCCCGGCTGATGGCGATGGACCTGTCGATCCCGGACGTGAGCGCCGCCGACGAGAACCGGCCGGTCGTGCTGTCGCTGCCGGCCACCCGGTGCACCCCGCCGCTCGTCGACCGGCTCAAGGAGATCCTGGTCAACCACCCGGGCAAGGCCGAGGTGCACGTGAAGCTCAGCCACGGCTCGCGGGTGACGCTGCTGCGCCTCGGGCCCTACCACGTGAACCCGACGACCGCGCTCAAGGGCGACCTGAAGGCTCTGCTCGGCCCGAACAGTTTCAGCTGACGTGATCGCGGGGTAGCCTCGGCGGGTGCATGCGCACGCCTTAGCCGACGACCTGCGCCCGCGTCGGTCGCTGTGGCTCTCCCGGCGTGCGCGGTGGTCGGCGTCCGGAGTCGCCGCGCTGGCCGTCGTGCTGCTGGTCTTCGGGTTCGTGTACCGGCTGAGCCAGCGCCCGTACGGCTTCGAGCGCTTCGAGCGGATCGGCGGCGTCGCGCTGCCCGCCGACAGTGTCCGGGCCCGGGCCTTCCTCGACGGCGGCCGCGCCTTCCTCGGCCGGGCCACCGGCGGCGGGGGCTACGAGCTGCGGGCCGTCGACTCCGACAAGCCCGCCGTCGCGATCTGGACCAACACGTCGCTGACCGACGTCGACACGTTCCGCTCGGCCCGCGGCATGGTGCAGGTCACCGGGCTGCCCGACGCGGCCGGGCACCGGCGGGTGACGCTGCTCAACGCCAACAACGGGGTGCCGTTCGCGACCTTCGACGTCGACTCCGGCGACCGCTGGGCGCTCGTGGGCAAGTACTTCGTGCGGTACGCCGACGCCGAGCACCGGCTGCGCGTCACCGACGTCGGCACCGGCAAGACGACCGCGGTGCTCGACCAGCCGGGTGGCGCGGCGAGCTGGTGGCTGACCGACAACTGGAGCGGCCAGCAGGTGCCGACGTCCACGGCGGGGGAGCCGCTGGACGAGGCGCTGACCGTGGACCCGAACATCGTCCGGGCCATCCCCGACCGGGGCCTGGAGGTCGTCGGGCTCGCCGGCGGGCACGTGCTCGGGGCCGGGACGGGCCTCGCCGACCCGGACGATCTCGTGTACCCGTACGAGGACCAGGTCTTCGTGGCGCCCCGGGCGGCGAAGTTCGCGCTGCGGGCGTACGACCGCAAGAGCCTCGGCAAGGCGAGCTGGACGTGGGTGTCCCCGGACGCGCAGGCCCGGCCCCTGTTCGTCACCTCGTGCGGGGAGCAGCGGGTGTGCGTCGGTGAGGAGCACTTCCTCACCCAGCTCGACACCGCGGACGGCCGGGTGGTGTTCCGCATCGCGGCCGAGCGCCCCTCGCAGGCCGTGCCGGTCGGCGACCGCATCATGCTGCGCACCGTGTCCGGCACCGACACCGCGGAGACGCTCCTGGACGCCGACGGCCGGACGGTGCGCAGCTGGCCCGGCAAGCGCGCGGCGCGCCTGGACGAGGGCAGCTACCTGCTGCTGCCGGCGGTACCGCCCACCGGCGCCTACCCGTGGATGGGCGTCGACGCCGAGCACGGCACCGCGCGCAACCTCGGCGACGTCGACGCGCGCCCCGACTCCTGCACCTGGAGCCACACCTACCTGGCCTGCGCGACCGAGGGCGAGTTCACGTTCTACCGCATCCGGGCGCCCTGGTACTCCATCTGAGTCGCCTGAGTCGCCCTGCGCACCCGGGCCCGCCGCGCGATCCGGAACATGGCCACCGCCCCGATCCCGACCCACACGACGTTGACCGCGGTCGACGGCCACGCGTGGCTGACGGCCGAGTTCCAGGCGAGCGCGACCGCCCCGACGATGTTCATGGCCTGGAACGCGAACCCGTCACCGGTCAGGCGCTTGGCGGACACCAGGCCGTACGCGGCGAGCACCAGCCCGGCGCCGACCCACCCCATGAAGCCGATCAACATGCCGACGATCGTCGCATCAAGTGCAGCTAACGTGTGAGCGAGAATATCTACAGCAGCACTGCAGTAAGGCTTCACATGGATCTTGACCCGCGCCGCCTCGCGGTGCTGGCCGCGATCGCCCGCCGCGGCACCCTGGCCGGCGCCGCGGCCGCCCTGCACGTGACCCCGTCGGCGGTGTCGCAGCAGCTCGCCCAGCTCGAGCACAGCGTCGGGCGCCCCCTCGTCGACCGCTCCGGCCGCCGCGCGGTGCTGACGGCCGCGGGCCGGGTGCTGGCCGGCCGGGCCGAGGCGATCGCCCGCGAGCTGGCCGAGGCCGAGCGCGAGCTGGCCGCGATGTCGGGCCGGGCCGCGGGCCTCGTGCGGGTCGCCGCCTTCGCGACGGTGATCCGGCACCTGCTCGTGCCGGCGATGGCGCTGCTGGCCGAGGACTTCCCGGATGTGGTCTGCGCGATCACCGAGCTGGAGGGCGGCCCGGCCCTGCGCGAGCTGCGGCTGGGCGGCATCGACCTGACCATCACCGAGCGCGACGCGGTCCTGGGCCTGGAGACCCACCGCCGGCTGACCGTGATCCCGCTGTGCGAGGACCAGTACCGCGTGGTCGTGCCGGTGGGCTGGCCGCCCGTGCACTCGTACGCGGACCTGGTCGACCGCCCGTGGGTCGCGGGCTCCCCGTCGTCGACGACGGGCCAGATCCTCGACCGGGTCTGCCGCGAGCAGGGCTTTGCGCCCCGGCGGGTGCACGAGTGCCTGGACTATCCGACGGTGCTGGCGCTGGTCGCGGCCGGGCACGGGGCGACGATCGTGCCGGACCTGGCCCTGCGCGGGGTGAGCCGCGACGAGATCACCGTGACGTCGCTGCCGGGCGCGGGCGCGCGCCGGCTGGACGCCCACGTGACGGCGGCGCGAGCCCAGCTCCCAGCGGTGGAGGCGCTGCTGTCGTGCTTGCGGACGGTGGCTCCCGGGCCTCGGTAGTGTCCCGACCGGCCGAGGCCCGGGAGCGTCTCTAGGCGGCGACGATCGTGCCGTCGGGCTGTCTGGTGCAGGTGACCGCCCGGGCGGCCGTCGTCGAGGCGGCGGCCAGGCACTTGGCCAGCACGGCCTGGCCCGCGGCCGTGGGGTGCCACGACTCCTGGCAGGTCTGGAAGTACGAGACGCAGGTGTTGGCGATCCGCTGGATGGCGATCTTGTCCTTGCCCGAGAGGCTGGTCACGAAGGTGCCGCTGGGGCCGTCCTGCAGGCGGATCGGGGTGGCCAGGGCGCCGACCGGGCTCCCGGGCTTCTCGCACAGCCGGGCGCCGTCGAAGGCGTGCTGGACGTCGAGGAACACGAGGTCGTCGTTCGGGCGCTCGGCCGCGAGGGTGTTGCGCACGGTCTGCACCATCGTGCCCAGGCCCTGCGAGAAGAGGTGCCCGGCGGAGAGGCTCGCGCGGTGGATCGGGCAGCCGGCCGCGTACCGCAGGGCGCCGAGGTCCCGGAACTTGTCCCGGTCGTCCTGTCGGCCGTCGGCCTCCCAGTAGGACGGGTCGAGGTCGAACGGCAGCGGGTTGGTGTAGTCCTGGAACACGACCCGGTGCTGGTGGTCGGCGTCGACCTGGTCGAGGGTGGTGAGCAGCTGGCGGACGGCGGCGATCGTCTCGGCGGTGGCCGCGTCGAACTGGGCCTGGGTGGCCAGGTCGCCCGCGGCGCACGGGGCCTGCTCGACGGGGCCGCCGAGGTACGCCCAGAACTCCCACCACCCCGTCCACGCGTCGGCGATGAAGCGGTTGGCGCACTTCTCCGCCACGTCGCCGAAGGTGAACTGGCTGTTGTTGGAGCCGAGCCCGACGAGCACGAGGTCGATGTCGTGCGTCTGGGCGACGGCGCGGAGCTGGTCGAGCTGGGCGGCGACGGTCCGGCCCTTGTCGCGGGCCGAGGACGGCGCGGCGAAGTCGGCGGGGCGGCCGCCGGAGCAGGCGAGGTTGTAGCGGTCCTGAATCCCCGGCAGCGTGGCCTGCAGCAGCGAGGCGTTGGCGGAGCGGTGGCAGAAGAAGGCGTTGCTGTTCGGCGCCGACCAGCCGGGGAAGCCCTGGGCTACCCCGTTGACGTCGACGACGGGCTGGTAGCTGCCCGCCCCCTCGCCGGAGATGAAGCTGTCACCCAGGGCGACGGCGGCGGTGGGCAGGGCGGCGGCGGCAGCGGTGGGCGGGGTGGCGGCTGTCGCGGCGAGCGCTCCGGAGGCGACGACGGTCGCCACGAGCGCGGCACGGAGGAACTTGGACACAGGCGGTCTCCTCGATCCCAGAACGTGAAGAGTTCTCGGATCAGATCACGGGAGCACCGCGGAGGTCAATGTCTAGTAGATCGACATGTGGACATGGTTCGTGTGGTCGCTGCTCGGGTCGCCCTGGCCGCTGGAGTACGGGTGCCAGCCCGCGGCCGGGGTCCAGATCTGGCGGTACCAGATCACGTACATCACCCCGAGCGCCGGCGCGTTGCGCACGAGCCACGTCGCCAGCTCGGTGCCGTACTCCTTCGCCGCGCCCGTCGCCACCCCGCCGAAGCCCTTCGGGTCGGCCGCGAAGTCGCAGGCCCGGCCCTTCGGATGCTCGTAGGGGCCGCTCGGGCGGAAGCACGACACGTGGTGCTCGAAGCCCGCGAGCTTGACCTGCTCCAGCGCGTGCTCGGTGCGCGGGGTCAGGCAGCCCGACGTCGTCGGGTCGTGCAGGCCGCACGTCTCCGGCGGCCACGAGCCGTCGGGCCGGCGCGGGGCCGGCTGGGCGTTGACGAGCGGCGTCTTCACGCTCGTGGTCGTCGCCGGGTCGAGGATCGGCTGCGACTCCCGGTTCAGCGCCTCGGCGAGCGCCTTCTCCACGGCCGCCTTCTGCTGGGCCATCACCGCGAGCTGGTCCTGCTGGCGGCGCACCTCGGTGTCGATGGTCGCCTTGTTCGCCTCGAGGGTGGCCCGCACGCTCGTCAGCTCCTGCAGCTGCGCGGACTGCCGCCGGGCGACGAGCTCGAGCAGGCTCACGCGGTCGGCGAAGACGCCGGGGCTGGGGCTGTCCAGCAGGGTCGCCGCGTCGCGCAGGCCGCCGCCGTACTGGTACGCCGCCACGGTCACCGTGCGCGTGGCCTCGACGAGCCGCTGGTAGCGCGGCTCCAGCTCGGCCTGCTCGGCCTGCACGAGCGCCTGGCGCGTCTGGGAGGCGGCGAGCTGGTTCTGCGCGTCGATGTAGGCCTTGTTGGCCACCTCGAGCTGCTCGGAGAGCGCGTCGGAGCCGGTCTCGACCGCCACCGTCGCCCTGGGGGAGGGCTGCTTGGTCGATGGCTGGGGCTTCGGACTCGCCGACGCGGGGGCCGCCGTCAGGGCCAGCAGGGCGCACACGACGGCCGCGATCCATGGTGATCTGGTCATACCGCTCGTCTGATCGGCAGGGAGCGGGCCGGCTTGAGGGCTACCGCACCGCCGCGTAGAGCCCGGCCGTGGTGCTCGTCCCCGTGGCCCGGACCAGCACCCGCTCCAGGTCGCTGAGGAAGCCGAGCGGGCCGCGCCGGCCGAGGTACCCGTGCGCCGCGCACAGCCGCAGCTCGGCGGTCCGCCCGAGCCGGAGCAGGCACAGGAAGAAGCGCGCTCCCGCCGGAGCCGGATCGCGGGGCACGACCGCGGCCAGCCGCGCGGCCCCGTGCACCCCGGCGGCCCCGGTCGAGTCGTGCCGCCGGTCGGCGAACCAGCAGCCGTCCGGGCGGGAGTCCTCGTAGGCGACCTCGGCCCGGCGCAGCAGCGAGCCGAACGGCTCGTGCCGGTAGCGCGAGGGGGTGCAGTCGAGCCGGAACCCGCCCGCCGGCACGCGCAGGGCGGCCTCGTCCTCGCCCGTGTACGCGGCCAGCTCCAGCGCGACGGCCGCGAGCAGCACCGTGACCGGGTCGGCCCGGTGCCGCGCGCCGAGGCAGTGCACGGCGAGCGCGAGCGCGGGCGACTCGATCAGCCCCGAGTCGAGATCCATGTGATCCACCGGTGCCGAAGGTAGGGCCGCCCGGGCAAGCCGATCAATGCGTTCTCGAGGAACTTGCCGGTTTCTTGCGGCACGCCGGGGATAGATTGGCAGACATGTGGCAGATCACCATCAGCGACGCCTGCATCGGCTCCGGCAGCTGCGTCGGGGTCGCGCCGGGCCGTTTCGACCTCGACGACGCCGAGGGCCGCTCGCACCCGGTGCACCCCGAGATCGAGCCGGGCGACGAGGCGGTGCTCGACGCGGTCGCGAACTGCCCGATGGAGGCGATCACCGTCGTGGACCTGGAGACCGGCCGGACGGTCGAAGCCTAGGAGGGTCGAGGCCTAGGACGGGGCCTGACCGCGGTAGGCGGCCAGGAGCGCCTCGGCCGCCTGGACCGGGGTCAGCGAGCCGTCGAGGACCGCGCGCTCGACGCGGGGCGTCAGCTCGCGCACCGCCGGCGACGTGCGCAGGCCGTCGAGCAGGGCGTCGCGGGTCATCGCCCAGACCCAGCCGATCTGCTGGCGCTCCCGCCGCGACCGCAGCTCGCCGCCCGCCTCCAGCCCGTCGTGGTGGCGGCGCAGCCGGTCCCACAACGTGTCCAGGCCGGCCCCGGTCAGGCCGCTGCACGTGAGCACCGACGTGCCGGAGTGCAGCAGCCGCAGGGCGCCGGAGAGCTCGCGGGCCGCGGCGCGGGCGTCCTGCTCGTGCGGGCCGTCGGCCTTGTTCACCGCGATCACGTCGGCCAGCTCCAGCACGCCCTTCTTGATGCCCTGGAGCTGGTCGCCGGTGCGGGCCAGGGCCAGCAGCAGGAACGTGTCGACCATGTCGGCGACCGCCGTCTCGGACTGGCCCACCCCGACGGTCTCGACCAGCACCACGTCGTAGCCCGCGGCCTCCACGACCACCATCGCCTCGCGGGTCGCGCGGGCCACCCCGCCGAGCGTGCCGGAGGTGGGGGAGGGGCGCACGAACGCGGCGGGATCGTTGGCCAGGCGGTTCATCCGCGTCTTGTCGCCCAGGATGCTGCCGCCGGTGCGGGTCGAGGACGGGTCGATCGCGAGGACGGCGACGCGGTGGCCGGCCTCGATGAGGTACATCCCGAGCGCGTCGATGAACGTGGACTTGCCGACCCCGGGCACGCCGGTGACGCCGATCCGCCGGGCGCCGCCCGCGTGCGGGGCGAGGGCGTGCAGGAGCTCCTGGGCGCGGGCGCGGTGGTCGGCGCGCGTGGACTCGACGAGCGTGATCGCCCGGGCGATCCAGGCGCGCGAGCCGCCCCGCACGCCCTCGACCAGGTCGCTCAGTGCTGCAACCGGGATCGCAGCACCTCCAGCAGGTCCAGGGCCGCGTCGGCGATGACGGTGCCCGGGCCGAAGATCGCGGCCGCGCCGGCCGTGCGCAGCTCGTCGTAGTCCTGCGGCGGGATCACCCCGCCGACCACGATGAGGATGTCGTCGCGGCCCAACTCGGCGAGCTCGTGGCGCAGGGCCGGTACGAGCGTCAGGTGCCCCGCGGCGAGCGAGTTCACGCCCACGATGTGCACGTCGGCCTCGACCGCCTGCCGGGCCACCTCGGCCGGCGTGGAGAACAGCGGGCCCACGTCGACGTCGAAGCCGAGGTCGGCGAAGGCGGTCGCGACCACCTTCTGGCCGCGGTCGTGCCCGTCCTGGCCCATCTTCGCCACGAGGATGCGCGGCCGGCGGCCCTCGTCGTCGGCGAAGGCGTCGGTGGCGGCGCGGGCGCGCTCCACGTTTCCGGCGCCGGCCGCCTCGTCGCGATACACCCCGGAGATGGTACGGATCTGCGCCGTGTGCCGCCCGAAGACCTTCTCCAGCGCGTCGGAGATCTCCCCGACGCTCGCGTGCGCCCGGGCCGCGGCCACGGACAGCTCGAGCAGGTTCCCGCCGTTGGACGCGCCCTCGGTGAGCGCCCGCAGCGCGTCGTCGCAGGCGGCCTGGTCGCGCTCGGCCCGCAGCCGCTCCAGCCGGGCGATCTGGGCCGCGCGCACCGCCGAGTTGTCGACCTTGAGCACCTCGATCGGCTCGTCGGTGTCGGGCCGGTACTTGTTCACCCCGATCACCGGCTGCCGCCCCGAGTCGATGCGGGCCTGCGTGCGGGCCGCTGCCTCCTCGATGCGCAGCTTCGGGATGCCCTCGTCGATCGCCCGGGCCATGCCGCCGGCCCGCTCGACCTCCTCGATGTGCGCCCAGGCGCGGGCGGCGAGGTCGTGGGTGAGCCGCTCGACGTAGGCGCTGCCGCCCCACGGGTCGATCACCTTCGTGGTGCCCGACTCCTGCTGCAGCAGCAGCTGCGTGTTGCGCGCGATGCGGGCCGAGAAGTCGGTCGGCAGGGCCAGGGCCTCGTCCAGCGCGTTGGTGTGCAGCGACTGCGTGTGGCCCTGGGTCGCGGCCATCGCCTCGACGCAGGTGCGCACCACGTTGTTGAAGACGTCCTGGGCGGTCAGCGACCAGCCCGACGTCTGGCAGTGCGTGCGCAGGCTCAGCGACTTGGGGTTCTTGGCGCCGAACTCGCGCACCAGCCGCGCCCACAGCAGCCGCCCGGCCCGCAGCTTCGCGACCTCCATGAAGAAGTTCATGCCGATCGCCCAGAAGAACGACAGCCGCGGCGCGAACACGTCCACGTCCAGCCCGGCGTCGCGGCCGGCCCGCAGGTATTCGACGCCGTCCGCGAGCGTGTAGGCGAGCTCGAGGTCGGCGGTCGCCCCGGCCTCCTGGATGTGGTAGCCGGAGATCGAGATCGAGTTGAACTTCGGCATGTGCTTCGAGGTGTACCCGAAGATGTCGCTGATGATCCGCATCGACGGCGCGGGCGGGTAGATGTAGGTGTTGCGGACCATGAACTCTTTGAGGATGTCGTTCTGGATGGTGCCCGAGAGCTGCTCGGGCTTCACCCCCTGCTCCTCGGCGGCCACGATGTAGAGCGCCAGCACCGGCAGCACCGCGCCGTTCATCGTCATCGACACGCTCATCCGGTCCAGCGGGATGCCCTCGAAGAGGCGGCGCATGTCCAGGATCGAGTCGATGGCGACCCCGGCCATGCCCACGTCGCCGGCGACGCGCGGGTGGTCGGAGTCGTAGCCGCGGTGGGTCGCCAGGTCGAACGCGACCGAGAGGCCTTTCTGGCCGCCGGCCAGGTTGCGCCGGTAGAACGCGTTGGACTCCTCGGCCGTGGAGAAGCCGGCGTACTGCCGCACGGTCCACGGCTGCGTCGTGTACATGGTCGGGTAGGGGCCGCGGACGAAGGGCGCGATGCCGGGCAGGCTCCCGAGGGACTCGACCCCGGCGAGGTCGTCGGGGCCGTAGACGCCCTTGACGTCGATGCCCTCGGGCGTGGCCCAGACCTCGCCGGGCTCACCGCGCTCGGCCGGCTCGACGCGCGGCGTGCCGAGGGCGACCTCGGAGAAGTCGGGGATCACGGTGCCACTCCCAGGTCCTCGTGCGTGCGGCGCAGGACGGCGAGCGCGTCGCAGCCGCTGTACAGATAGGCGTCCACGCCGTCGTAGTCGCCCTTGCCCGCGAGCCAGACCGTCGCGACGCCCTCGGCGCGCAGGCGGGCGGCGGTGGCCGCGGCCTGCTCGGCGTAGGAGCGGTCGGAGCCGCAGATGCACGCGACCGGCGCCGCGCTGTCCTCGGTCAGGCGCACGCCCCCGGCCGCGAACAGGTTCGCGGCGAAGGCGACGCGGGCGGAGTGCGCGGCCACCGGGCCGAGCGCGACCAGGCGCACCGTGGGGGGCTCGGCCGCGGCGTCGGCGGCGTCGCGGAGCGCCTCGAAGCCGTGGGCGTACGACATCCGCGGCAGGCCGCCGCCCGGCGGCACCGGTGCCGGGGGTCTGATCGGCCGCCGCTCGTCCAGGTCCGGGAACTCCGACACGCCCGTGATCGGCTGCCGGCGGTGGGCCAGGTCGGCCTCGCGCCGCTGCCGGACCGCGCCGACGCGCTCCTCGACCAGCCCCGAGCGCAGGGCCGCGGCCATCCCGCCGGCGCGCTCGACCTCGGTGAAGACGTCCCAGGCGGCGTGCGCGAGGGCGTCGGTGCGCGACTCGACGTACCAGGACCCGCCGGCCGGATCGAGCACCCGGGCGATCCCGGACTCCTCGATGAGCAGGGACTGGGTGTTGCGCGCGATGCGCCGGGAGAAGGCGTCGGGCAGGCCGAGCCGCGCGTCGAACGGCTGCACGGTGACCGCGTCCGCGCCGCCGGCCCCGGCGCCGAAGCACGCCACGGTGGTGCGCAGCAGGTTGGTCCAGGGGTCGCGGGCGGTCATCATCGCGTCGCTGGTCACCGCGTGCTGCCGCTGGGCGCCGAGGTGCGGCACGTCGCAGACCTGCGCGACCCGCGTCCAGATCCGCCGCGCGGCGCGCAGCTTGGCGATCGTGGCGAACTGGTCGGCGGTCGCGGCGAAGCGGAACTCCAGCTGCTTGAGGGCCATGCCCGCGGAGAGCCCGGCGCCGACGAGCTCGCGCAGGTACGCGACCCCGGTCGCCGTGGCGTAGCCGATCTCCTGGGCGTCGCTCGCGCCGGCGTCGTGGTACACGGTCGCGTCCACGGTCGCGATGGGGACGGGGGAGGCCTTCAATGCCGACAAAATGCTCATATCGGGCGATGTTCCGGTCCGCGCGGCCAGGCCGAGCGGATCGGCGCCCAGGTTGCCCGACTTGTCCGCTCCGGGCAGCGCCAGGAACGCGCGCGCGGCCTCGTGGGTCAGCGGCCCGTGGTCCAGCACGACCGCGGCCAGATCGAGCAGCACCCCGTCGAGCGCCTCGGCGAGGTCGCCCGGGGCGATCCCGGCCAGCCACAGCGACGTGGCCCCGTTCTCGAGGTCGGCCAGCACCGCCGCCCGGGTCACCTTCGGGTCGAGATCGGCGTGGCGCTGCCGCACGTCCCACGGCCGCGGCGCCGCGCTCGCGCCCCGCACGAACGGCACGTGCCCCGGCTGACCGGCCGGCGGCGCGGGGTCGGCCGCCGTGTACAGCGGCGCGATCCGCAGTCCGTCGTAGGTCTCGGTCGCCAGCAGGTCCGCCACCGCCTCCGGCGGCGTGTCCTCGCCGGCCAGCCCGGACTTGCGCAGCACGCCCAGTGCGAGCCGCTGCCAGTCCAGAAGTTCCTCGGTGGGCGTGCTCATGGTGGACACGTTAAGGCCGCGTGCGCGCCGGTGGGCACCCCTGTGACAACCTCCACCCACTCCACACTGCCACCGGATCAGCCCCTACGCAGGATCTGCAGGCCGAGCACGACGCCGAACGGGGAGTCGGTCACCGCCGTCACCGCGCGGTGGCCCCCGGTCCGGGCGGTGAGCAGGAGCTGGGACACGAGGACGTGCTCGGCGACGCACTCCATGTCGACGAAGGCCTCGTCGTCGCCGATCCGCAACAGCGCCCAGACCTGCCCGTCGCCGAGGCAGATGGCCTGGAGGCGGTACTCCCCGGCCGGCAGGGTGCGATCGTCGTCGAGCCGCAGGAGGTTGTCGCGCCGCCCGCTCATGAGCCGCTCGGGCGTCGTCTCGACCGCGTCGGACTCGGGCTTGTTGTACTCCCGCACCCGGCGCAGCATCGTGCCGACCTGCTCGCCGGAGAGCCCGGCGGGCACGGGGTCGGTGGTGGCCGGGGCCAGTGGTGCGGCCGGCGCGGCGACGATCGTGCGGGTTGCGGGGCGGGCGGTCGCGAGCGCGTAGCCGAACGCGACGCCGACCACGAGCACCACGGCGATCGTCAGCGCCCCTTGACCACCACGGCCACCACCGCCACCACGGACGCGCTCAGGCCGCTCCGGCACCGGCCGCGCGCCGGTCACCTCGATCTCCACGCTCACCCTCCGGCGCCGGCGGGTCCGGCTGGGCCGGGATCGTGGGGCTCACGGGAGCGGGCGCGAGGCCCACGACGAGCCACGTCGCGGCACTGACCCCGGCCAGCATCGCCATCACGATCGTAACCCGGTCGACGGAGGTGGACAGGTGCCAGTCGATGGGGTACGGCGAAATGAGATAGATGAACGTGATTGCGGCCCAGTAGCCGCCGAAGACCACCCACAGCCATCCGTCGCCGGCCAGCCCGAGCGCGTGGCGGCGCCCGCGCAGGAAGAAGGTGCCGAGCGCCGCGGCGAGCAGGGCGGCCCCCACGACGTAGCCGACCTGGTCGTTCAGCGCCGCCTGAATCTCCGGCAGCCGGCTCCAGGCCGCGTGGTCGCCGTGCAGCAGCTCCCCGAAGCGGCCCTCGGCCATGAGGTCGTTCTTCGCGCCGAACGTGCGCGCCGTCGCCGACCAGACCGCGGCGATCCCGACCGGCAGCCAGCACCACGCGGCGCGGCGCGGATCGCGGCGCAGGCGGACCGTCGCCACCACCGCGACGACCCCGGCGAGCGGCAGCCCCTCGTTCTTCGTCAGCACCGCGGCCGAGACGAGGAACAGCGCGAGCGGCGTGACCCGCACCGGATCGGCCGCGCCCAGCAGCAGCACCGCCCCGGCGATGAACGCGGCGGCGTACATCGTGTCGCTGTAGCCCTCGGCCGGCGCGGTGTACTCCGGCAGCCAGGCCGCGCACGCGGCGGCCAGCGCGGCCGGGACCGACAGCCAGGCCGGGGCGCTCGCGGTCGCCCGGCGCACCGCGTACGCCACCAGCACCACGGCCGACCAGGTGATCGCGACGTTGACCGCGATGGCCGGGCGGAACGTGAGGGAGTCCAGCAGCCGCCACGCCACCGCGACCGGGGCCGAGGCGATGGGAGGGTAGTCGGTGTGGGTGATCGCGATCGTCTCGTTGCCGATCGCGGCGCGGGCGAAGTCGCCGCCCTGCGCGAAGTATCCGGCGTGCTGCCACCAGATCGCGTGCGCGTCCCAGCCGACCGGGCTCTGGAACATCATCAGGAAGGGCGCCAGCATCGGTACGCCCAGCAGCCCCGCCTCCCGCCAGGAGCCCCCCGGCACCGGCGCGGCGCCGCGCGCGAACCACGCCACGGCGACGGTGGCCAGGAACACCGCCCCGAACCAGGGCAGCAGCGGCCCGCGCAGCCACAGCATGAGCACCACGGCGACGGCCGACACCGCGGCGGCGGCGAGCGGGGAGAGCACGACGGCCAGCGGCACCGAGCGGGTCAGCGCCCACGCCAGCGGCAGCCCGGCCACGGCCAGCGCGAAGACGGCGACGATGCTGGTCATCGGGCGGCCGCCGTGAGCTCGAGCCCGACCCCGTCCGGGAGCCTGGGATCGACGAGGCGGCGCAGCACGACGTCGGCCCGCTCGCGGGCGCTCACCGTGGTCACGCCGTGCATGGCGGCCAGTTCCTGCAGCCGGAACCACCAGATGCCGTCGGGCTCGTCGATGTAGACCAGCGCGCCCGCGGGGACCTCGCGCCCCATCTGCTCGCCGAGGTGCTCCATGGCCGTCAGGAGCTTGCGCTCGGGCTGCCCGGCGGCACCCCGGTAGCGGGCCGCGAGATAGGCCCCGGCGTGCGCGGCGTGCGTCGCGTTGATCACCGCGGGAACCAGCGCCGCGACCGCGACCAGCGCGACGACCAGCCGTGCCGCGATGAGCCGTCCGTCCCTCATCCATCCCCCGGTGATCCGTGTGGCGGGGACTATACGTGGCGCGGTGGGTATCTCGCGCCCCGCAGAGGGGTGGTTCTGCCCGGGCCGGCTCAGCGTCTGACGATGCCGCCGATCAGTCCGTAGTCGATCGCCTCCGCCGCGGTGAGCACCCGGCCGGACTGCAGGTCGTCCTCGACCCGGGAGCGGGCCTGGCCCGTGGCGCCCGCGATGCGCAGGATCAGGTCCTCCAGGTCGCGCAGGTAGCGCCCGGCCTCGGCCACCACCTGGTCAGCCGTGCCGCCGGGGGAGGAGACCTTCGGCTCGGCGAGCCGGAACCGCGCGTGCGCGAACGCGGAGCGCTCGGCCGCGGCGCAGAACACCCCGAG
Organism: Dactylosporangium sp. NPDC000244; assembly: GCF_040300725.1. NCBI lineage: Bacteria > Bacillati > Actinomycetota > Actinomycetes > Micromonosporales > Micromonosporaceae > Dactylosporangium > Dactylosporangium sp. NPDC000244. The sequence continues at coordinate 24,232 of NZ_JBEPEH010000001.1, forward strand.
CGCCGCCCCGCTCACCTCGCCGACGGCGGTGGCGTGCACCGGGGCGTCGATCGAGTCGATGGCGTCCACGAGCGTCCAGACCGCCGCGAGGTGGCCCTGCTCGGCGCTGAGGTGCAGGCTGATCGGCTCGGCCCCGGCGGCGTCGAGCGCGAGCAGCGTCGCCGCCGCCCGGGCGGCCATCTCGGGCTCGATCGGCCCGCGCAGGAACACCATGCGCCGGCCGAACAGCTGCTCGTCGAGCCAGGGCGCGTGCTGGGCCGGCGCCGGCGTCGGCTCCTCGTCCCGCCGTTCGTAGTAAGGGCGCATCAGCCGAACATAGGCGAGAATCGGTGATCCGGCCGCGTGCCGTTCCCGGTTTCCGCTCCGGGCTGAAACCCCCTCGGTGCCCCGGTCCGGCCCGCGCAAATGTGGCAAACCGGTCGCGTTGAAACCCTAGGCTGGCACCATGCGGTGAGGAGGCACCGGCAGGCGGTGCCGCGTCGCAACCGTCGGGAGCCGCCATGGCGGACGTTTCCACCGCAGAGTCCGGACTGGTGGACCAGGACCTCGCCGAGATCGTGCACGAGGTCTGGGACGCCTACCTCCAGCAGCCCGACGCCACCGCGGTCGACGCCCCGCCCGTGCAGGACGCCAAGGCGATCACCGCCGCCGTGTCGATCACCGGCGCCTGGGAGGGCCACGTCCGCGTGCTCGTCCCGCCGAGCGCGGCCGGCGACATCACCGCGATCATGCTGGCCATGGACGCCGCCGAGATCACCGACCGCGACGTGACGGACGCGATGGGGGAGCTCATCAACGTCGTGGGCGGCAACATCAAGAACCGCGGCGCCCAGCCCGCCAAACTGGGCCTGCCGGTCGTGGCGACGGGCCGGATGCTGTTCCCGGCTACGCGCGAGACCCACCGCCTGGCGATCGGCTGGCCCGCAGGCGACCCGATCGTGTTCAGCGTGCTGCACGTCAACCCGGACCGGGCGGTCCTGCCCGTGGCGGCCAAGAAGGCCTGACATCCCGCGTGTGTCCGGCGGCCGGAGCCGCCGGACGATGCGGGTCAACAGGGGCCGGCCCAGCGGGTCATGCGCGGGCCCCCGTCAGCTCCGGGCGGGCGGCCAGGATCAGCCCCAGCGCCGCGTAACCCACCAGCAGGTGCGTCCCGCCCACGTAGTCGGCGGCCGGTGAGCCCAGGATGGCGAACGTCGGCACCGTCACCACGGCCCAGCTCTCGGCGACCGTCGGCCAGATCCGGGCCGCGCCGCGCCAGCGGGCGGTGAACAGGATCTTCAGGCCGATCACGAACATGCCCACCATCGACAGCGGCCAGAACACGTCCATCGGCACCAGCCAGACGGCGTCGCGCAGGGCCGGGATCGCGTGCAGGAAGCTCCACACGGTCGCGACGGCGAGCAGGGCGTGCTCCACGTACAGCATGCCGCGCGCCGCCTTCGAGGTGCCCGTGGCCGCGGTGCGGAGCTGGATCGCCAGCAGGCCGAAGAGGCCGAGCTGGAAGGCGCCGCCGCCCAGGTCGGCGATGGTCTTGCCGAGGGAGTCGGTCGGGTTGCTGCCGACCGTGAAGATGGTGGCCGCCCAGGTCAGGGTACCGGCGGCCAGGCCCAGGGCCAGCGCCCGGGTCGGGCCGGTCGAGATGCGGGCGGTGACGGTGGGCGAAAGGTCGGTACGAGCGGGAATCGGTTCAGTTCGAATGGTCATGCCGGGAACTCTGCGGCGCCGGCCGACCCGGGCGGCAGGGTCCGGCGACCCCGGCACCGTCCCCCGTCGTGTCCCGCACCGGACGGGACTGCGGTCCTCGGGCCTTCGGGACACCTCGGATGGCACCATGACCGGGTGTTCAAGCCCCGCGTGCCCACCCTGGTCGGCGGCGTGTTCGTGTGCCTCACGCTCGCCGCGACCGTCGCCTCCGTCGCGCTCGAGGCGCGGATCGGGGCGCGGCAGCGGGCGGACGACGGGCTCGAGGCCGGCTGGATCTCGGGCCTGGCCGGGCTCGCCCTCGCGGTGCCGGGCGGGCTGCTCGTGCACCGGGTGCCGCGCAACGCGGTCGCGTGGATCCTGTGCGCGAGCGGGCTGCACTGGGCGCTCGACGGGGCCGCGGTCGCCTACGTCGCCCATGCGGTCGCGCACAGCCCGGTGCCGGAGGGGACGGCGTTCGCCTACTGGGTGTACCAGCGCGTCGGCGCCGGCCTGCTGTTCTCCCTGCCGCTGCTGCTCGTCTTCTACCCCGACGGGCACCCGCCCCGCGGCCGGTGGCGCTGGGCCGTGCTGGGCAGCCTGGGCGCGACGGCGATCCTGCCCACGACGCTGCTGTTCGTGCCCGCGCGCATCGCCGACGCGATGGACGACGGCCCCGCGCCCGCCGCCGTGCGCGGCCTGTCGATCGACCTGCTCGCCCTGCCGCTGCCCGACGCCGCCTGGCAGGTGCTGCTGCGGATCGGCTACGCCGCGCTGCCCCTGAGCCTGCTGGTCCCCTTCGCCGTGGTCTTCCGCCGGTACCGTGCGGCGACCGGACTGCAGCGCACCCGCATGCGATGGCTGCTGTGGGCCGGCGTGGTGGACGTGCTCGTCATGCTCTCCGCGCTCGTGCTGCCCCAGTCGGTGCTCGGCGCCGGGCTGTTCGTGGCGATCGCGATCACCGGCGGGGCCATCGCGATCGGCGTGCTGCGCCCCCAGCTGATCGACATCGACCGGCTGCTCGGCGGCACGGTGCTCTACGGTGCCCTGGCCGCCATCGTGGTGCTCGTCGACGCGGCGATCCTCGCGCTCGTCACCACCATGCTCGGCGACCGGGGCGCGGCGCTGGTGGGCCTGCTCGTGGTGCTGCTGGTCTACGGCCCGCTGCGCAACCGCCTGTGGGTGCTGGTCCAGCGTGTGGTGCTGGGGCAGCGGCACGACCCGTACCGCATCATCTCCGGCCTCGCCGAACAGCTCGAGCGCTCCGACAGCCCCGAGCACCAGCTGCTGGCCGTCGTGCGCAGCGTCGCCGAGGCGTTCCGCTCGCCCTACGTCGCCGTCGAGGTCCACCGCACCGGCGGGCAGGCGCTGCTGGCCGAGCACGGCACGGCGCCCGCGGACGTGCAGACGATGCCGATCACGTACCGCGACGAGACCGTCGGCCGCCTCATCCTCGCCGCCGGCGGCTACCGGACCGCGCTCTCCCCTCGCGACGAGCGCCTGCTCGCCGACGTGGTCCGCCAGGCGGCGGCCGCGGCCCGCTCCAGCTACCTCGCGGCCGAGCTGCAGGTGAGCCGCGAGCGGCTGGTCGGCGCGCGGGAGGAGGAGCGCCGCCGGGTCCGCCGCGACCTGCACGACGGCCTCGGACCCGCGCTCGGGGGCGTCGCGCTGCGCATCGACACCGCCCGGAACCTGCTGTCGCGGGCGCCCGAGCGGGCCGACGAGATCCTGCGGCAGGCCCGCGAGGACGTCTCCACCGCGCTCGCCGACGTGCGGCGGCTGGTGCACGACCTGCGCCCGCCCGCGCTGGACGACGTCGGCCTGGCCGGCGCGGTCGGGCAGCTCGCCGAGCGCCTCCGCGCGCCCGGGCTGACCACGCGGGTCTCGGCCTCGCTCCCGGCGGACCTGCCGGCGGCGGTCGAGGTGGCGGCGTACCGCATCGCCTCCGAGGCCCTGACCAACGTCACCAAGCACGCGAACGCCGCGACCTGCACGGTCGCGCTGACCGCCGGCGACGGCGCGCTCACGGTCGAGGTTCGCGACGACGGCACCGGGATCGCGCCCGGCACCCCGAGCGGCGTCGGCCTCGTCTCCCTGCGCGAGCGGGCGGCCGAGCTCGGCGGCCGCTGCGAGATCGAGTGCCCCGCGGACGGCGGCACGCTCGTGCGCGCCCACCTGCCCCTGCCCGCCCCGGCACTAGGCTGACCGCCATGACCAACGACCGCGCGATCCGGGTCCTCGTCGCCGACGACCACCCGATCTTCCGCGACGGGCTCGCCGTCCTGCTCGGCTCGGTCGACGGACTCGAGGTCGTCGGCACGGCGGCCACCGGGCTCGAGGCGGTCGAGCTGGCCGTGGCGCGGCGGCCGGACGTCGTCGTCATGGACGTACAGATGCCGGATCTGAACGGCATCGAGGCCACCCGGCGGCTCGCGGCCGAGGCCCCCGAGTCCGGCGTCGTGGTGCTCACCATGTCCGAGGACGACGGCACCGTCTTCGCGGCCGTACGCGCCGGCGCCCGCGGCTATCTCGTGAAGGGGGCCGAGCAGGAGGAGATCGTGCGCGCGATCACCACGGTCGCGGCCGGCGGCGCGGTCTTCGGCGCCACCCTCGCCAGGCGCATCGCCGAGTTCTTCGCCGCCGGCCCCCCGTCCGCGAGCACGGCCTTCCCGGAGCTGACCGCCCGCGAGCGCGAGATCCTCGAACTGCTCGCGGCCGGCCGCTCCAACGCGCAGATCGCCCAGGTGCTGTTCCTGTCCCAGAAGACCGTGCGCAACAACGTGTCCAACGTCTTCGCCAAGCTGCGGGTCGCCGACCGGGCCGAGGCCATCGTCCGCGCCCGCGAGGCCGGGCTGGGCCTTTCCTAGGGCACGACCGGGCCCGAGATCATCATGGCGTGCTGGAGCACCGGCGAGGCGTCCTGGCCCGGCGTCGGGTGGACGTCGGCCGGCAGGTAGTACAGCTCGTAGGCGTGGTGCTCCTGCAGCGTCGTGATGCTCGGCACCGTGAACGTGAACGGCGGCGAGATCGTGGTGCCGGTCGTGACCGTCGGCCACACCGTGCCGGAGCCCGGGAAGAGCAGCCCGTTGGAGTGGTCGTCGAGCAGCCAGATCCGCTTCGGGTCCAGCGGCGGGCAGGTGCCGACCGCGTCGGTGGCCGTGAACTGGCCGTTCTCGAACTTCAGGTGCATGCCGACCGCGCACTGACTCGGCAGCAGGCTGCTCGGGCCGCCCGGAATCTCCCCGCCGCCGATCGTCGGGGTCGGGCCGCCCGAGGGCCACGCGTTCGTCGGCAGGCTGCCGGTCGTCCACTGGCTGGGGTGGTCGCCGCTGAGGCTGGGGCCGCCGACGCCGACCTGGGAGGCGTCCTGGAACCCGCCGCCGAGGCGCCCCGTGGCCACCCCGATGACCAGCACCAGGCCGACCACCCCCGCGAAGACGCCCGCCAGGGCGACCCGGCGCCGGCGCCGCACGTTCACCGTGTGCCGGCGCTCGATGACCTCCTCCGGCTCGTCGACCGGCGGCCGCCCGGCCCGCCGCACCACCTCGGCGAGGCCCGCCTCGGCGTCGAAGGGCTCGTCGGCGTACGCGCGGCGCACGAGCTCCCGGGTCACGTCATGCTCGGCCATGCTCACTCGCCTCCATGATCTGCTGGAATCGGCGCACGTACGGCTGCAGCACCTTGCGCAGCTCTGCCACGTGCGTGCGCACGGTCGACTCGCTCATCTCGAGCACGCTCGCGATCTGCGCGTAGCCGTCGTCGTGCAGGAAGTAGAGCAGCGCCACCTGGCGCCGCCGGGGCGGCAACGAGTCGATGAGCCGCCGCACCGCCCCCTCGAGGCCGAGGCTGTCCTCGACCCGGCCGAGGCCGTCGTCGTCCGCGGAGGGCTCGGTCCACGGCCGGTCCTCCAGACCGATGTACCGCGACTCCGCCTCCGCCCGCCGCCGCGCATAGTTCTTCGCGGTCGTCAGCACGTACGCGCGGCGCTGGGGCGGCCCCAGCTCGCGCAGCCGGTCCCAGCGCTCGAGCATCCGGGCGAAGCCCTCCGCGGCCGCCTCCGCACCGAGCTCGCGGCCGGCGAACGCGCACATGACGTGCTGCACCCGCGCCGCCTCGGTCCGGTAGAACTCCGCGAAGTCCTCCGGTGCCGTACCAATCTCGTGCATCACGTCTATAGAGAGCCGAACGACCCCGATTCCGTCCAGTGGCCACACGGTACGCCTGAAGGGTGACCGATCGAGCGGCCGCCGTCACCCTCTCGGATCGGGGTCGTTACCGGGGTCAGCTAGCCCGAACCCCCCTTCCCGGCGAGCGAACGGACCCCTCCATGCGACCAGGAGTCGGCGGCGCGCACAGATCCCGGCAGCGCTGGTTGACGGCGTCCGCGCCGCTGACCCTGACGGCCGCCGCCGCGGTCCTGCTCGGCGGCCCGCCGCTCGGGCTGGCCGTCCCCGCCGCCGTGCTCGTGGCCGCGGCCGTCTCCGGGCTCCTGCACGCGGGCCGGCTGATCGGCCTCGCGGTCGCGTCGCACCGGGCCGGCGGCGGGCGCCGGACGGTGGCGAGTGCCGGCGGCCTCGCCGCGGGGCTCGTCGCCGCCGGGGTGTGCGCCGCGCTGCCGTCCACCGCGCCCGTCGCGGCGCCGGTCGCCGGGCTGGCGCTCGTCGCGGGCCTGCTGCACCTGCCCGGCGTCGCGGCCGGCCCCGGTGCCGCGCTGCGCCGCGGCCTCGACGGGATCTGCGTGGCCCTCTGGAAGTTCCTGACGCTGCTCGTACTCGTCCTGGAGCAGCGCGGCGAGGCGAGCCGCACCGTCTTCGTCACCTGCCTGCTGGCCATCCTCGGGCTCACGATCGCGGTGGTGAGCGGCGTGCGGGCGCCGTTCCCGCGCGGGGCCGCCGTCACCGCCGCCGGCGGCGTGGCCCTCACCGTGCTCGCCCTCGCGATCGTGCCGCTGCTACCCGCCGAGCCCGCCCGGCACGACGCCTGGCTGCTGTCCGCCGGAGGCCTGCTCGTTCTGGGTTCGGTACTGGTCTGGGCCGGCGCCCGCCGCTCGCTCGACGGGCGCGCCAAGACCGCCCGCGTCACCGACGGCACGCTGATCGGCGACCCGCTGCTGGTCGCGCCGGTGCTCGCCGGGGCCGCCGCGGTGCTCTACGCGCTGGTGAGCCGAGGTCGCATCGGCACCCCGGCGATGGTGGTGGGTGCGGCCGCCGTGCTCGTCGTCGTGCTCCGCGAGATCGTCGAGGCGCTGGTGACCCGGCGCTTCAGCGGCGAGCTCGCGGCGACCCGCAGCGCGTTCGCGACCATCGTGGCCGGCTCCAGCGACGTGATCCTGGTGCTCGCCGAGGACCTGGGTGCGCTGGCAGTCGCCCGCCGCGGCGCGCCAGTTCGGCCTGTCCGACCAGGAGGTGCTCGGGCGCCCCTTCGTGCGTCTCGTGCACGCCGGGGACGTGGCCACGGTCCGGGCGGCCCTCGCGGACGGCCCGGGCACGACGGCACCGCTGCGGACCCGGATCTTCGACGGCTTCGGGGTCTGGCGGCACGTGGACTGCACCGTGAGCGACCTGCGCGACGACCCCGCGGTCGCCGGCGTCGTCGTGCACCTGCGCGACGCCGAGGAGCGGCTCGAGCTGGAGCGCAGCCTGCGGCGCAGCACGCGCAACGACCCGCTCACGGGCCTGGCCAACCGGGGCGCCCTGCTGCGCGAGCTGGCCGCCGGCACCGGGTTCCTGGTCACCGTCGGCCTGGACGGCTTCGCCGGCGTCAACGACCTGCACGGCCCCGGCGTCGGCGACGCCCTGCTGGTCGAGGTGGCCGGCCGCATCCGCGCCGCGATCGCCCCCGGCGACGTGGCCGCCCGCCTCAACGGCGACGAGTTCGCGGTGTTCACGCGGGCCGACCGGGTGCGCGCGTACACGCTCGCGACGCGCCTGGCGGGGGAGCTCGGGGAGCCGTACGCCGTGCCCGGCACGGTGCTGCGCCTCTCCGCCGGCATCGGCCTGGCCCCGGCCGGCGGCGGCCCCGAGGACGCCCTGCGCCGCGCCGACCTGGCCCTGCGCCGGGCCAAGCGCACCGGCCGCGGCCGCGTGCAGTGGCACGACGAGGCCGCCGAGGTGGCCTACGTCCGGCGGGCCACGCTGGAGCAGCACCTGCCCCGCGCGATCGAGCGGGGCGAGCTGGATCTGGCCTACCACCCCGTGTACGACCTCGTGGAGGGCCACCCGATCGGCGTCGAGGCCCTGCTGCGCTGGCGCCACCCGCGCCTGGGCACCGTGCCGCCCGCGGAGACCCTGGCGGTGGCCCGCGAGCTGAACCTGACGGCCCCGATCACCGACTGGGTCCTCACGCGCGCGGCCCGGCAGCTCTCGCTGTGGCAGCATGAGGGGTACCACCTCTGGATCTCGGTGAACGCGGGCTTCGACGACTTCGTGGACCCGACCTTCCCGGCCCGGCTGAGCCTGGCCCTGGACAGCCACCAGATCCAGCCGCGGGACTTCGTGATCGAGCTCGCCGAGCGCGAGGTCGGCGCCGACCTGGAGCGGGTGACCGAGCCCATGGCGACCGTCCGCGCCGTCGGGGTCCGCACCGCGCTGGACGGCTTCGGCACCGGCTCCGCCTCCCTGGCCCACCTGCGCCGCCTGCCGACCGACCTGTTGAAGGTGGACCGCACCCTGTTCACGAGCCCGGTGGCGAGCAGGGGCCGGGCGGCACCGATCATCGACGTGGTCGTGGGCCTGGGCCGCCGCCTGGGCGTGACGGTGGTGGCGCACGGCCTGGAGGCGGAGGAGCACCTGGAGCTGGTGCGCCGCGCGGGGTGCCGCTACGGCCAGGGCCACTACTACGGCCCACCGGGCCCGGCGGAGCGCATCGAGGCAGCTCTGGTCCGCCAGCGCACCTGGTAGCCGTCACCCACACCGAGATCCCGGCCGCCCTCACCGCCGCAGGCAGCGACTTGCGCACCCTCGGCGACCCCGGCTACGAAGGCAAGACCGGCACCATCACCGTGGCGTTCAAGACCCCAAAGGCGGCCGCCTCACCCTGCACCAACAGCGGCTCAACCAGGCCCACAACGCCGTCCGCGCGATCGCCGAACGCGGCAATGCCCTCCTCAAAGGCAGGTCAAAGCGCTACGCAACGTCAGCCTGTGCCCCTGGCGGATCGGGAACATGGTCGCCGCAGCACTCGTCCTGCTCCACTTCGACCACGCCAGCACCACATGAGACCCTCAGTAATCACGACGTTGCACGGAATGACTCACTGACTGACTTCCTGTAGATCATGGATGAGCTCCGACACAGCGACCGGGTCGATCGCGCCGAAGCCGGGGACGAGCTTGCCGTCGGCGTGGGTGGGCAGCCACACGTTGCCGAGGGTCTGCTGCTGTTCGGCGGTGACGTCGCCGATGAACATGCCGGGGTCGAGGTCGATCGAGGCGACGAGGCCGCCGGGCAGGTCGCGCTCCATAGTGCACAGCATGCCGCCGTCGCCGACCTTGCCCATCCGCCAGCCGCGGCGCACCAGCCCGAGGAGCCGTCCGACGTGGACGGTGCGGCCGTCCTGCCGGTCGAGGCTGTGGGCGGTACGCTCGTTGTCGGTCAGCACGTGGACGTCGCGACCCAGCTGCGCGAACGGCTGCAGGACCTCGTAGTCGGCGAACACCTCCGCCCACGCCGCCAACCGGTCGCCGAGCCGGAGCGGGTGCGCAAGCCACACCGTTGCGGTCGCGGTGACGACGATCGGCTCGTCTTCCACGTCGGCGTACGTGCGGTCCTCGGCCACCCGGAAGCACGCCTCGCCACCGTCGGGGCCCTCGGACGTCACCCAGAGCAGCCGGCGCGCGACGTGCCACAGCAGCGGATGTCCCACCAGGTACCGGTGGAACTCCGCACTGCTCCACCGGCGCTGGTCGGCCATGGCGCGCTCGAGGCGGCGGATCTGGTCGGCCGCCACGGTCCGCACGTCCTTCTTCAACCCGAGGAACCGCTGGTACGCGGCGGGCGCGGCGACCGGGTCGTCCTTCACTCCGGGCCTGGGCAGCGCGGCGCGGCGGGTACCGGCGGCGTCGGTAACAAAGGGCATGAGGTGCTCGTCGAAGCCGACGATGAACCGGCGCGGCCCGTAGTCAAGGCTGAGGCTGCCGTCGGTGTCGAGACCGAGGTCGGGCACGAGGCGGTCCGCGAGCTGCTCCAGGGTGAGACCGGTGTCCCGGGCCAGGGTCTCCAGCCGCTCCTTGGCGAGCCGGCGGGTGCTGTGCTTGGAGGCTTTGTCGGCGACACCCTGGATATGCATGAGCGCCACGTCGGTGCCGATCGCGGTGAGCACGTCGAGGCCGCGCGCGGCCCGGGTGTGGTCCTGGTAACCGGGCCAGGAGCGGATCAGCGGACCCAGCCTGCGGGCCGTCTCGTCGTCGCCGATGAGGCCCTGCATGTCGAGCGCCCATCGGCCGACCGACGGACAGTTGGCGTCGACCCAGCGCAGCAGGAGGGCCCGGCCGAAGGCGGCCAGCGAGACGGGGTCGCAGACGTCCTTCACGATCTCCAGACCCGCATACGGCAGGGCGGGCTGGGACAGCGAGAGCATGGTGACCACGTGCCGCGCCGACTCGACCGGCAGGGTCCGCACGCCGTCCCGCAGCCGGATCGTCGGCAGCGTCGGCACGCCGACCCAGCGCGGGATCTTCGGCAACGTCGAGGGCAGCCGCTCGAGCGGATCCGTGTCGAACATCGCCCGGATCGCGGCGCCGGCCGCCGAACCGTAGTTGTCGGCGGCGGCGAGTACCAGATCTCGGTGACCGTCCGTGGCGAGCGCCAGCAGTGCGTGCTCGGCGAGTTCGCGGCGCGGGCCGGGCTCCTCCAGGGCCGGCGGCACGAGATCGCGGGCGGCGGCGGCCGGGTGGCGGGACAGCCACTGCCGCGCGAGGTCGCGGGTCCACGCTGACCGGGACTTCACCCGCAGTTCCATCATCAGGTCAGCCAGCTCCGGGCCGGTGAACGGCAGCAGCCGCAGCGTCGTCTCGGTGACCATCTCCCGCGACAACGCGACGAGGTCCGGCACGGCGTGCAGCGCGTCGGCTCCCGGCGTGCCGTCGGATGCCAGCGGCGCGGAGCGGGTCAGGCCGGGCACCACGACCGGCTCGCAGCGGCGGGACCACGGCGGGGTGACGAGCACATCCGGCAGCCCGTCGTGCCCAGTGGCCGCCGGGTCGGTCGTCGGCGGCAGGTCCGTCGTGGTCACGCAGACACCTCACGCAGGTCACGGATGAGTTCGGACATCAACCTCGTCCCGAACTCATTCGGCAACCGAGGCATGCGCCGAAGCCGCATCCTATTCGTGTTGTCTCCTCGCGTACCGGTTGTCTCCTCGCGTACCGGCAGGACCGAGGCGTATGTGACACTCATCGTCGACGCAGCGCCCTATGAAGTTGATCTGTGAAAGGACCACCTTCATACCGGGGTGCTGCGTCTTTTCTATGCACCACAACGGATTCGGCGTGTCACCACCGCGGAACCGCCGGCGACTACCCAACGTCACCCACCGTTACCCGTGCAGCACGTCGGCCAGCGCAATGTCCTGACGGATTTCGTTGGCCTCATCAAGACCATGGATTGGGTCAACGTCGTGAAACAGCCGCGGAACGACTAGCCACGGGAGCCAGGCAAATGATCGAAGCAACAGCGGCCGATCGCGATCTGTGGGCGGCCGTCGTGGAAGCGGAGCAGACGCTGTCGCGGCTGCGAGCCGAGTTCTACCAGCGCGCGACTGGCCGAGCGGAGGTCCTGCGACAGGCCCTGCGGGGTTCGAACCGTGAGCGGTCGGCGGCCCTGCAGTTTCTGCAGCATCTGCCCGCCGACGTCCCGGAGCTCGCCGAATCGCTCGCCTACATCGCACTGTCCGAAGGGTGGGCGGGCAACGCCCGGCGCGCGCTGCAGCGTGGTTCGCGAGCCGTCGTCCGGGAGAAGGTCGCCTGCTGGGCGATGGACCGTCTACCGGACGCCGATGAGATCGACTACAGCCGGGTGGCCGAGATCCTCATCGCGCTGGAGATGTGGCCGGTGCTGCGGAACCTCGTCCAGCAGGCGGAAGCCCACTGGAATGCCGACATCCGGGAGGTCGGCCGGGACGTCATGGAGCAGTACGGGCCGATGATCACGGCGTCCTGAGTTCGGCGCGCTCGGCGGCAACATGCCGATTCGGGTTGACCTCGCCACCGGCCAGTGCCGCTTTCTCGGCCGGAGATTGCCTTCGTCGACGGCTCGGTCCTGATCGTTCCCTGGAACTCCGTGGCGGCGCTCGACGAAGGAGACGAACTGGCCGAGCTCGGCGGCAACATGCCGATTCGCGTGGATCTTGCCACTGGACAGTGCAGCTGGCTCAACGTCGACGAGGTGGGCGACTATCTCGGTCGCGGGTTCAGGCTGTGACCCGCCCGTAGTGCCGCGCAGAGGCGGGTTCCTCCGGCGACGGATGGGCCCGCCTTCGCTGTGAGTGCGGGTCAGCGGAACGCGGCGCCCATGTCGTTCAGGGACTCGTGCATCACGTCGGCCAGCGGCGTGCCCTTGGGGCGGTCCAGCCACACCTGCACCGCCACGCGCATCGCGACCAAAAACGCCGCCGCCATCAAGCGGGCGTGCATCGGGGACGCGGGGGAGCGGCGCGCGATCTCCGTCGTCAGCTCGTCCTCCATCGACGCGTACGTCGAGACCTGCTGCGCCGCCAGGGCCGGGTGCCGGCGCACGAGCCGGACCTGGGTCACCCAGTGCGGGTCGCGGGAGCCGAGGTCGCGCTGGAACTCCAGGGCCGCCGCGGTGAGGGCCGCCCACGGGGGTTCCGACGGCGGGCGCTCCGCCACGGCGGAGACCAGGCGGCGCACGCGCTGCTGGTCGCCGTACAGCAGCGCCTCCTCCTTGCTCGCGAAGTAGTTCGAGAACGTCCGCCGCGACACCTCGGCCGCGTCCGCGATCGCCTCCACCGTCACCTTGTCCACGCCGTGCTCGATCGACAGAGCCACCGCGGCCTCGTGCAGGGCCTGGCGGGTGGCGATCTTCTTGCGTTCCCGCAGGCCTGTTCCCACGCCACGATGTTACCTAGTTCTCATTGGGCAAACTTGCGCAGAGGGCAAGTTTTTTGGATGCTTGTATCAGGCAAGTATTGCGGGAGGGGTCCGAGTGGAGCATGTCGTCGCGCTGCGCGACGGGCTGCGCGAGCTCATGAAGGTCGTGCGGTGCGTGAAGCAGCAGCACCAGGCCGGGCCCGGCATGGTCGCGCCCGGGGTGGCCGGGATGCTCGCCGTGATCGAGCGCCATCCGCGGCTGCACCTCAAGGATCTCGCCGCGGCCTGTGCGCTCGACCAGTCGACCACCAGCCGGGCGGTCAGCGCGTTCGTCCAGGACGGGCTCGTGCGCCGCGTCGCCGACCCGCACGACGGGCGGGCCAGCTTCCTCGAGCTCACCGACGAGGGCCGCGACGCCCTCGCGAAGGCCGAGGAGCGTTACACCACCCTGCTCGCGGGCGCCCTGCGGGACTGGACCCCCGCCGAAGCCGAACACTTCGCCGGCCTGCTGCACCGATTTGCGCAGTCGCTGCGCGAGAACCAAACCATGGAGGCAACACGATGAGTCAGACGCACACCGAGGAGCCGATGACCCATCGGCAAGTGCTGGAGGCGCTCAGCGGCCTGCTGCTCGCGCTGTTCGTCGCGATGGTCAGCTCCACGATCGTCTCGACCGCGCTGCCGAAGATCATCGGCGCGCTCAACGGCACGCAGACGCAGTACACCTGGGTCGTCACGGCAACCCTGCTCGCCGCCACGGCGACGACCCCGATCTGGGGCAAGCTCTCGGACCTGTACAGCAAGAAGGTCCTCGTCCAGGTCTCGATCGTGATCTACGTGATCGGCTCCATCATCAGCGGCATGGCGCAGAACACCGGCGAGCTCATCGCCGCCCGGGCCTTCCAGGGCATCGGCGTCGGCGGCCTGCAGGCGCTCGTCCAGGTGGTCATCGCCGCGATGATCCCGCCCCGCGAGCGCGGGCGCTACAACGGCTACCTCGGTGGCGTCATGGCCGTCGCCACCGTCGGCGGCCCGCTGCTCGGCGGCGTCATCGTCGACACCTCCTGGCTCGGCTGGCGCTGGTGCTTCTTCGTCGGCGTGCCGGTGGCCATCCTGGCCCTCGTCGTGCTGCAGAAGACCCTGCACCTGGTGACCATCAAGCGCGACAACCTGAAGATCGACTACCTGGGCGCCACGCTCATCGCGGCCGGTGTCAGCGTGCTGCTGGTCTGGGTCTCCTTCGTCGACGGCTCGTTCGCGTGGGCGTCCTGGCAGACCGCGGCCATGGTCGGCGCCGGTGTGGTGCTGCTCGCGCTCGCCGTGTGGGTGGAGTCCCGCGCCGCCGAGCCGGTCGTGCCGCTGAACATCGTCAAGCAGCGCACCACGGCCCTGTCGATCCTCGCGAGCCTCGCGGTCGGCATGGCGATGTTCGGAGGCGCCGTCTTCCTGGGTCAGTACTTCCAGATCGGCCGCGGCTACACCCCGACCGAGGCGGGCCTGCTCACCATCCCGCTCATGGCCGGCGTGCTGCTGTCCTCGATCGTGGTCGGGCAGCTCATCACCCGCACCGGGAAGATCAAGCCCTACATCATCGCGGGCACCGTGGTGCTCGTCGCGGGCTTCGGCGTGCTGGCCACCATCGACCACCAGACCTCGCTGGTCTTCGTGAGCTTCGGGATGCTCCTGGTCGGCATCGGGGTCGGCATGTCGATGCAGAACCTGGTGCTGGCGGTGCAGAACACCGTACCGCTGAAGGACATCGGCGCCGCCAGCTCGACGGTCGCGTTCTTCCGCTCCCTCGGCGGCACGATCGGCGTGTCGGTCCTCGGCGCCGTCCTGGCCCGCCGGGTCACCGACAACATCACGCACTCGCTCGCGGCCGCCGGCGTCCAGGCCCCGGCCGGTGGCGGCGAGACCTCCAACCTCAACCTGAGCGCCCTGCCGCCCGCGTTCCAGCACATCGTGCGGGCCGCGTACGGCGACGCCACCGGCCACATCTTCCTCATCTCCGCGGCCATCGCGGTGGTGGGCGTGATCGCCGCGGTGCTCATGAAGCCGGCCATGCTGCGCAGCACGCTGGACCTCTCGGCGCAGAAGCCGGCCTCGGACGAGCCGGTCGGCGCCGCCCGGTAGCCGAACGGCCACAAAAGCACGGGCGGGGAAGGCTCACCCCCTGGAGCCTCCCCGCCCGCTCGCGTGCAGGCGCAAAATGGCCGGCATGCCGCTCATCGCGCATCTCAGCGATCCGCACATCACCACCGGCGCCCTGTCCGCCGAGCCCGCCCGCGGGCTCTACAAGGCCCTGACCCGCGTGCTCGCCCTGGAGCCGCGCCCGGACTGCGTCATCGTGACGGGCGACCTCGTCGACCACGGCCGCTCGGACGAGTACGAGGTGCTCAAGGAGCTCATCGGGCACTTCCCGGTGCCGATCCACCTCGTCCCCGGCAACCACGACGGCCGGGCCGCGCTGCAGGCCGCGTTCGGCCTCGAGCGGACCTCGTACGTCGCCGAGTACCCCGACTTCAGCGTCGTCGTGCTCGACTCCCTGCGCCCCGAGCTCGGCGACGCCGGCATCCTCGGCCCCGAGCAGCTCGAATGGCTCGACCACACGCTCGGCCGGCATGGCGGGGCGCCTGCGTTCGTCTGCCTGCACCACCCGCCGGTCCGGGTCGGCATCCCGGGCATGGACGCCATCCGGCTCGTCGACGGGCCCGAGCTCGCCGAGGTGCTGCGCCGCCACCCGCACGTCGTCCGGGTGCTCGCCGGGCACCTGCACCGCGTCGTGACCGCCGGGTTCGCCGGGACCATCCTGAGTGTTGCGCCCAGCACGTACCGTCAGGTGGACCTCGGCATGCGCGAGGGCCGCCCGGTCGGCTTCGTCCCGGAACCGTCCGCGTTCCTGCTGCACCGCCTCGAGGGCAGTGAGTGCGTGACCCATCTGGTGCAGGTGAGCCACACGGGTGCGCCCGTGATCGCGTATTGAGGCCGTTGAGCCGACCGCGCGTGGCACGTTTCCGGGATTTGGGGCGTCGCGGCTGCCCGTACCTTGAATGCAGCAGATGAGCGCAGCACCCCATACAGACGCACCCGAGAGGAACCACCCCCATGAGCGAGTACGGCGAGTACGAAGCGGGCCACGAGACCGCCTCCCTGGAGGCGGCCCACTCCGGCCAGGGCCAGGAGCTTGACCACCAGTCGCAGTACGGCATCCTCGAGCAGGACCACCACAGCTACGAGCACGAGGAGTTCGAGCAGCTCAAGCACATCGAGTACACGGACGCCGCGGGCAACCACTACGAGATCACCGAGTACACGCACTACGAGCACACCGAGGTCGAGGACAGCCACACGCTCATGGCCTACGGCCAGGAGAGCACCGGCGAGGCGGGCTTCGGCGAGGCCGACAGCACCGACGCCGGCTTCGGTGAGGCGGGCTTCGGCGAGTCCGGCTTCGGCGCCGCGTCGGCGGGCTCGAGCCTGGAGAGCATCACGTCGCGGCTGCAGAGCTTCCTCGGCAACGGCTTCGACGACGCCAGCGCCTAACCGGCCCCTCTCGGGGGGTGCCAGCGCTCACGGCGCCGGCCGGCGGGACTTCCGCCGGTCGGCGCCGCGTCGTGTCCGGACTCACGTCGGCCCGCGGGTGCGCTGCTGAGCAGCGAGGACGTGGTCCGGTGTCATTTGTCAAGCATTTTCGGGACCGGAATTCGGCGGCGGTCCGGCCGCAACCGTCGCAGACTGGGACGCCATGAGCCTCGACGACGACTGGCACTACCTGCCCACCCGGACCCGGGCCGGCGCGCTGCAGCGCGGACTCGGGCGGGGCGCGGTGCGGGCCAGACAGGACCCGGCCGCGCCGGAGCTGGTGTACGCCTGCATCCGCCGCGACCATCGCTGGCTGCCCCTGGACGACCGCGGGGTCTACCTCGCCCGCCTGGTCCGCGACCTGGAGCTGCCGATCGGGCCGATCATCGCCCGGCTCTACACCGCCGACGACGACTCCGGGGAGTTCACGCACGTCCTGCGGGTCGCCGAGGCGCTGAGCCGCGCCGGGTCCGGTGACATGGTCGAGAGTCTGCGGCGGTACGTCCGGATCGGCCCCTACTGGCGCGAGGCCCTCGGCACCATCGCCGCCGCGTGGCCCGCCAACTGGTGGGACGACCTGCTCCCGGTCGCCGCCGACCGCCTCGCCAGCGCCGGCCGCCCGCTGCACCTGCCGCCGGGCGCCCCCTGGGGCGAGTGGGCCGGCCGCGACGAGCGCATCCACGCCGCCGTGGCGCACGGGCCCGAGCCGCTGACCGGGCTCGGCGAGCTGCTGAGCGCCGCCGACGACTTCGGCTGCCTGGCCGAGCCGGTCGTCGACTCGCTGCCGGCCGCCCGGCGGGTCGTGGCCGATCCGGCCTCGGGGCAGTACTGGAGCGCCCTGTGCGTGCTCGCCGAGCAGGGCGACGAGTCCGACGGCCCGGCGCTGCTGGCCGGCCTCGACTGGCTCGACCAGCGCGAGGACGACATGTGCGGCTACGACCGCCTGGTCGACGGCCTCGCCCGGGTCGGCGGCGACGCGGCCCGCCAGGCGCTGCCCCGCGTCCGCTCGCTGTGGTTCAGTCCGCACTCGTACGAGCGCGCCGCCTACCTGCGCGCCCGGCTGGAGCTGGAGCCGGACGCGTGCGCGGGCGCGCTGACCGAGGGCCTGTGGGACTGCCAGGCCGACGTGCGCCTCATCGCCGTGCGCCGCGTCCCGCTCGACGAGAAGCTCGAACGGCGCCTCGCCTACCTGCGCGACGACCCGATCGAGACCCCGGAGGTCCGCGCGGCCGCCGCGGAGCGCCTGGCCCTCGAGGCGATGCTCTAGCCGGCCGGCACCAGAAGACCCGGCCTCAGCGCATCACGACGACGGCGTCCAGGACCCGGCGCAGCGTCGCGGCCGGGTCGGCGTCGGGCCCGTCGACCACGAGCACGCCCAGGGCGGCCGCGCCGAAGGTCCAGGCGCACACCACGTACCCGAACCCGTCGCGCCGCGTGTCCGTGCACGTGGCCCGGCCGCGGTTCGGTCCCGGGTCGGCGTCGGCCGTCGTCCCGCCGCCGGAGTCCGGCACGAACCGCAGCGTCCGTTCGCGCAGGGTGCGCAGCAGCGCCGCGTCGTCGGCCCGCTGGACCGCCCGGCCGGTGCCGCCCCAGACCAGCAGGGGCCGCCCGTCGGCGCTGAGGTACGCCGCGCTGAACGGCCGCGCCCCGAGCGCCTCCTGGTCGCCGAGCACTCCCTCGGCCAGCGTGGCGGCGAGCGCCGGGTTGGCCGCCCAGTCCCCGATCCCGGCCGGGGCCGCGAGCCCGACCGTCCGCCCGAACACCAGATCGCTCGTGAGCAGCAGAAACAGCACCAGCACCGCGCAGCCCGCGATCCCCGCGGCCCACATCGCCGCCCGGCGCGGGTCGGCCGGCACCACCGGCTCGGGCGCGAGCGAGTCGAGGTCGAAGTTCGTCGCGGCTCACGGCAGGCAACATACGTGACCCGGTCGATGCGCGCGGACCTGTCGCGTGCGTGACACATCGGCGCAAGTGCGCGCCAAGTCGCCGCCAAGTGGCGCCCCGCATGCTTACCGCAGCAACACCGAAGGGACCGCGGCGACGGGGTCCTCGCACCACTTACCTCGAGAACACGCTCTCGATATTCATACATATATGAGCCGGCCCCGCGACACTCCTCCCCCCTCGTGTCGCGGGGCTTCTCGTGTGTCCGGGGCCTACTTGGCCGTGCCGCAGGTGGCCTGGATGCGCTGGGTCAGCCGGTCGGCGAAGGCGGGGTCGCTGACGACCTGCTGCTGGAACGCGTCGACCTGCGCCGCGGTGAGGTCCGTGTAGATGGGGCGGGACGCGTACGCCGAGGCCATCGCCGCCGGGTCGGTGTAGACCTGCGACTGCACCGAGCAGAGGTGCTGGGCGGTCGCGTCGAGGAAGATGGTCTCGCGGCGGTCCTGGGTCAGCGAGGCCGACGGCGACGGCTTCGGCGCCTGCATCTCCGTCTTGGTCGAGTTCCCGGACTTGCCACACGCGCAAAGGCCCGCCGTGAGGGCCAGGGCGGCCACGGCGAGCAGGGCACGGGAGCGGATCACCAGAGTTCCCACCTCTCTGTGGAAAAAGCGGAGGGCCGGCCGGCGCCGCGGGAGAAGCCGGTCGGCCCGGGCCGTCAGACGACGACGAGCGTCAGGTCGTTCGAGTCGGTCGTGCTGCCGTAGGAGAGCTTGACGGTGAGCTTGTAGGTGCCGGCGGCCACGTTGGTGGCGTCGAACTTGACGGCGGCGAAGTCGTCGGTGCCGACGGCCAGGCCGGTGCCCTTGTTCAGGGCGGTGTAGGCGCGGCCGGCCGGGTAGGACACGGCCAGGCCGCTCGGCGCGCCCGCGACCGTGATCTGCAGGTTGTCGACGCCGGCCTTGCGGGACTGGAAGACCAGCTGCGACCAGACCGGGGTCGCCTTGGGCACGGTCACGAGGGTCGTCTTCTGCACCACGGCGTCGCCGGTGACCGAGACGACCGGGAGCGTGGCGGTGATCGAGCCGGAGCGCGGGGTGCCGGTGCAGGACGTCGCCCCGTCGGCCTTCGTGGTGTAGGAGTAGTCGAGCTTGAGCGGGACCAGCGCGAGCAGGCTGTTGGAGGAGAGCGAGACGTTGAACGCGGCGTAGTCCACGTGGCCCTTGGCCAGCGAGTCGCCCTTCGACAGCGACGAGTAGGTCGCGGTGTTGGCCGGGTACTTCACCGTGACCCCGGTGCCGCTCGCGGTCACCTTCACGTCGCAGATGTCGCTGGTGGCGGCCCACATGGTGCCCACCCAGCCCGTCTGGCCCGGCAGCATCGGCGCGAGCACCGGCACCACCAGCCCGAAGTCCGGCGTCGCCGCGGAGGCCGGGGTCGCCGCGGGGAGCATGGCGGCCGCGCCGGCGGCGCAGGCGAGGGCGATGGAGGCGGTACGGCGCATCGGAGGGGTCCTTCCCAGGATGACTGCTGTCGACCGGCTGATCGGCGGCGGGCGGGGCGGGTTGAGGCAGGTCGTGGTTCACCTCCGGTTCGGCTGGGGTCGATTCGGGTTCGGGTCTCCGAGCCGCTCAGGTCTCCTAACCACTCAGGGCGACCCAGGACTCGTACTGGTGCACCGCGATGCCCGCGAACGCCGGGTACCGCTGGGCCGCGGAGTCGACCGCGGCCAGGGTCTTGTGCAGCTGGCCGGCGGTGGCGCCGTGGAAGCTGCAGTAGGCGCAGTCGCCCAGGGCCTGCGTCTCCGCGCCCAGGCGCGCCGGCTTGGCGACCCGGCCGGCCCGCCGCAGCAGGTCGTCGGCGACCCCGACCATCGAGTTGGCGCCGGTGGCGGTGTTGCGGTAGCTCATCACCGTGACGCCGGAGACGCGGGCGAGCACGGCGTCGGCCAGGTTCGCCCCGCCGGCGAGCGTCACGGTCGGCAGCCAGAACGGCACGTCGGCCTCGAGCGGCAGGTCCGTGGCCGCGGCCGTCTTTTCCAGCAAAGACAGATAATTCGGTACCAGTGATGCCTGGTCCTGGCCCCAGGAGGGCAGCAGGTAGGGCTCGACGTCCAGGTGCAGCCCGTGGAACAGGCCCGTGGCCGCGGCGCCCTCGGCCCAGGCCAGCGCGGTGGCGTGGTCGGTCGTCCAGCCGGGCTCCCCGCCGAGCGCGTCGAGCACGATGCCGGCCGCGTCGCACAGCTCCCGCAGGCGCCGCAGCCGCGCGGTGTCGTCGGTGCGCGGGTCGTAGTACGCGAACAGCGCTCGCACCCCGTTGGCCGCGGCCCAGTCCACGACCGGCCCGGGGTCGTCGTGCTCCCACAGCCACATCGCCCGCGTGCCCGGCGGCGCCACCGAGGTCTCCGGGGCCAGCCCCGGCAGCCGCGGCGGCGTGGCGGCGATCAGCGCGATCGCCACGAGGAGCACGCACAGCAGGGTCTGCGCGGCCGAATCCGGGACGCGCCGCATGCCCGTCCCATCGGCCGGCGGGTGCGGATCGTGAGGGTCACACCGCGCCACGTTGACGTGCCGGTCGCCCGTGGGACACGATGGCGGGCGAGCGGTATGCGGAGGAACCCGGTGCGAGTCCGGGACGGTCCCGCCACTGTGACCGGGGAGTCGCACCTCAGCACCCACGGCCGGCGACGGCCGGGGCGGTCGAGGGGCGGCGCGGATCCGGCAGTCAGGAGACTCCGGCCGCTCGCAACAGCCGCCTCGCGGGCGCGGACCCGCCGAAGGGAAGAGTGCCCGTGACCCCGCCGTATCCGTTCTCGGCCGTTGTCGGCCTGGCCGATCTGCGCCTCGCCCTGCTGCTCACGGCGGTCTCGCCGGCCATCGGCGGGGTGCTCGTCCGGGGGGAGAAGGGCACCGCCAAGTCCACCGTCGTGCGGGCACTGGCCGCGCTGCTGCCCGAGGTCGAGGTCGTCGCCGGCTGCCGCTTCGCCTGCGACCCGGCCGCGCCCGACCCCGAGTGCCCCGACGGCCCGCACATTCCCGGGGCGGGCACCCACCACCGCCGGTCCGCCCTGGTCGAGCTGCCCGTGGGGGCCACCGAGGACCGTGTCGTCGGCACGCTGGACCTGCAGCGGGCCCTCGGCGACGGGGTCAAGGCCTACGAGCCGGGCCTGCTCGCCGCCGCGAACCGCGGGGTCCTCTACGTCGACGAGGTCAACCTGCTGCCCGACCACCTCGTCGACCTGCTGCTCGACGCCGCCGCCATGGGCCGCGCGCACGTCGAGCGCGACGGCGTCTCGGTCAAGCACGCGGCCCGCTTCCTGCTCGTGGGCACCATGAACCCCGAGGAGGGCGAGCCCCGGCCGCAGCTCGTGGACCGCTTCGGGCTCGTCGTCGGGGTCGCGGCGCCCCAGGAGGCCCCGCCGCGGGCCGAGGTCGTGCGGCGGCGGCTGGCGTACGAGGCCGATCCCGCGTCGTTCGCCGAGCGCTACGTGGCCGAGGACGCCGCCCTGGCCGCGCGGATCGTGAGCGCCCGGGCCCGGCTCGGGGCGGTGGCCCTGCCCGATGCGGAGCTCGACCGGATCGCGCGGATCTGCCTGGCGTACCGCGTCGACGGCCTCCGGGCCGACATCGTGGTGGCCCGCACGGCGGTCGCGCTCGCGGCCTGGCACGGGCGGACCGTGGTCACGAAGGCGGACGTGCGCGACGCGGCCCGGCTGGCGCTGCCGCACCGGCGCCGGCGGGACCCGCTCGACCCGCCGGGGGCCGACCGCGACCGCCTCGAAGAGGTGCTCGAGCAGGAGGCCGGGCCGGACGAGGACCCGCCGCCCGGCGATGGCGGGCCGCCCCCGGACGATGACCCGGTTCCGCCGAGCCCGACGGATATTTCGGAAATGTCCGACTCGCCGGACGGGCCCGGCGAGTCGCCGGGGTCGGAGCGAGCCGGGGGTCCGCCGCCGCCGGTCGCGCCCGAGCAGCGGCCGCCCGTCGAGCCGAATGATGGTTCCGTTACCGATACATCCGATTCGCGGGGCGAATCGGATGCATCGGAGGCGGGGGACGCGGCGGGGGACAGCGTCGGGGCGCCGGGGCAGCTGGCGTTCGCCGGGGTGCCGTACAAGCCGAAGCTGCTCAGCATCGCGGGCCGGGCGAACCGCGAGGCGGGCGCCCACGCCGGCCGCCGCTCGCCCGCCCTGTCCCGCCACGGCCGCGTGGTGCGCTCCCGCGCCCCGCTCGGCGGCAAGCTCACGAGCATCCACGTGCCCGGCACCATCCGCGCCGCCGCGCTGCGCGGGTCGAGCCGCGCCGAGGCCCGCGACGTGCGCGAGGCGGTCAAGGTCGGCCGCGAGGCGAACCTGGTGCTGTTCGTCGTCGACGCGTCCGGCTCCATGGCCGCCCGGCAGCGGATGAGCGTGGTGAAGACGGCGATCCTGTCGTTGCTGCGGGACGCGTACCAGCGCCGGGACAAGGTCGGGATGGTCTCCTTCCGCGGCCACGACGCCACGCTGGTGCTCGAGCCGACCGCGAGCCACGAGGTCGGCGTGGTGCGCCTGGCCGAGCTGCGCACCGGGGGCCGCACGCCGCTGGCCGCCGGGCTGCGCCAGGCCGCCCGCACCCTGCACGGCGAGCGCCGCCGTGACGCCCGCCGCCGCCCGCTGCTCGTGGTCGTCACCGACGGGCGCTCGACCAGCGGGCCGGACCCGCTCAGCGTCGTACCGCTGCTGCACGGCGTCCCCGCGGTCGTGGTCGACTGCGAGCAGGGCCCGATCCGCCTCGGCCTCGCCCGCCGCCTGGCCTCGGCCCTGGACGCCTCCTGCATTCCACTCGCGAGCCTGGGAGCCTAGACAGATGCCGCAGGGCAAAGTAGAGAACGTGCCCGACGACGGGCTCACCACCCGCCAGCGCCGCCGCCAGCACGTGCTCGCCGTGCACACCGGGCAGGGCAAGGGCAAGTCCACCGCCGCGTTCGGCATGGCCCTGCGCGCGTGGAGCGCCGGCTGGCCCATCGCCGTGTTCCAGTTCGTGAAGAGCCCGAAGTGGAAGGTCGGCGAGGAGACCGCCCTGCGCGCGCTCGGCGAGACCGGCCAGGGTGGCAGCGTGGTGTGGCACAAGATGGGCGAGGGCTGGTCGTGGATCCAGCGGCCCGGCACCGAGCGCGACCACGCCGTCGAGGCGGCCGAGGGCTGGGCCCAGATCAAGCGCGACCTGGCCGCGGAGGCGTACCGCTTCTACGTCCTCGACGAGTTCACGTACCCGATCAAGTGGGGCTGGGTCGACATCGCCGACGTCGTGGAGACCCTGCGCGAGCGGCCCGGCAACCAGCACGTGGTCGTCACCGGCCGCGACGCGCACCCCGACCTGGTCGAGCTGGCCGACCTGGTGACCGACATGACGAAGGTCAAGCACCCGATGGACGCCGGGCGAAAAGGCCAGCAGGGCATCGAGTGGTAGCGCGGCTCGTCATCGCGGCACCGGCCTCCGGCCACGGCAAGACCACCGTCGCGACCGGCCTGCTGGCGGCGTTCGCCGCGCGGGGCGAGCGCGTGGCGCCGTTCAAGGTGGGGCCGGACTACATCGACCCCGGCTACCACGCCCTCGCCGCCGGCCGCCCGGGCCGCAACCTCGACCCGGTGCTCGTCGGCGAGGAGCTCGTCGGGCCGCTGTTCGCGCACGGCTCGGCCGGCTCGGACCTGGCCGTGGTCGAGGGCGTCATGGGCCTCTACGACGGGCGCACCGGGGCCGGCGAGTTCGGCTCCACCGCGCACGTGGCCCGGCTGCTCGCCGCGCCCGTCGTCCTCGTCGTCGACGCGACCGCGCAGGCGCGCTCGGTGGCCGCGCTCATCCACGGCTTCCGCTCGTTCGGCGACGGCATCCACATCGCCGGCGCGATCCTCAACCGCGTCGGCTCGGACCGCCACGAGCAGATCCTGCGGGACGCCTGCGCCGAGGTCGGCACGCCGGTGCTGGGCGTCCTGCGCCGCCACGACGCCGTCGCCGCCCCGTCGCGCCACCTCGGCCTGGTGCCGGTGGTGGAGCGGTCGGCCGAGGCGGCCGCGTCGGTCGCGGCCCTGGCCGGGCTCGTGGCCGCGAGCGTGGACCTGGACGCGGTGCTGGCCGTGGCCCGCTGCGCCCCGCCGCTGTCCGCGCCGCCGTGGACGCCGGCCGTCGCCGAGCCCGTCGCCGGTGCGCCGGTCGTGGCGGTCGCGGGCGGGCCCGCGTTCTCGTTCGGCTACGCCGAGACCGTCGAGCTGCTCGCCGCGGCCGGCGCCCGGGTGTCCACAGTGGACCCGCTGCGGGACGAGGCCCTGCCCGACGGCGCCCGCGCGCTCGTCGTGGGCGGTGGTTTTCCGGAGGTGTACGCCG
The DNA here is from genome assembly GCF_040300725.1 of Dactylosporangium sp. NPDC000244. Classification (NCBI taxonomy): domain Bacteria; kingdom Bacillati; phylum Actinomycetota; class Actinomycetes; order Micromonosporales; family Micromonosporaceae; genus Dactylosporangium; species Dactylosporangium sp. NPDC000244. The sequence continues at coordinate 48,781 of NZ_JBEPEH010000001.1, forward strand.
AGCAGCTCTCCGCCAACGAGCCCCTCCGCCGCGCGGTGGCCGGCCTGGCCGCCTCCGGGGGCGCGATCGCGGCCGAGTGCGCGGGCCTGCTCTGGCTCTGCCGCACCCTCGACGGCCGCCCGATGTGCGGGGTCCTGGACGCGGAGGCGGCCATGACGCCCTCGCTCACGCTGGGGTACCGAGACGCCGTCGCCCTGTCCGACAGCGTCCTCGCCCCGGCCGGCACGCGCGTGACCGGCCACGAGTTCCACCGCACGCGCGTCACCCCGGCGACGGGCGCGGCCCCGGCCTGGGCGTGGCGCGAGGGCCGCGACGGCTTCGTGTCCGGCGCCGTGCACGCCTCCTATCTGCACCTGCACTGGGCCGGCCACCCGGCCTTCGCGCACCGCCTGGTGGCGTCGTGCGTCTAGTGCTCGGCCTCGGCGCCCGCCCGTCCACGGACCCGCAGGAGGTGCTCTCCCTCCTGCGCGAGTCACTGTCCACACTGGACGACATCGGCGTGGTGGCCACGGTGGACGCCCGCCGCGACCTGGCGGAGTCGGTGGCCGCCCGGCTCGGGTGCGCGGTGGTCTCCTTCCCGCCCGAGGAGCTGGCGGCCGTGCCGGTGCCGTCGCCCTCGGCGCGCGTGTCGCAGGCCCTCGGTACGCCCAGCGTCGCCGAGGCGGCCGCCCTGCTCGCCGTGGCCGGCCCCGCGGTGCTCACCGTGGGCAAGCGCTCCTCGCCCGGCGCCGCGATCGCCGTCGCCGCGCCCGCGCCCGGCGTCGTCGTCGTGGGCATCGGGGCCGGCGGGGAGCTGAGCGCGAAGGGCCTGGCCGCGCTGCGGGACGCCGAGGTCGTGTTCGGCGGCCCGCGCCAGCTCGACCTGCTGTCCGATGTGGACGCCGAGCGCGTCGCGTGGCCGTCGCCGCTCGTGCCCGCCCTGCCCCGGCTCCTGGCCGAGCGGCACGGGCGGCGCGTCTGCGTGCTGGCCAGCGGCGACCCGATGCACCACGGGATCGGCACCACGCTCGTGCGCCTGCTCGGCCCGGCCCACGTCACCGTGATCCCGCACCCGTCCTCGGTGTCGCTCGCCTGCGCGCGGCTCGGCTGGCCGGTCGAGGACACCGACGTCGTGCGCGACGCCGCGCTCGTCCGGCGTTTCCTGCACGACGGCCGCCGGGTGCTCGTGCTCTCGGCCGGGCGGCAGACGCCCGCGGAGGTCTGGCGCATCCTGGAGGAGACCGGGTTCGCGGACAGCGCCGTCACGATCCTCGAGGACCTCGGGGCGCCGGACGAGCGGATCCACCACGACCCGGCCGCGGCGCGCCCGCTGAACATCGTGGCGGTCGAGGCGCGCGGCGGCACCGGGATCGCCGTGGTGCCGGGGATCGACGACGGGCGGTACGACTCCGACGGCCAGCTCACCAAGCGCGAGATCCGGGCCGTCACGCTCGCCGCGCTGGGGCCGTGCCCGGGGGAGCTGCTGTGGGACGTGGGCGCCGGCTCGGGCAGCATCGGCATCGAGTGGATGCGCGCCCACCGGGCCTGCCGCGCGGTCGCCTTCGAGCGCGACGAGGCCCGGGCCGGGCGCATCCGGCGCAACGCCGAGACGTTCGGGGTGCCCGGGCTGCGGCTCGTGCTCGGCCGCGCCCCCGAGGTCCTGGCCGGGCAGCCCCGGCCGGACGCGATCTTCATCGGCGGCGGCTTCACGGCCCCGGGTGTGTTCGACGCGTGCTGGAGCGCGCTGCGCCCCGGCGGGCGGCTCGTCGTCAACGCGGTCACCATCGAGTCGGAGCGGCTGGTGGCGGAGCTGCAGCAACGGCACGGCGGGGACCTCACCCGCATCGCGGTGAACCGGGCCGCGCCCGTCGGAGGGTTCCTGGGGTGGCGGCCGATGCTCCCCGTGACGCAGTGGGTGGTGCACACGTGACCGTGTACTTCATCGGGGCCGGCCCGGGCGCGGCCGACCTCATCACCGTGCGCGGCCGCGACCGCCTGGCCGCGGCGCCGGTGTGCCTCTACGCGGGCAGTCTCGTGCCCGTCGAGCTGCTGGACTGCTGCCCGCCCGGCGCCCGCCTCGTCGACACCGCGAACCTCGACCTCGACCAGATCCTGGCCGAGCTCGTCGCCGCGCACGAGCGGGGGCTCGACGTGGCCCGGCTGCACTCCGGCGACCCGTCGGTGTTCAGCGCGATGGCCGAGCAGCTGCGCCGGCTGGACGCGGCCGGCGTGCCCTACGAGATCGTGCCCGGCGTGCCAGCGTTCGCGGCCGCCGCGGCGTCGCTCGGCCGCGAGCTGACCGTCCCCGGCGTCGCCCAGTCGGTGATCCTGACCCGCACGGCCGCCCGGGCGACCCCGATGCCGCCCGGCGAGGACCTGGCCACGCTCGCCGCCAGCCGGGCGACGCTCGTGCTGCACCTGGCGGTCCAGCGCATCGAGGTGCTCGCGCCGGAGCTCGCCCAGTGGTACGGCCCGCAGTGCCCGGCCGCGGTGGTGGCCTACGCGAGCCGCGCCGACGAGGTGATCCTGCGCGGGACGCTGGCCGGCATCGCCGGACAGGTCCGCGCGGCGGGCATCAGGCGCACCGCGGTCATCATCGTGGGGCCGGCGCTCGCCGCCGAGGCGTTCCCCGACAGCCACCTGTACTCCACCAGCCGCCACCGCGACTAGCCGGGACTAACCGAGGGCGATCCAGACGTCGTCGAGGGTGCCGTGGAACTGGTCGTTGTCGGTGCCGTTTCCCTTGCCGCCGACGCTCAGCGGCACGGTGTTCGTGATGGCCAGCGTGGCCGGGATGGCGAGCGTGGCGTGCACGGCCCCGTCCACCAGCAGGGTCAGGGCCGCGCCGGCGCGCCGGCACTCGAGCGTGTGCCACTTGCCGTCGGCGATCGAGACGTCGGAGCGGGCCACGTGAATGCCGCGCACGACGTTGTCGGACACGACGCAGCTGGGCCGGCCCGCCTTGCCGTCGACCTGGAGCTTGTACTGCCCGCCCGAGGCCGAGTACCCCTTCTGCAGGATGTTCTCGCCCGAGCCGGTCTGGCCCTTGGCCAGCCGCACCGTCGCGCCGAAGCGGATCGGGTTCGCGCCCGGGTTGAGCTCCGGCGCGTCCGGCGCCTGCAGCACCGCGTGCGGGCACTTCTTGCCGGTGCACTTGGCCGGGAACGCGGCCGCGCGCCCGCTGCCGCGCGCCGGCAGCCGCACCTTGCCCCCGTGGACGGCGGACGGCGCCAGCGTATGGCCGTGCCCGGAGACGTCGGCGACGGTGGCGCCCTTCTGGGCCGCGTCGAAGTCGTAGCGCGCGATGACGACCGGCTCGGCGGCGGCCGGGCTCGCGATCGCCCCCGAGCCCATGACGGGCAGCGCGGCCACCCCGGCCGCCACCCCGGCCAGATTCCCCCATGTCTTCATGTCCGAAATGTTCCATATTCGCCGGACGCGAAACGCCGCATTCCACCAACGTGTCGGTTACTGTGCGCGTCTGTTCGTACGACCCATGGTCACCGGACCGGCTCTGTCAGACTGGATCGCGTGCGACGGGCGGCGGTGATCGGGGCGGTTGTCATCTGTGCCGTGGCCGTTCCGGCGCCGGTGTTCGCGCGGCCCGAAGGGGCCACGGAGGCGTGCCGCATCACCGACCCGGCGGTCACCGAGGCGTCCGGCCTCGCGGCGCTGCCCGGCGGCGGGTACCTCGTCGAGAACGACTCGAACCCCGACCCGAAGAAGACGCGCCTGTTCTACCTCGACGCGGACTGCAAGGTGACCCGCAGCGTGGGCTACCCGACGACGGCCCGCGACCCCGAGGACCTCGCCGTGGGCCGCGACGGCACAGTGTGGATCGCCGACATCGGCGACAACAGCCCGCTCACCGGCGGCTCCGGCAAGCGCCGCGACACGATCGCGCTGTGGACCCTCGCGCCCGGGGCGAAGAGCATGAAGATCCATCGGCTGCGGTACCCCGACGGGACCCCGCGGGACGCCGAGGCGCTGATGATCGACGGGTCGGGCCGCCCGGTCATCGTCACCAAGGACCCCAGCGGCCAGGTGTTCCGGCTCGACACCCCGCTGCCGACGGACAACGCCGAGGGGGCCCCGCTGACCGCCGTCGGCCGCTTCGAGGCCACGCACACCGGCACCAGCAACCCGTGGGGCTTCCTCGGCGAGGGGTTCGTCACCGGCGCGGCCGTCTCGCCCGACGGCACCCGGGCGGTCGTGCGCACCTACGCCGACGCCTACGAGTTCGACGTGCCCGACGGCGACGTGGCCAAGGCGATCACCACCGGCACGCCGAGGGTGATCCCGCTGCCGGACGAGCCGCAGGGCGAGGGGATCGCGTACACGCCGGACGGCCGCGACTTCCTCACCGTGTCCGACCAGCCGGGGCCGGTGAGCATCCTGCGGTACACCGTGCAGCGCCCGAAGCCGTCGCCCTCGCCGGTCGTGTCGAGCCCGGCCGCCGCCCCGAAGCCGAGCCCGGGCGCCGTGGCGGCCGCCGGCCCGGACCGGCGCGGCAAGGTGGCGCTGCTCACCGGGGCGTTCGTGGTGGTGACCATCGGCCTGGTCGCGGGGGTGGCGCGACGCGCGCGGCGGCGGTGAAGCGGCCCTGTGTGACGATCGGCCTGGTCGCGAGGGAGGTGCGGCGGTGAACCGACCCTCCGGTGTCGACGCGCATCGGCGCGCGTGACACGATCGCTACCGAGGGATCAAGGGGGAGGTCGGAACCGCGGTGGTGCGCATCGAGGTGGAACGCGCGACGACGCGCGACATGCGCCGGCGCAATCGCTCGACGCTGCTGTCCGAGCTGTTCTTCCGGGGGCCGCTCAGCCGCCACGACCTGAGCCGCATCACCGGCCTCAGCGCCGCGACCGCCAGCAGCGTGACGGCCGAGCTGCTGCACGAGGGCCTCATCATCGAGGCCGGCCAGATCGAGTCCGACGGGGGCCGCCCCCGCGTGCTGCTGCGCGTCAACCCGGACTTCGGCCGGCTCGTCGGCGCCGACGTCGGCGAGACCGGGGTCAAGGTCGAGCTGTTCGACCTGTCGATGACCCGCCTGGCCACCGTCGACGAGCCGCTGCCGTCCTCGCGCCCCGACCCGTCCGTGGTCGCGGGCCAGCTCGAGGCCGGGATCCGGGAGGTGCTCAAGGACACCGCGGCCCAGGACGTGCTCGGCATCGGCATCGGCGTGCCCGGCACCGTCGAGCAGGCCGACCCGCCGCTGGTCTACGCCCCGACGCTGGGCTGGCGCGGGGTCTCCTTCCACACTCTGCTGCGCGAGCGCGGGATCACCGCCCCGCTGTTCGTCGAGAACGGCGCCAAGACCCAGGGCCAGGCCGAGATGTGGTTCGGCGCCGGCCGGGGCGCGGGCAACGCGGTGATCGTGCTCGTCGGCTCGGGCGTCGGGGCGGCCGTGATCACCAACGGCACCGTCTACCGCGGCGCCAGCAGCAGCGCGGGGGAGTGGGGGCACACCACCGTCGTCTACGGCGGCCGGCAGTGCCGCTGCGGCGCCCGCGGCTGCCTGGAGGCCTACGTCGGCGCCGAGGGCATCCTCGAGCGGGCGCGGGCCCTCGACCCGTCCCGCCCCGCCGCCGCGGGCGAGATGGCCGACGTGGCCGCGCTCATCGCCGCCGGGACCGAGGCCGCGACCGCGACCCTCGACGAGACCGCCGGCATGCTCGGCGCCGGCATCGGCAACCTGGTCAACCTGTTCAACCCCGAGCGCGTGGTCCTCGGCGGCTGGGCCGGCCTGGCCCTCGGCGCGCGCCTGCTCGACAAGATCCGCGCGGCGGCCCGGGAGCAGGCCCTCGAGCACCCCTTCGGCCAGGTCTCGATCGAGCTGTGCGAGCTCGGCCCCGACGCGGTGGCCTTCGGCGCCGCGACCCTGCCCATGGCCGAGCTGCTGCGCCGGGCGTCGCGTCCTTAAGGAGCCCCGCCGGCGCCCGGTCCCGGGTATCGCCCGGCGCTGAGCAACGCCCTGCTCACGCCGTGTCGCCAGGCTCAAGGGGACCTTAATGGCACCCCTTTTTTTGCCTCTTTTATTGACGCGTGATGGATCTGGTCATAGCCTGCCCTCAATCTGGAAGGGCGCTTAACAGATAGCTTGCCGCCCGAAACGGGCGCCCGTCCGGGGCCACCCTCATGAAAGGCCTCTCATGGCAAGAACCCGCCTGATCCGCCGCGGAGTGATCGTCGCGGCCGCCCTCGCCGTCGTCGGCGTGGTCGGTGTCGTGGCGATGAACTCCGCGTCCGCCGCCACCGTCGGAGCCATCACCGGCTACGGCGGCAAGTGCGTCGACGTCGCCGCGGCCAGCTCCGCGAACGGCACGCAGGTGCAGCTCTACACCTGCAACGGCACCAACGCCCAGCAGTGGACCATCGGCGACGACGGCACGATCCGCGCCCTCGGCAAGTGCCTCGACGTCGCCGCGGCCAGCTCGGCCAACGGCACGAAGGTGCAGATCTACGACTGCAACGGGACCACCGCCCAGAAGTGGACCCGCAACAGCGACGGCACGCTGCGCGCGCTCGGCAAGTGCCTCGACGCGACCGGGCCCAGCTCGGCCGACGGCACCCCGCTGCAGATCTGGGACTGCTTCGCCAGCGCCAACCAGAAGTGGACGCTGCCCGGCGGCACCACGACGCCGACCTCCAACCCGCCGACGTCGAACCCGCCCACGTCCAACCCCGCGATGGGCGCGGCGCCGTACGCGTACCTCGGCTGGGGCAACCTGCCCGACCCGCGCACCATCATGAGCGCGACCGGCGTCAAGTGGTTCACGATGGCGTTCATCCTCTCCAACGGCGCCTGCGACCCGCTCTGGGACGGCAACCGGCCGCTCACCGGCGGGCAGGACCAGAGCACCATCAACAACATCCGGGGCGCCGGCGGTGACGTCGCCGTGTCGTTCGGCGGGGCCAGCGGGCCGTGGCTGGAGCAGACCTGCAGCAGCGCGAGCGCGCTCGCCGCGGCCTACCAGAAGGTCATCAACGCGTACGGCCTCAAGGCGATCGACATCGACATCGAGGGCACGGTCTACAACAACCCGACCCTCCAGCAGCGCACCATCGACGCGCTCAAGACCGTCAAGGCCAACAACCCGAACACCGCCGTCTACGTCACGTTCCCGAGCGACCGCACCGGGCCGGACTCGTCGATGATCAACCGGGCCGCGGCCAGCGGCCTGACCGTCGACGCGTGGACCATCATGCCGTTCGACTTCGGCGCGGCCGGGCAGAACATGGGCAACCTTACGGTCCAGGCGGCCGAGGGCCTCAAGAACGTGGTCAAGAACGGCTACCACTACACCGACGACCAGGCCTACCGGCACTCCGGCATCTCCTCGATGAACGGGATCACCGACGTCGGCGAGACCGTCACCGTGGCGGACTTCCGCACCATGCTCGCCTACGCGCAGCAGCACCACCTGGCCCGCTTCACGTTCTGGTCGGCCAACCGCGACCGGCCGTGCAACGGGGGCAGCACGAACGACGACACGTGCAGCGGCGTCTCGCAGAGCGCGTGGGACTACACGAAGGTCATCGCCCAGTACCAAGGCTGAGACCCGATGAGCGGGTGCCCCGGTATGCGGACGGCCGGGGCACCGGCACGAAAGGAAACGGCGGGCCGGTCGACTCACCCGAGGCCGGCCCGCCTTCCCCAGGGGGTGAGGTAGCACACGTCGGTTGTCGGGTGGCATACATCGGGGATTCAACGGGGCCGCGGCGCGCATAAGTTGCTCTTCGTCCGACGAAGACACTCCGCGTGCCACATGCGGTACCACATAAAGGAATCCCCGATGAAGCGCCTGCTGCCCGTCGTCTGCGCCGTGCTGCTGCTCACCGCCGCGTGCGGCGATGACAAGAAGGAAGCCCCCAAGACCGACTCCGCCCCCGCGTCCGCCTCCGCGGCCGCCGAGTCCGCCGCGCCGTCGACCTCCGCCGGCGCGTCGGCCAAGGCATCGGCGAAGACCTCCGGCCAGGCCGGAAAGCTCGAGTTCTCCACCGTCGGAAAGCTGACCGGAGAGCTGTTCACCAAGGACCCCGACTGCAAGTTCGGGCAGTGGGACACCAACTCCACCGGCGTGGAGCCCAAGTACCGCTCGTCCGTCGCGAGCTTCAAGCAGTTCGACTGCTACGAGAAGAAGGGCGACTCGCTCCCGCACCGCGGGCAGCAGGCGCTCTTCGTGGAGTTCAAGGCGGCCAACGCGGCCCGGGCGTACGCGCAGGACCAGGCGAAGTCGTACCCGACGCTCCTGGCCGGCAGCACCGTCGTCGTCGGCGGCACCGGCCTGAAGGCGACGGACATGAAGGCCTGGCTCGAGTCCGTCAACGAGACGATCGGCGGCTCGGGCCAGATCGCCGCCTGACGGCAGGAGCCCAGTGGTGGTCCCGGGGGTGGGAACAGCTTTCCGTACCCACCCCCAGAAGGGACCGCAGTGACACCCTCCACCACACGGCGACGGCCTCGCCTGAGCCGCCGCCGGCCGACTGCGTCACCACCGACGAGGCCTGTGTTGTTGCGGCTCGGGCTCGCCGTCTCGGCGACCGTCCTGGCCGCCGCCGGCATCGGCGTGTTCGCCATGACCAGCGCCTCGGCCGCCACCTCCGGCCAGATCACCGGCTACGGCGGCAAGTGCGTCGACGTCGCCGCGGCCAGCTCGGCCAACGGCACCCAGGTGCAGCTCTACACCTGCAACAGCACCACCGCCCAGCAGTGGACCGTCGGTGACGACGGCACCATCCGCGCGCTGGGCAAGTGCCTGGACGTGAACGCGGCCAGCTCGGCCAACGGCACCAAGGTCCAGATCTACGACTGCAACGGCACCGCGGCGCAGCAGTGGTCGCGCAACAGCGACGGCACGCTGCGGGCGCTCGGCAAGTGCCTCGACGCGACCGGGCCCAGCTCGGCCGACGGCACCCCGCTGCAGATCTGGGACTGCTTCGCGAGCGCCAACCAGCAGTGGACGCTCCCGGGCGGCACCACCCCGCCGACGTCGAACCCGCCCACGAGCAACCCGCCGAACACCGGCAACCCGGACCTCGGGCCGAACGTGTCCATCTTCGACCCGTCGATGCCGGCCGCCACCATCCAGAGCCGGCTCAACGCGGTGTTCAACGGGCAGCAGAGCAACCAGTTCGGCTCCCAGCGCTACGCGCTGCTGTTCCGGCCGGGCGCCTACAACGTCGACGCCAACGTCGGCTTCTACACCCAGGTCGCCGGCCTCGGCCTGTCGCCGGACCAGGTGACCATCAACGGGGCCGTGCACGCTGAGGCGGACTGGTTCCAGGGCAACGCGACCCAGAACTTCTGGCGCTCGGCCGAGAACCTGTCGGTCAACCCGACCGGCGGCACCGACCGGTGGGCCGTCTCCCAGGCCGCGCCCTACCGCCGCATGCACGTGCGCGGCAACCTCCAGCTCGACGACGGCGGCTGGTCCTCGGGCGGCTGGATCTCCGACTCGGCCGTCGACGGGCAGATCCGCTCCGGCTCGCAGCAGCAGTGGATCACCCGGAACTCGACCATGGGCAGCTGGACCGGCTCCAACTGGAACATGGTGTTCGTCGGCGACACGAACGCGCCCAGCGGCAACTTCCCGAGCCCGCCCTACACGCGCGTGGCGAGCACCCCGGTGGTGCGGGAGAAGCCGTTCCTGTACGTCGACGGCGCCGGCAACTATCAGGTGTTCGTGCCGAGCCTGCGCACCAACGCGACCGGCAACTCGTGGCAGGGCGGGAGCACGGCCGGCACCTCGCTGCCGATCAGCCAGTTCTACGTCGTGAAGGCCGGGGCGACCGCCGCCTCGATCAACGCGGCCCTCGCCGCCGGGCAGAACCTGCTGTTCACGCCGGGCGTGTACCACGTCAGCGACACTATCCGGATCACCCGCCCGGACACCGTCGTGCTCGGCCTCGGCCTGGCCACGATCGTGCCCGACAACGGGGTGACCGCGATGACCGTCGCCGACGTCGACGGCGTGAAGCTCGCCGGGATCCTCTTCGACGCGGGCACCGTCAACTCGCCGGTGCTGCTCGAGGTCGGCCCGAGCGGCTCGTCGGCCGACCACTCGGCCAACCCGGTCTCGCTGCACGACGTGTTCTTCCGCATCGGCGGGGCCACGGTCGGCAAGGCCACGGTCAGCCTGCGGATCAACTCGAACAACGTGATCGGCGACCACGCCTGGATCTGGCGCGCCGACCACGGCAACGGGGGCACCGTCGGCTGGAACACGAACACCGCCGCCAACGGGCTCGTGGTCAACGGCGCCAACGTGACGTTCTACGGGCTCTTCGTCGAGCACTATCAGCAGTACCAGGTGATCTGGAACGGCAACGGCGGGCGCACGTACTTCTTCCAGAACGAGATCCCCTACGACGTGCCGAACCAGTCGGGCTGGTCCAGCGGCGGCGGGGCGCAGGGCTGGGCGGCGTACAAGATCGCGGCGAACGTCACCACCCACGAGGCCTGGGGGCTCGGCAGCTACTGCTACTTCAGCACCAACCCCAGCATGGTGCTCGGGCACTCGTTCGAGGTGCCGCAGACCGCCGGCGTCAAGTTCCACGACATGGTGACCGTCTCGCTGGGCGGCACCGGCACCATCTCGCACGTCGTCAACAGCACGGGCGCCGCGGTCAACTCCGGGCACCAGGTCGAGAACCTGGTCAGCTACCCGTGACGCGTTAGGCTTTCCCGGTGCCGACTCTGCTCATCCTGGGCGGCACCGGGGAGGCCCGGCGGCTGGCCTCGGTGCTGCCGCCGACGTACCGCGTGATCTCCTCCCTCGCCGGCCGCGTCGCCGACCCGGTGCTGCCGGCGGGGGAGGTTCGCATCGGCGGCTTCGGCGGGCCCGCCGGGCTCGCGGCCTACCTGCGCGCCGAGCGCATCGACACGGTGGTCGACGCCACCCACCCCTTCGCCGCCCAGATCTCCGCCAACGCGGCCCTCGCCTGCGCCGAGGCGCACGTCCCGCTGATCGTGCTGCGCCGGCCCGGCTACGCGGTCGCGGGCCACCGGGTCCCGTCGCTCGAGGCCGCCGCGGAGCTGCTGCCGTCGCTGGGCCGGCGGGTCTTCCTCACCACCGGCCGGCAGAGCATCGGGCACTTCCGCGACCCGGGGACCCACTACCTGCTGCGGTGCGTGGACGAGCCCGACGAGGTCCCGTCCAATGTGGACGTCATCCGGGATCGCGGCCCGTTCACGGTGGACGGCGAGGTCGCGCTGATGCGTGAGCACGCCATCGAGGTGCTCGTCACCAAGGACAGCGGCGGCGACATGACGGCCGCGAAGCTGGAGGCCGCCGAGCGCCTGGGGATCCCGGTGGTCGTCGTCGACCGCCCGCCGGTCACTCCCGGCGTCCCCGTCTGCGCCTCCGTCGAAGAGGTCACGGCCCGCCTGATCGGCTAGCATTGCCCCGATGCGTGTCGATGCCGTCTTCGTCGGCCGGGGACCCGAACAGGCGCGCTTCCGGGCCGTCCTCGCCGACCCGGACGGCGGCCGGATCCTCGTGCTCACCGGCCACGGCGGCGCCGGCAAGACCACCCTGCTGCGCCGCCTGACCGCGATCGCCGCCGCCGACCCGGGCCGTGACATCGTCGCCACTGTCGACTGGGAGGCGGAGCAGCCGGTCATCCGGGCCGAGTCCGCCACCGCCGCCGGGCCACCGATCTGGCTGGTGCTCGACCGGATGTACCGCGCCCTGACCGACGCCGTTCCGCCCGGCGCCGGCCGCAGGCGGATCGAGCGCGCCTTCCACCCGTTCCGCGAGCGGATGCGGCGCGTCCCGGCACTGGCCGCTCGCGCCCGGGACCTCGGCCTCGACGCCGGACGCCGCCCCGCCCTCAGCGACGAGGAGCGCACCCGCCTCGCCGACGCCGGGGAGGACCTCGCCGCCGTCGCGCTGGCCGCCCCGCTCGGCCCGGCCGCCGCCCCGCTGGCCAAGGCCGGCCGGGCGGCGATCACCGCGGCCGTTCGCCGGATCTCCGGATGGCGGGTCGAGGACGAGGAGTATCCGAGCCTGATCTCCGAGGTCGACGCGCTCGTCCGCGCGTTCGGCCACGGCCTGGACAAGCTGGCCGGTCGCGGCCGCCCGCCGGTGCTGCTGCTGGACTCCTGCGAGCTGCTCGGCCCCGCGCTGGACTGGCTGCCCGCGCTCGCCGGCCGCCCCCGCGCCGCCGAGACCTGGGTGCTGGGCCTGCGCGACGCGGCGGACCCCACCGCCGGCGGCCCCGCGGCCCGCCTGGTCGCCGCCCTGCCGGCCGAGCGCGCCGAGACGATGCCAATGCGCCCGTTCGGACCGGACGAGTCGGCCGCGTACCTGGCCGAGGCGTTCGGTGCGGCGCCGCCACCCGACGTGACGGCGGAGCTGACCGCGATGACCGGCGGGGTGCCCCTCGCCGTCGCGCTGCTCGTCGGCCTGCTGCGCAGCGACGTCCCACGCGCCGAGGTGTTCGCCGACGGCCCGGGCCGGGCGGTGGTGGCGACGCTGATGCGCCGGTATCTGGTCCGGCTGCTGGCCCGGCCCGAGTCGGCCGAGGACCTGGCGTTCGTGCACGGGCTCGCCCTGCTGCCCGGCCGGCTCGACCCGACGCTGCTGGCCGCGCTGTGGGACGTGCCGCCGGCCGAGGTCGCGGGCCGCCTGGACACGCTGGCGGCGCGCTACGACTTCGTGACGCCCGGCCCGCTGCCGCTGCACCGCGACGTGGCCGCGGTCGTGCTCACCCACCTGTCCGGCCCGGCGGAGCGCGAGATGGTGCGGCCCATGCACGAGCGCGCCGTCGCCGCGCTGCGGGCCCGGCTGTCGCGGCACGCGGCCGCGGGCGAGGCCGCGGTGACCGACGCCGACTGGCAGCGCGACGTGGCCGCCCTGCTCTGGCACACCTGCTGGACCGGCGAGCGGGCCGGGCACCGCCTGCTCTGCCACCTGTATGCGCCGGTGGCCGTGCTCGCGCCCCGCTTCGCCCTCGAACTGGCCGGCATCGCGGGCCGGTTCGCCGGGTCCTACGCCTCCGCCGATCTCCCGGTGCTCCGTGGGCTGCTGGTGCTGGCCGGCCGCCCGCTCGAGCCCGGCCCCGCGGACCCGGCCGCCGCCGGGCCGCCGGTGCTCGAGGCGCTGCGCGGCCACGACGACGAGGGGGTCCTCGCGGCCGATGTCCGCCGCCGTCATGCGGATCTGGTCGCGGTGATGCACGGTGATCTGCTCGGGCTGGGCATCCTCGAGCGGCTGGACCTCGCCGACACCGCGGTCGAGCGGGTCAAGGGCGACGACGAACGCGTGCGGCGCCCGGTGGTGCAGGCGCACCGCCGTTGCACCAGCTGGTTCGCCGCCCGGTTCCTGGACGAGGGCACGGCGGTGCCGCGCGAGGTCGCCCTGCGCGCGGGTCGCCGCGGGGTCGAGGTCAGCCCGGACGACCCGCTCGCCCACGCGGCCTACGGCACGGTGCTGACCTGGATCGGTGAGTTCGCCGCGGGACAGGCCGCCCTGCGCGAGGCGAAGCGCCGCGACCCCGCCAATCCGGCGCGGAGCATCATCCTCGCCTACGCGCTGCTGATGGACGGACGATACGAGGAGGCGGAGCCCGAGCTGCGCCGCGGGGTCGAGGCGCGGCCGGAGTCGGCGCGGCTGCGGCAGCTGCTCGGCCGGGTGCTGCTGTCGCTGCGGGAGCCGGGCGGGGAGGCGGTCCGGGTGCTGCGCGAGGCGGACAGGCTCGCGCCCGGCGACGTCGCCACCCTGGAGGCGCTGGCCGCGGCGCTGATCAACGAGGCCAGGTATGCCGAGGCCGAGCCCGTGCTCCGGCGGGCGATCGCGATCGGGCCCACGGGGAAGCTGCACAACCATCTCGGTCTGGCCGTCGGGCAGCTCGGCCGGCCGGACGCCGCGCTGGCGGCCCACCGCCGTGCCGCCGAGCTCGCCCCGGACGACGCCGACATCCGGGTCGGCCTGGCGGCGGCGCTCGGGGCCCGGGGCGATCACGCCGGGGCCGAGCGGGAGGCCCGGGCGGCGATCGAGCTCGACCCGGGCCACTACCTCGCCCACGAGAACCTCGCGGCGTCCCTGCACCACCAGGGACGCCGCGAGGAGGCGGAGCGGTCCTCGCGCCGGGCGGCCGTGGCCAAGGCCGCATCCGGCGGCGAGATCACGGAGGTGCCCCTGCGCGGGTGAGGGTCAGGCCTTGCGGAGCCAGTACGTCAGCCCCGCCGCCTCGTTGACCTCCGCGCCCGGCCACGGCTCGCCGGGGCCGAACGTGGTCGCGAGGACCTCGTCGGCGATCGCGGAAGCGTGCTCGGTCAACGCCGCCGCGGTCTCCTGGTCGGAAGGGTCGGAAGGGTCGGTCGTGGCGTATCCGACCTCGATCCGGTCCACCACCTCGAGCCCGGAGGACTTGCGCGTCTCCTGCACCTGCCGGATCACCTCGCGGGCGATGCCGGCGCGGCGCAGCTGCGGCGTGATGTGCAGGTCGAGCGCCACGGTCGCGCCGGCGTCGCTGGCCACCGCCCAGCCCTCGCGGGGCGTCTCGGTCAGGAACACGTCGTCGCGCTCGAGCACCACCGGCTCGCCGCCGACCTCGAGGGTCGCCGAGCCCGCCTCGCGCAGCGCGGTGCCGAGCGCCGCGGCGTCGGTCGCGGCGATGGCGGCCGCGATCTCCTGCACGCGCTTGCCGTACCGCTTGCCGAGGCTGCGGAAGTTCGCCTTCGCCGACGTGTTCACCAGCGAGCCGGTGAGCGGCTCGACCGACTGCACGTTGAGCTCCTCGGCGAGCAGCTCCAGCAGCGGCCCGTCGAGGCCCGGCGCCGAGACCAGCACCCGGGCCAGGGGCTGGCGGGTCTTCACGGTGGCGTCCGCGCGCGCGGCCCGGCCCAGCTCGACCAGGCGCCGCACGAGCGCCATCTCCTCCGACAGGCGCGGGTCGATCAGGGTGGGGTCCGCGACCGGGTAGGCGGCCAGGTGTACCGACTCCGCAGCGTCGGGGGTCGTGGACACCACGAGGTCCTGCCAGACCCGCTCGGTCATGAACGGCGTGAGGGGCGCCATGAGCAGCGTGACGGTCGTGACCGCCTCGTGCAGGGTGCTCAGCGCGGCCGGGTCGCCGCGCCAGAACCGGCGCCGGGCCCGCCGCACGTACCAGTTCGACAGGTCGTCGACGAACGCGGCGAGCAGCCGCCCGGCCCGCTGGGTGTCGAACGCGTCCATGGCCGCGTCGACCTCGCCGACGAGCAGGTTGAGCTCGGAGACGACCCAGCGGTCGAGCACCGGCCGCTCGGCGACCGGCACGATCTCGGCCGGGGTCCAGCCCGCGGTGCGCGCGTAGAGGCTCTGGAACGCGACGGTGTTCCAGTACGTCAGCAGGACCTTGCGCACGACCTCCTGGATGAGCGTGTGCCCGACCCGCCGCGCCGACCAGGGCGAGCCGACGGCCGCCATGAACCAGCGCACCGCGTCCGCGCCGTGGCGCTCCAGCAGCGCCATCGGCTCCAGGATGTTGCCGAGGTGCTTGGACATCTTGCGGCCGTCCTCGGCGAGGATGTGGCCGAGGCACACGACGTTGCGGTAGCTGGACCGGTCGAACACGAGCGTGCCGACCGCCATGAGCGTGTAGAACCAGCCGCGGGTCTGGTCGATCGCCTCGGAGATGAAGTCGGCCGGGTAGCTCGCGGTGAACACGTCCGCGTTCTGGTGCGGGTAGCCGTACTGCGCGAACGGCATGGCGCCCGAGTCGTACCAGGCGTCGATGACCTCGGGCACGCGCCGCGCGGTGCGCCCGCACTCGCACGGCAGCTCGACCTCGTCGATGTAGGGGCGGTGCGGGTCCAGGTCGCTCAGGTCGCGCCCGGCGAGCGCCCCGAGCTCGGCCAGCGACCCGACGCAGGTGAGGTGGCCCTCCTCGCAGCGCCAGATGGGCAGCGGGGTGCCCCAGTACCGGCTGCGCGACAGCGCCCAGTCGACGTTGTTCGTGAGCCAGTCGCCGTACCGCCCGTGCTTGATCGACTCCGGGTGCCAGGCGGTCCGCTCGTTCTCCCGCAGCAGGGCGTCCTTGATCCGGGTGGTGCGGATGTACCAGGAGGGCTGCGCGTAGTACAGCAGCGGCGTGTGGCATCGCCAGCAGTGCGGGTAGCTGTGCTCGTAGGCGAGGTGCCGCAACAGCAGGCCGCGCGCCCGCAGATCGTCGACCAGCGCGGCGTCGGCGTCCTTGAAGAACACGCCGCCGACCTCGGGCACCTCGGGCGCGAACCGGCCGTCGGGCTGGATCGGGTTCACCATCGGCAGGTCGTAGGCCTTGCACGTGGCGTAGTCGTCGGCGCCGAAGGCGGGCGCCTGGTGGACCAGGCCGGTGCCGTCCTCGGTGGTCACGTAGGTGCCGAGGACCACGAAGTGCGCGCCCTCCATCGGCACCAGGTCGAAGGGGCGCCGGTACGTCCAGCGCTCCATCTGCTTGCCGGTGAAGGACTCGCCGGTCGTCGTGAAGTCGTCGCCGAGGGCCTTGCCGACGAGGGGCTCGGCCACCACCAGGCGCTCGGTGCCGTCGGTGGCCACGACATAGGTGACGTCCGGGTGTACCGCCACCGCCGTGTTGGACACGAGGGTCCACGGCGTGGTCGTCCACACCAGCAGGGACGCGTCCTCGAGCGGCCCGGAGGTGAGCGGGAACCGGACGAAGACCGACGGGTCCGTCACGGTCTCGTAGCCCTGGGCGAGCTCGTGGTCGGACAGGCCGGTCTGGTCCCGCGGGCACCACGGCGAGACCCGGAAATCCTCGGCGAGCAGCCCCTTGTCGAAGATCTGCTTGAGCGACCACCACACGGACTCGATGTACTGCGGGTCCATGGTCCGGTAGGCGCGATCCATGTCGACCCAGTAGCCCATGCGCTCGGTGAGCCGGCCGAACGCGTCGGTGTGCCGGGTGACCGACTCGCGGCACTTGGCGTTGAACTCGGCGACGCCGTAGGCCTCGATGTCCTGCTTGCCGGAGAAGCCGAGCTCCTTCTCGACGGCGAGCTCGACGGGCAGCCCGTGGCAGTCCCACCCGGCCTTGCGCCCGACGTGGAAGCCCTTCATGGTCTTGTACCGCGGGAAGACGTCCTTGAACACGCGCGCCTCGATGTGGTGCGCGCCCGGCATGCCGTTGGCGGTGGGCGGCCCCTCGTAGAACACCCACTCGGGCCTGCCCTCGGACTGCGCGAGGCTGCGCCCGAAGACGTCGCGCTCCTTCCAGAGCGCGAGCACCTGATGATCCAGCTGGGACAGGTCGACCTGCGCTGGAACCGGCCGATACATGGTGAGTGGCACCTCTCCGTCGTCGTGGCGTTCGACGGAGGGACGAGACCGTGCGCCGGCCCCGCGGTACCACCCTCCTTGGCCGCGGCGGTCGCACGGCCCACTCGTGTTCAGTTGTGGCCGGGTCTACTGAGCCGCGCGCGGCCGTTCTTCCGGCGGCTCCGGGGTGATCTTCCCGCCCGCGCACGCCTGCCGGGCTTCCACCGTCCCCGGTTCGCTCAAGGCTGCGTGCGGGGGTACTCGTCCCCTTCAACGCCCGCCGCAGAGTATAGGCGCCGCCGGGGGATCACGAGCGCGGTGCCGGTCTCGGGGTCGGGGATCACGCGGCAGGGCAGCGCGAAGACCTCCTCCATCATCGCCTCCGTCACCACCTCGGCCGGGGTGCCTTCGGCCAGGATGCGCCCGTCGCGCATGGCCACCAGGTGGGTCGCGTAGCGGGCGGCCAGGTTCAGGTCGTGCAGCACGGCGACGAGGGTCCGGCCGTGCTCGCGGTGCAGGCGCGCGCACAGCTCGAGGATGTCGAGCTGGTGGGTGATGTCGAGGTAGGTGGTCGGCTCGTCGAGCAGGAGCAGCGGCGTCTCCTGGGCGAGCACCATCGCGATCCACACGCGCTGGCGCTGGCCGCCGGAGAGCTCGTCGACGAACGCGCCGGCCAGGGGCGTGACCGCCGTGGCCTCCATGGCCCAGCGCACCGCCCGCTCGTCGGCGTCGCTCCACGTGCTCAGCGGGCCCCGGTGCGGGTAGCGGCCGCGGGAGACCAGGTCGGCGACGGTGATCCCGTCCGGGGCGACCGCGGTCTGGGCCAGCAGGCCGAGGGTGCGGGCGACCTCGCGGGCCGGTCGCGTCGCGATGTCGCGGCCGTCGAGCAGGACGTGCCCGGCCTTGGGCTTCAGGACCCGGGCCAGGGAGCGCAGCAGCGTCGACTTCCCGCACGCGTTGGGCCCGACGATCACGGTGAAGGAGCCGTCCGGGATGTCGATGGAGAGGTCCTCGGCGACGGTCCGGCCGTCGTAGCCGAGGGTCAGGTCGATGCCGCGCAGCCGGTCAGACACGGGCTCTCCTTGCGGTTCGGGCCAGGAGCAGGACGAGGTAGCCGCCGCCGAGCAGGCCGGTGACGACGCCGACGGGGAGCTGGTGGCCGGGGAAGAGGCGCTGGGCCAGCACGTCGGCCCCGGTGAGCAGGGCGGCGCCCAGCAACAGCGACGGCAGCAGGTTGGGGCCCGTCGCCCCGGTGAGCCGGCGGGCCAGCTGCGGGGCGGTGAGGGCGACGAAGAGCACCGGCCCGGCGGCGGCCGAGGCCGCGGCGGCGAGCAGCACGGCGCACGCGAGGGCGGTGAGCCGGACGGCGCCGACGTTCACGCCGAGCCCGCGGGCCGGGTCGTCGCCGAGCTCGAGGTTGGCCAGGGCCCGGCCGAGGACGGCGACGACCGGGGTGAGCAGGACGAGCGCGCCGCCGGCGACGGCGGCTTGGCCCCAGCCGCGCCCGTCGAGGCTGCCGGTGAGCCAGAGCACGGCCCGGGCCGCGTCGACGATGTTCGCGCGGGTGAGCAGGTAGCTGTTGACGCCGGTGAGGATGCCGGCCACGCCGATGCCGACGAGGATCAGCCGGTGGCCGTGCCCGCCGCCGCGCCAGGCCAGCAGGTAGATCGCGGCGCCGGTGGCGATCGCGCTCAGCACGGAGCCGGCGGCCACGGCCGTGCTGCCGCCGCCGAGGACGACGACCGCGAGCAGGCCGCCGGTGGCCGAGCCCTGGGTGAAGCCGAGCACGTCGGGGCTGCCGAGCGGGTTGCGCACGAGGGACTGGAACAGCGCGCCGGCCAGGGCCAGGGCGCCGCCGACGGCGAGGGCGGTCACGACCCGGGGCAGGCGCAGCTCCCGCACGATGAACGCGTCGGCGGGGGAGCCGCCGCCGAACAGGGTGCGCACGACGTCGGGCAGGCTCATCGGGTAGTCGCCGCCGCTGATCGAGACCAGGGCGATGACGATCGCCGCGACGGCCAGGGCGGCGCTGACCCCGACGACCCGCAGGCGCGCCCGCGCGGTCACGTTGCCCTCCGGCGCCGCACGATGGCCAGGAAGAAGCCGCCGCCGACGACCGCGGTGACCACGCCCACCTGCAGCTCGCCGGGGCGGCCGGCCACGCGGCCGAGCACGTCCGAGGCGAGCAGCAGGGCCGGGGCGAGCACCGCGCTGAACGGCAGCAGCAGGCGCACGTCCGGGCCGGTGAACGGGCGGACCAGGTGCGGCACCATGAGGCCGAGGAAGACGATCGGGCCGCAGGCCGCGGTCGCCGCCCCGCACAGCAGCACGATCGACACCGCGGCGAGGACCCGGATGCGGCCCGGGTGGGCGCCGAGCGCGCGGGCCGGGTCGTCGCCGAGCGCGAGCGCGTTGAGCGGGCCGGCCAGCAGCGCGGCGATGACGACGCCGGCCAGGACGAACGGGGCGATCAGCGCCGCGGTGCCGGGGCGGGCCGCGGCCAGCGAGCCGGCGGTCCAGAACCGCATCCGGTCCAGGGACGCGGTGTCCAGGAGCTGGACGGCGGCGACGTACGCGTACAGGGCGGCGCTGACCGCGGTACCGCTCAGCGCGAGGCTGCCCGGGGAGGAGCCGCGCCCGCCGGCCACGGCATAGACCACGACGGAGACCAGGGCCGCCCCGCCGAAGGCGAACCAGACGTAGCCCGAGAGATCCGCCACGCCGAGGAAGGCGATGGCGCTCACCACGGCCGCGGACGCGCCGGCGTTGACGCCGAGCAGGCCCGGGTCGGCGAGCGGGTTGCGGGTCAGCGCCTGCATGAGCGCCCCGGCCAGCCCGAGCGCGACGCCCACGAGCAGGCCGAGGACGGTGCGGGGCAGCCGCAGGTCGCGCACGACGGTGGCCCCGGCCGAGCCGGCGTCGGTCAGGCCGTGCCAGACCTCGGCGGGGCTCATCGCCCTCGCGCCGATGGCGAGGCTGGCGGCGGCGACCACGACGAGGACGCCGGCCGCCCCGGCGAGGCGAGCGAAAGACTGCACAAGGACCGCCTTGACACGATCAAGTTAAGTGAGGCTACCCTAAGTGCCGATCGAGAGAGAGGCAACCCGCCATGTCCTTCAACGTGTCCCGCCGCGGCCTGCTCGCCGGCGTCCTCGGCCTCGGCGCGCTCGCCGCTTGCGGGGATGGCGAGTCCGGCTCGGGCGCCGACCCGGCGGCGAGCGGCACCGCTGGTGGCCCCTTCGCCTTCACCGACGACCGCGGCACGGCCGTGAACCTCGCCGCCGCGCCGAAGCGGATCGTGGCCTACGTGGGCACCGCGGCCGCGCTGCACGACTTCGGCGTCACCTCGTTCGCGGGCACGTTCGGCCCGCTCAAGGGGGCCGACGGCGCCAAGGACCCGCTCGCCGGCGACCTCGACCCGGGCAAGGTCGAGTCGCTGGGCAACGCGTGGGGCGAGTTCAACATCGAGAAGTACGCCGCGCTGCGCCCCGAGCTGCTGATCACGAACATGTACGAGGCGAACCAGCTGTGGTACGTCCCGGACGACTCCAAGGACAAGATCCTCGCCCTCGCGCCCAGCGCCGGCATCACGGTGTCGCGCACCTCCCTGGCCAAGGTCATCCAGCGCTACGCCGGCCTGGCCAAGGCGCTCGGCGGCGACCCGGAGGCGGGCAAGGCGCGCTTCGACGCGGCCGCCGAGGCGGTCAAGGCGGCGGTGAAGGCCAACGGCGGGCTCAAGGTGCTGGCCGCCTCGGCGAGCCCGGACCTGCTCTACGTCTCCGACCCCAAGGTCTACGGCGAACTGAGCTACTACCAGGAGCTCGGCGTCGAGGTCATCGCCCCGACCGCGGTCACCGGCGGCTACTTCGAGAACCTGAGCTGGGAGAACGCCGACAAGTACAAGGCCGACGTGATCCTGCTCGACAACCGCGCGCAGGCCCTGCAGCCCAAGGACCTCACCGCGAAGCCGACCTGGGCGAACCTGGCCGCGGTCAAGGCCGGGCAGGTCGTGCCGTGGCAGAGCGAGCCGCGCTTCAGCTACGCCGGGTGCGCGGGCGCGCTGGAGACCCTGGCCAAGGCGCTGGCGGGGGCGAAGAAGGTCGCGGCGTGACCTACGACTTCTTCGACGTCCACGTGGTCCGGCACGAGGCCCTGACGCCGGACGCGGTCCGGGTCACCTTCGCCGGGGACGCGCTGGACCGGTTCGTCAGCGGCGGGCGGGACCAGCGGTTCAAGCTGTTCTTCCCGGCGCCTGGGCAGGACGCGGCGATCGTCCCGCGCGGCGACGCGTGGTATCCGGACTGGCGCCGGCTGGACCCGGCGACCCGCGGGATCATGCGCACCTACACGGTCGCGGCCGCCCGCCCCGGCGAGTTCGACGTCGACTTCGCCCTGCACCCGGGCGGCGGCCCGGCGATCCAGTGGGCCTCGAGCGTGGCCGTGGGCGATCGCCTGCTCGTGCTGGGCCCGACGGTGACCGACAACGGCGGCGTCGACTTCCAGCCGCCGGAGGGCACGGAGTGGGTCCTGCTCGCGGGCGACGAGACGGCGGTGCCGGCCCTGGACGCGATCAGCGCCTTCGTCGGCTCCTCGCTGCCGGTGTACGGGTTCGTCGCCGCGTCGCCGAGCCGCTGCGTCGCCGGCGTGCACTGCCCGGACGGCCTGCTCGAGCCGATCCGCTCCGCGCGGCTGCCGGACGGCCCCGGCTACGCCTTCGTGGCCGGCGAGTCGGGCGAGGTCCGCGCGCTGCGCCGGCACCTGGTGCAGGAGCGCGGGTTCGACAAGCGCCGCGTGACGTTCACCGGCTACTGGCGCCGCGGCGCGTCCGAGGACGACCTGATCGAGGAGTCGGCCGCCTGATGAGCTGTGGTCCCGGCGGTTGGTCTGTCCGCCGGGACCACGTCCTCACGCGATCGGCGCCGGGGCCGAGGGCCGCGGGGCGGCGGCCAGGCGGCGCAGCACCGCCGGGGTGACGGCCCGGTAGGCGGCCGGGTTCACCGGGTTCAGCCAGTGCGACGCGCGGACCGGGGCGCCGATGTTCACGTCCAGGTCGCCGAGCACCTCGTCCACGTTGTGCAGCGAGAACGGGATGATCTTGCCGCCGCGGCTGTGGTGGCGGTTCGTGGCCTCGTCCATGAACGCGAGCTGCTGCGTGATCGCCGCGCGCATGTCCGGGGGGCTGGGGCGGCGGACCGCGCCCGCGATGTCGGCCGCGATCCACAGCGCGGCCATCTCGGCGTTGAGCGGGCTGAAGAACGACGAGTTGTAGCCGTTGAAGTACAGGTCGGGCACGTCGGCGGGGAGGATCTGGCGGTACAGCTGGAAATTTCCCCGCTCGTCCAGCAGATGCCCGGTCACCGCGTCCGGCAGGAAGGGCACGCCCTGCGTGAAGCCCGTCGCGCAGACGATCAGGTCGGCCGGGAGCCGGGTGCCGTCGTCCAGTTCGGCGTGCGGGGCGCCGCCGACGGTGAGCAGGCGCGCGATCACGCGGTTCTTGTGCACGGCGATCCGGCCCGCGGTCACGCCCTCGAAGAAGCCCTCGGTGGCCAGGCCGATCGCGCCGCGCACGATGTCCTCCATCCGGCCCGGCGGGACCAGGCCGAGCCGCTCGAGGCCGAACTGGCGGACCGACACCGTGCCGATCGAGTTGATCATGCTGGCCCGCAGGCCCTTGCCCGGGCCGTGCAGGAACCTCTCCATGCCGCGCAGGACCCGGTACCGGAACAGGGCCTCGCCCATGCGGGTCAGCAGGAGCAGCTTGAAGTTCCGGACGCCGCCGACCTTGCGCGGGACCTTCCACAGCAGATGGCGCGCGACGACGCCGGTGCTGGCGGCGACCTGCGACAGCGGCACGGTGACGTCGCACGCCGACTTGCCGTAGCCGACGACGAGGACATGCCTGCCCCGGGCGGCGCCGGCGTCGTGCAGCGCGGTGCCGGCCAGGACCTCGCCGCCGGCCGCGGTGAACTCCTCCAGGCCCGGGTAGGCGGGGACGAGGGGCTCGCAGAAGATGCCGTTGGCCACCACGAGCTTGTCGAAGCTCGCCTCCCCGGCCGGGGTCGTGAGCGTCCAGCCGCCGCCCGCCGCGGGCGTGGCCGAGCGGACCTCGGTCGACAGGCGCAGGGCGGGCGCCAGGCCGAACTCGTTCGCGTAGGACTCCAGGTAGGCCTGGACCTGGGCGCCGGTCGGCCACTGCGGGTAGTCGCGCGGCATGGGGTGGTCCGACAGGGAGTACTGCGCCTTCGGGCTCTGCGTGGTCAGGCCGGGATAGCGGCGGGTCCGGCTCCACACCCCGCCGACGTCGGGCGCCTTGTCGTAGACGGTCACCTCGTGGCCGGCCTGCCGCAGCACCTTCGCGGTGCTCAGCCCGGCGACGCCGGCCCCGATGACGCCGACGCGCATGCTCAGCTCACCTCGGGCGGCAGCTGGAGCACCAGGCCGAAGTCGGCCATGATCTGCTTGATCTTCGTGATGTCCCGCGGCCCGGGCGGCAGCTCGGCCAGGGCCTGGTAGTAGCCCTCGAGCCCGGCCGGCGAGACGACGGAGATGACCCGCGCCTCCTCGCCGGTGCTGTTGCGGAACGTGTGCACGACGTCGCGGGGCAGGTACAGGTAGTCGCCCAGGCCGATGGTGAACCGCTCGCCGCCGAGGAAGCAGTCGAGCCGGCCGGCCAGGCAGATGAACGACTCGTCCTCGCGGGTGTGCAGGTGCGGCGGGGGTCCGTCGGTGTGCGGGGGGACGGCGTACTCGAACAGCGAGTACGCGTCGCGCGTCGTCTTGCCGTCGGCCTTCATCGTGATGCCGAGGCCGATCGCCGCGATCTGGGTTCCTTCGCGGGAGGGCAGCATGTATCCGCCGCCGAGGGTCATCGTCGTCTCCCTAAGCCGTAGGTCGTCACAGCGTGGGCGCCCCGCGGAAGGAGAAGCAATCGGCAGTCCCGGTGAGCGGGACTACGAAAGCCGCGAGTAGGCCCGGGACGCGGCCGCGGCGGCCAGGCGCACCGCCGGGCCGATGCGGTCGGCCCGCACCAGGGGGCTCGGGCCGGTCACCGACAGGGCCGCCGCCACCGAGCCGAGCGGCCCGAAGATGGGTGCGGCCACGCAGCTCACGCCGATGTTGCCCTCCTCCCGGTCGACCGCCCAGCCCCGCTCGGGGACCGCGGTGAGCTCCCGCATGATGGCGACCGGGTTCGTGAGCGTGCGCGGGGTGCGGGCCGGCATCGGCTGGCCGAGGACCGCGTCGATGACCTCGGGCTGCGAGTACGCCAGGATCGCCCGGCCCAGCGCCGAGCAGTACGCCGGAATCACCCCGCCGACCTGGGACAGCATCGGCAGCGCGCGGTGCCCGCTGATCTTCTCGACGACCAGGATCTGCGCGCCGTCGAGGACGCCCAGCTGCACGGTGATCTTCGTGGCGTGGTGCAGGTCCTGCAGGAAGGGCAGCACCGCCTCCCGCAGCTCCAGCCGGATCGGGGCCAGCCCGGCGACCTCGAAGAGGCGGTTGCCGATGCGGTACCGCTCGGCGGGCTTGTCCAGCCACCCGAGCCGGATCATCTTCTCGGCCGTGCGGTGCGTGGTCGAGCGCGGCAGCCCGCACCGGGCCACCAGGGCGGCGAGGGTCAGCTCCCGGTGCGCGGCGTCGAACGCGCCGAGGATCGCCGCGGCCCGGTCGAGCGCGCCCTCGGCGGGTGTGTCCCGCTCAGCGGGACTCATCGTTGGTTCCGGCTGTGCACACCGGTCAGGCTAGGCGCACTCGCACTCAGGCTAGGCGCACTCGCACTGAGGAGGCCACCATCAAAGCCCTCGTCGGCGGGGGAGCGAGCGGCATCGGCTTCGCGATCGCCGCCCGGCTCGCCGCCTTCCACGACGTCACCATCATGGGCCGGCACGAGCGGACCCTGCGCAGGGCCGCGGCGCAGATCGGGGCGGACTTCCTCGTCGCCGACATCACCGAGCCCAACGACCTGCGACCCGACGTGCTGATCGTGAACGCGGGCGGCCCGCCGCCCGGACGCATTCTCGACGTCGGCGACGATGCCTGGCAGCACGGCGCCGAGCTGCTGCTCTTCGGCCCGCTGCGGATGGCGAGGGCATGCCTGCCCGCGATGGCCGGGCGCGGGTTCGGCCGGGTCGTGTTCATCACCTCCACCGCCGTCCGCCAGCCCCAGCCCGATCTGGCCGTCTCGGTCGTGCTGCGCTCGGCCGTCACCGCCGCCGCCAAGCTCCTCGCGCGGGAGTACGCGGACCGTGGCGTCACCGTCAACTGCGTCGCCCCCGGCCCGACGGACACCGCCCGCCGCCGCGAGATCCTCCAGGCCCGCGCCGCCCGCACGGGCGAGTCCTACGCCGAGCTCGACCGGCGGGACGCGGCGCTGGTGCCCGCGGGCCGGGCCGGCGAGCCGGACGAGATCGCGGCGGCCGTGCAGTTCCTGGTATCCCGGGACGCGAGCTACATCAACGGGACCGTGCTCACGGTCGACGGCGGAAGAACGGAAACCATCTGATGGGATTGTCTGGCAACGGCTTCGACCTGGGCGAGTTCCTGGCCACCATCGGCGACACCGTCCGGCCCAGCGCCGCGCGGCCCGTGGTCGTGCACGCCGGCGAGCTCGAGACGCTGCCGGCCGGGCAGATCCACAACCCGACGACCCTCGCGATCGCCGGGAAGCTGCCCACCGCGACCTTCGAGATCTTCCGGCAGACCATCCCGCCGGGCGAGAGCTCCGACATGCAGCGGCACTACCACGAGACCGTCCACTACGTGATCGCCGGGCGCGGGCACAGCGACGTCGAGGACGAGACCGAGGCGTGGGCCACCGGCGACTTCGTCTACACGCCGCCGTGGACCTGGCACCGGCACTACAACGACTCGGCCGGGGAGCCGGTCGAGTTCCTGACCATCGAGAACTCCCGCCTGCTGGCCGCGCTGGGGATCGTGCGCCGCCAGAGCGCCGGGCTGTGCACGGTGGACGAGGCCCGGAGGAGATTCCATGACTGACCTGCCCGAGCACATCTCGATCTGGGCCGAGCTGGCCGACCTCGACCACGAGCTGCGCCACGTCGACGTCGCCGGGGTGCGCACCCGGGTCCTGCGCGCCGGGAGCGGGCCCGACCTGGTGCTGCTGCACGGCACCGGCGGGCACCTCGAGGCCTACGCGCGCGACCTCGCCGGCCTGGCCGAGGACTTCACGGTCACCGTCTACGACATGGTCGGCCACGGCTGGTCCGGCCTGCCCGACCGGCCGTACACCATCGACGTGCTCAGCGATCACCTCGTCGGGCTGCTCGACGCGCTCGGCATCGGCGCCGCGCACCTCTCGGGCGAGTCGCTCGGCGGATGGGTCGCGGCCTGGACGGCGGCCTTCCACCCCGGCCGCGTCGACCGCCTGGTGCTGAACACGCCCGGGAACATCACGAACAAGCCCGAGGTGATGCGGCGGCTCAAGGATTCGACCCTGGCGGCCGTGCGCGACCCCAGCGACGAGACCGTCCGCCGCCGGGTCGAGTTCCTGTTCCACCACACCGAGATGGTCACCGACGAGCTCGTCGACCTCCGGCGGCAGGTGTACTCCCGCCCCGGCTTCGTCCGCGCCATCGAGAACACGCTCGTGCTGCAGGACCCCGTGGTCCGCCGGGACTTCGCGTGGGACCCCGCCTGGGTCGGCAAGATCGCGGCGCCGACGCTGCTGCTGTGGACCGACCACGACCCGACCGGCGGGCTGGACGAGGCCGAGCTGCTGCTCGGCTGGATTCCCGACGCCCGGCTCACGGTCATCGCCGACGCCGGGCACTGGCCGCAATGGGAGAAGCCGCGGCAGTACCTGCGGGTGCACCGCGAGTTCCTGCGTGACCGCCGGGACCCCTCATGAGCGGTACGGAGCGGAGCGGAGTGGCCGCTCATCGGCAGGCTCAGTCTTCGTCATGGCGTGGCCGGAGCGAAGCGGAGGCCGCGTCATGAGCGAGATCGTGGGACTGGTGGGGATCTCGCATTCGCCGTTCGCCACGATGATGCCGCCGACGGGCCCGGACGCGCCCGGGGGCCGGTTCCTCGCCGACGCCGCCCGGGTCGCCCGCGCGGTCGCCGCCCTCGCGCCCGACGCGCTCGTCGTCGTCGGCCCCGACCACTTCCACGCCAACTTCTACGACGCCATGCCCCCGTTCGTGCTCGGCGTCGAGGAGGCCCACGCGTTCGGCGACTTCGGCAGCCGCCGCGGCCGCCTGCCGGTCGCCGAGGAGCTCGCCTGGGCGGTGCGCGACGGGCTCGCGGGCGCGTTCGACGTGGCCCTCTCCTTCGCGCTGACCGTCGACCACGGCATCGTCCAGGGCTACGAGATGCTCCGCGGAACCGCGGACCTCCCGCTCGTGCCGCTGGTCGTCAACACCGCCGCGCCCCCGCTGCCGTCCCTGGCCCGCTGCGTCGGGCTCGGGCGGGCGCTCGGCGCCGCGATCCGCGCCTGCGCCGACCCGGGCCGGGTGCTGCTCGTCGCGAGCGGCGGCCTGTCGCACTGGCTGCCGTCGAACGACCCCCGCGACCCGGCGGTCCCGGCCGACCGGCGGGCCTCGATGATCCACGGCCGCCGCGACGTCGAGGCGTTCTCGGCCGCCCGCGAGCCCCGCGTCCGGGCCCTGGCCGGGCGCCCCGACGCCCCCGTGAACGCCGACTGGGACGCCTGGTTCCTCGGCCGCCTCGCGCGCTGCGACGTGGACGCGGTCGTCGGCCTCGGCGACGACGGGCTGGAGAAGGACGCCGGCAGCGGCGGCCACGAGGTGCGCACCTGGCTCATCGGCCTGGCCGCGGCCGGGCGCCCGCTGGTGTGGACGAGCTACGAACCGGTCCCCGAGTGGATCACCGGCATGGCCATCGGCACGACCTTCGAGGTGAGCTGAGCGTGGACGCGCTGTCCTGCCTGCTTCAGGCGCGGGCCTCCGGCGTCCCCTGCCCGCCGGTGCGCGGGCTCCTGCCGCCCGGCGACGTGGCCGCGGCCTACGCGGTGCAGCGGGCCTGGGCCGAGGCGGACGGCTCGCCGGCCTCGACCTGGCGGCGGTGCCGATGACTCGACCTGGCCGCACGCGCGTGAGCCTGGCCGCGGTCCGATGACCGCGGCCAGGCTCCGGGGCTTGCGTCAGTTGGAGGCGACGCCGAGGCCGGCCTGGCCGGTGGTGTCCGGGCCGCCGAGGTTGCCGAGGCGGGCGTGCAGGTCGTCGATGTCGCCACCGGTGAACGACGGCGACTCGCCCTCGTCGTAGCCGGCGCTGTACGCCTCGTGGTGACCCTGCTCGAGCGCGGTCGACTCGGCCTGGTGGGTGTCGTGCTCGAACACGCCGAACTGCTGGCCGAAGTCCGTCTCCGAGCCGTGGTCCGCGTGCAGCTGCTCCATCGCGCTGTGGTCCTGGCCGGCCTCGAAGTGGCCGAAGTCGGCGCCCTGGCCGGCGAAGTCCGGCTGCTCGTCGCCGTGGAAGCCGGGGTCGAGCTGGCCGCCGTCGTCGTAGTCGCTCATGCTGTCCGTCCTTCGGGAAATGTCGCGGTGGGTGTTCGGCTGAAACGATAGGCGCCCGGCCCCGGCCCGCGTATCCCCAAACCGCGCCACCCCGCTCAGGCGGGATAGCGCCGCGGCGTCCAGACCACCGGCGGCTCGCCGTCGCGCTCGCGGACCCGCGTCTGGGACGAGCCGATGATGAGCAGCGTGCGCATGTCCACCTCGGAGGGCTCCAGGTCGGCCAGGGCGACCACGCGCACCGACTCCTCCGGGCCGCCCACGTCGCGGCCGATGACGACGGGCGTGCCGGCCGGCCGGTGGGTGAGCAGGAGCGCCTTGGCCGCCTCGACCTGCCACGTGCGCGACTTCGAGCCGGGGTTGTAGACGGCGATCACGAGGTCGGCCCGGGCCGCGGCCTCGAGGCGGCCCGCGATGACGTCCCAGGGCTTGAGGCGGTCCGACAGCGACAGCACGCAGAAGTCGTGGCCCAGCGGGGCGCCGGCGCGGCTGGCCACGGCCTGGGCCGCGGTCAGGCCCGGCAGGACCCGGACGGGGACGTCCTTCCAGCGCGGCTCGGCCGCGACCTCCAGCACCGCGGCGGCCATCGCGAAGACGCCCGGGTCGCCGGAGGAGACGACCGCGACCCGGCGCCCCTCCTTGGCCAGGGCCAGGGCGAACTCGGCGCGCTCGGCCTCGACCCGGTTGTCGGAGGCGTGCCGGCGCTGGCGGGGGTTGCCGGGGACCCGGGCCAGGTACGGCCCATACCCCACGAGATCGTCCGCGGCGGCGAGCGCGGCCTGGGCCTGCGGCGTGAGCCAGTCGCGGCCGGCCGGGCCGAGGCCGACCACCACCACCTCGCCCGCGGACCCCGGTGCGGGCCGCTCGGCCAGTGCCGCGGCGGTCTCGTCGTGGACGCGGGACGGCAGCAGGGCGATCGAGAAGTACGGCACCGTCGCCGGGTCCACCTCGGCCAGCGGGGCGACGCGCTCGCCGGCGGTGGTGGCGCGCTCGACGTACCAGGCCTCGTCCAGCCGGCCCGCCCGCTCGAGCGCGTCGCGGACCTTGCCGAAGGTGCGGCCCAGCTTCATCACCGCGGCCGAGTCGGTCGCGGCGAGGCGCTCGGCGAGCGCGTCGGCGGGCAGGGTGCCGGGCAGCACGGTCAGCACCTCGTCCCGCTCGACCAGCGGGCGGCCCAGCACCGCGGAGGCGCCGGCCACGGACGTCACGCCGGGGACGACCTCGGTGCGGTACCGCTGCGACAGCCGCTTGTGCATGTGCATGTAGGAGCCGTAGAACAGCGGGTCACCCTCGCACAGCACGACCACGTCCCGGCCGGCGTCGAGGTGGACGGCCAGCCGCGCCGCCCACGCGTCGTAGTGCTCCTCGATCACGCCCCGGTAGTCGGGCGTGTCCTCGGTCGTCACCGGGTAGACCAGGGCCTCCTCGACCTGCTCCGGGCGCAGGTAGGGCGCGGCGATCGCGCGGGCGATGCTGCGGCCGTGGCGGGCGCTGTGATAGGCGACGACGGGCGCGGCCGCGACGAGCCGGGCCGCCTTGACCGTCATCAGCTCCGGGTCGCCGGGGCCGAGGCCCACCCCGTACAGCCGCCCAGTCTCCACCGTGATCATTCCTTCTCGCTCGCGATGGCGTTGACGGCGGCGGCCGTCATCGCGCTGCCGCCCCGGCGGCCGTGCACCACGAGGTGCTCGAGGCCGGACTCGGCCAGGGCCGCCTTCGACTCGGCGGCGCCGATGAACCCGACCGGGATGCCGATCACCGCGGCGGGCGTGCCGGCCCCCTCAGCGACCATCTCCAGCAGCCGGAACAGGGCGGTGGGCGCGTTGCCGACGGCCACGACGGCGCCGTCGATGCGGCCCCGCCACAGTTCGAGCGCGGCCGCGCTGCGCGTGTTGCCCAGGGTCGAGGCCAGCGCCGGTACCGCCGGATCGCGCAGCGTGCACACGACCTCGTTGTCGCGGGGCAGCCGCGCCCGGGTCACCCCCGACGCGACCATCTCGGCGTCGCACAGGATCGGCGCGCCCGACCGCAGCGCGGCGCGCGCGGCCGCGACCACGCCGGGGGAGTAGCCGACGTCGGCGGGGAGGTCGACCATGCCGCAGGCGTGGATCATGCGGACCGTCACCTGGGCGACGTCGGCCGGCAGCCCGGACAGGTCGGCCTCGGCCCGGATGGTCGCGAACGAGCGCCGGTAGATCTCGGCGCCGTCGCGGATGTAGTCGCTCATCCGCGCACGCTGCGCTGGTAGCCGGACGCCGTCGCCAACATCTCCACGTGCCTTCCCTTCGGTGCGCCACAGCGCCGCTCGCAGCCCACCCAGTGCGCCGGCTCCGAGGAGCCCGCGAGCACCGAGGCCCGGGCGTCCGCGCGAACGTCGGCGAGCGCCTTGGCACACCCCGGCCGGCCCGCGCACGCCGTCACCCCGGCCCACGGCGAGGCCGGGTCCGCGACGAGCCCGGACGCCACAGCTTGCGGCATCGTCGATGTGGGCACGACCACGGTGCGCCATGGCGTGACGATGATCTCTCCGGCCAGCGCCGCGGACTGGGCCGGCGTGAGCAGTCCGAGCGGCACGGCGAGCACGGCGGACGAGCCATGGATGCCGGGCTCGGGCGGGTCCAGCCGGGTGAGCGGAATGTCCGAGACGGTGGTGCCCAGCCGCGCGGCGACGCGCGCCGGGCCGTCGTCCAGCTCGGCCAGCCGCCACGCCCTCGAGGCCTGCGCGGCGCGCTCGGCCAGGAACGCCTCGGCGGCGCAAACGAGCAGCTCAGGGCCGCCGTGCCGCGCGGTGGGGCGACCGGCCAGGGTCAGCCGGGAACCGTGCAGGCCCACGTCGCCGAGCAGCGGCGTCACGTCCCCGCGGCCGTCGTCGACGGTGGCCAGGAACCGGCCCGGCAGCCCCGCGAGGGCCGGCGTGGCGCACAGCAGCGCGTCGAACGCCGCGACCAGGGGGCGCACGGCCGCGCTCAGCGGGCTGGCGACGATGTTGCGGACCCGCTCGTGGGTGGCCGACGGCAGCAGCCCGGCGTCGGTGAGCCGGGCCGCGAGCTCGTGCTCGGCCCCCGGCCTCAACGCCCTGACCTGCACGTTTCCGCGCGAGGTGAGCTCCAGCGCCGGATCGCCGAGCTCGGCCGCGGCGGTGCGCAGGACCGTCAGCCCCGCGGCGGTGAGCCGCCCGCCGGGCAGCCGGACGCGCGCCAGCCCGCCGTCGGCGGCCGCGTGGACCTGCACGGCGCCGGGGCACCGGTCGGGGGCGTCGCGTCCGCTGGGAGCCTGCACGCGGCGGATACTACCTGCGCTTGACGGCACACACGCTCGTCCTGAAGAGTTGACGGCGCTGTGCAACGGCGACGTGGAGGAACCCGGTGCGAATCCGGGACGGTCCCGCCACTGTGAACCGGAGAGACGATTTCCGGCAAGCCAGGATACTCTCCGCCGCCGGACCCATCCCACCGTCTTGGGGCGCGGACCCCGAGGGAGGACCCGGCGTGATCCTGCTGTTGTCGACGTCCGACACCGACCTGCTCAGCGCCCGGGCCAGTGGTGCCGCGTGGCGCCTGGCCAACCCCTCGCGCACGGCGGTCGAGGACCTGCCGGGGCTCGCCGAGGGCGCGGAGCTGGTCGTGGTGCGGTTCCTCGGGGGGTACCGCGACTGGCAGGAGGGCTTCGACGCGCTCCTGGCGACCGGGCTCCCGGTGGTCGTCCTCGGCGGCGAACAGGCCCCCGACGCCGAGCTCATGAGCCACTCCACGGTCCCGGCCGGCCTCGCCGCGCAGGCCCACGCCTACCTGGCCTTCGGCGGCGCCGCCAACCTCGCCGAGCTGCACCGCTTCCTCTGCGACACCGTCCTGCTCACCGGCCACGGCTTCGCCGCCCCGGTCGAGACCCCCGCGTGGGGCGTGCTGGACCGCGAGGCCGCGCCGGTGGACGGGCCGACGGTCGCCGTCATCTACTACCGGGCCCACCACGTCGCCGGGAACACCGCGTTCGTCGAGGGCCTCTGCGCCGCGCTGGAGGCGGAAGGTGTACGGCCCCTGCCGGTCTTCGCCGCCTCCCTGCGCACCGCCCCGCCCGAGCTGCTCGGCACCCTGGGCCGGGCCGACGCGCTCATCGTGACCGTGCTCGCGGCCGGCGGCACCCGCCCGGCCGACGCGCAGGCCGGCGGCGAGGACGAGGCCTGGGACGTGGGCGCGCTCGCCGCCCTGGACGTGCCGATCCTGCAGGGCCTGTGCCTGACCAGCAGCCGCGAGACGTGGGACGGTAACGACGACGGGCTCTCGCCGCTGGACACCGCGACCCAGGTCGCCATCCCGGAGTTCGACGGGCGGCTCATCACGGTGCCGTTCTCGTTCAAGGAGATCGACGAGGACGGCCTCACCGTCTACGTCGCCGATCCCGAGCGGGCGGGCCGGGTGGCGGGGATCGCCGCGGCCCACGCGCGCCTGCGGGGCCTGGCGAACGCGGACAAGCGGATCGTGGTGATGCTCAGCGCGTACCCGACGAAGCACTCGCGGATCGGCAACGCCGTCGGCCTCGACACGCCCGCGAGCGTCGTGCGGCTGCTGGCCGCGCTGGCCGAGCGCGGCTACGACCTCGGCGAGGGCTTCCCGTCCGACGGCGACGCGCTCATCCACGAGCTCATCGCGGCCGGCGGCCAGGACGTCAACTGGCTCACCGAGGAGCAACTGCGCGGCAACCCGGTGCGGATTCCGGCCGAGCGCTACCGGGCGTTCTTCGAGACGCTGCCGGAGGACCTGCGCGCCGGGATGGAGCAGCACTGGGGCCCGGCCCCGGGCGAGCTGTTCGTGGACCCGGACAACGGCGACATCGTGCTCGCCGCGCTGCGGCGGGGCAACGTCGTGGTGATGGTGCAGCCGCCGCGCGGGTTCGGCGAGAACCCGGTGGCCATCTACCACGACCCGGACCTGCCGCCGTCGCACCACTATCTCGCCGCCTACCGCTGGCTCGCCGACTCCTTCGGCGCCCACGCCGTCGTGCACGTCGGCAAGCACGGCAACCTCGAGTGGCTGCCGGGCAAGACGGTCGGGCTGTCGGCCGGCTGCGGCGCGGACGCGGCCCTGGGCAACCTGCCGCTCATCTACCCGTTCCTCGTCAACGACCCCGGCGAGGGCACCCAGGCCAAGCGCCGCGCCCATGCCACGCTCGTCGACCACCTGGTGCCGCCGATGGCCCGGGCGGACACCTACGGCGACATCGCCCGCCTCGAACAGCTGCTCGACGAGCACGCGAACATCGCCGCGCTCGACCCGGCCAAGCTGCCGGCGATCCGGGCCCAGATCTGGACGCTCATCCAGGCCGCGAAGCTCGACCACGACCTGGGCCTGGACGACCGGCCGCACGACGCCGAGTTCGACGACTTCCTGCTGCACGTCGACGGCTGGCTGTGCGAGGTCAAGGACGTGCAGATCCGCGACGGCCTGCACGTGCTCGGCCAGGCCCCCTCCGGCGAGGCGCGGATCGACCTGGTGCTGGCGATGCTGCGGGCCCGCCAGATGTGGGGCGGCCAGGTGGCGGCCCTGCCCGGCCTGCGCGAGGCACTGGGGCACGATGAGTCCACTGTGGATCGGGCTGCGGTCGACGACGTCGAGTCGCGCGCCCGCGCGCTTGTCGCGGCGATGGAAGCTCGCGATTGGGCTGTCTCCGATTTGTCGGATATTTCCGACAATCCGGATGTCGTACGTGTCCTGCGCTTCGCTGCCGAGGAGATCGTGCCGCGCCTGGCCCGCACCACCGACGAGCTGACGATGGTGCTGCACGCGCTCGACGGCGGCTACGTGCCCGCCGGGCCGAGCGGGTCCCCGCTGCGCGGGCTCATCAACGTGCTGCCGACCGGGCGCAACTTCTACTCCGTGGACCCCAAGGCCGTCCCCTCGCGACTGGCCTGGGAGACCGGGCAGGCGATGGCCGATTCGCTGCTCACGCGGTACCGGGCCGACCACGGCGACTGGCCCCGCTCCGTCGGGCTGTCGATGTGGGGCACCAGCGCCATGCGCACCGCCGGCGACGACATCGCCGAGGCCCTGGCGCTGCTCGGGGTACGCCCGGTCTGGGACGAGGCCTCGCGCCGGGTCACCCGCCTGGAGCTGATCGACCTCGCCGAGCTGGGCCGCCCGCGCATCGACGTGACCATGCGCATCTCCGGCTTCTTCCGCGACGCCTTCCCGCACGTGGTCGCCCTGCTCGACGACGCCGTCCAGCTCGCGGCCTCGGCCCCGGGGGAGTCGCCGGAGGAGAACTTCGTCAAGGCGCACATCGAGGCCGACGTCGCCGAGCACGGCGACGCGCGCCGGGCCTCGCTGCGCGTGTTCGGCTCCAAGCCGGGCGCCTACGGGGCCGGCATCCTCCCGCTCATCGACAGCCGGAACTGGCGCGACGACCGCGACCTCGCCGAGGTCTACGCGGTCTGGGGCGGCTACGCGTACGGCCGCGGCGTCGACGGGATCGAGGCGCGGGCCGACATGGAGGGCGCGTACAAGCGGATCAGCGTCGCGGTCAAGAACACCGACACGCGCGAGCACGACATCGCGGACTCGGACGACTACTTCCAGTACCACGGCGGCATGGTGGCGACCGTGCGCGCCCTCACCGGGAAGGCGCCCGCGGCGTACGTCGGCGACAGCACGAACCCGGACGCCGTGCGCACCCGGACGCTGAGCGAGGAGACCGCGCGGGTGTTCCGGGCCCGGGTCGTCAACCCGCGCTGGCTCGCGGCGATGCGCCGGCACGGCTACAAGGGCGCGTTCGAGCTCGCGGCCACCGTCGACTACCTCTTCGGCTTCGACGCCACCGCCGGGGTCGTGGCCGACTGGATGTACGAGAAGCTGGCCGAGTCCTACGTGTTCGACCCGGACAACCACAAGTTCCTGACCGAGTCGAACCCCTGGGCGCTGCACGGGATCGCCGAGCGGCTGCTGGAGGCGGCCGACCGGGGCCTGTGGGAGCACCCCGAGCAGTCCACTCTGGACGGTCTGCGCGAGGTGTACCTCCAGACGGAGGGCGACCTCGAGGACGTGTAGCCCAGCCTCGCCGGGGCCGCGACCGTTAGCTGCTTCGGCGGGCCGCGACCGCTAGCTGCTTCGGCGGGCCGCGACCGCTAGCTGCTTCGGCGGGCCGCGACCGCGACGGTGCTGTAGACGACCGGGAACGCGTCGGGGATCGCCCGGCCCACCTTTGCCAGGACGCCGGCGAGGGTCTCGGCCGGGAGCCGGTTCACGCCGCCGGAGGTGGAGACCTGCTCGAGCCATTCGTCGCGGGTGTAGTCGCGCCGCCACGGGAACGTCCACGGCTCCGGCTCGCCGAACCCGCCCGCCGTCCGCATGCCCTCGGCGGCCCGGTCGGCGAGGGGGCGGTACGCCTCGCCGCCGAACGAGAACCGGCCCGGCACCGGGATGTGTTCGCGCAAGGCGTCCCCGGTCGCCTCGGCGACCTCCGGCGGCGGCTCGACGCCGTTCCAGAACAGCGCGAGCAGCCCGCCCGGCCGCAGTGCCCGCGCCGCCGTGGCCGCGCCCCCGACCGGCTCGACCCAGTGCCAGGTCTGCCCGGCGACGACGGCGTCGAAGGCGCGCCCGGCCGGGTCCCACGCCTCGATCCTCGCCACCTCGACCTCGAGCCCCTGCCGGCGCGCCACCTCGGCCATGCGCGGGTCGGGGTCGACGCCGAGCACCGAGCACCCGGCGGCCTGCAGCTGCCGCGCGACGATCCCGGTGCCGCAGCCGACGTCGAGCACCGTCCGGCCGGGGCTGCCGGCGAGGATGCGCTCGATCAGCGCGGCGGGGTAGCCGGGGCGGGCGCGGTTGTAGCGCTCGGCGTCGGCGCCGAAGGACTCCGCGACCGCCCGCTGCTCATGTGAGTGCTCGGATGACGGTAGAGTGGGCATGCGCCCACCTTAATGGGCAAGTGCCCACTAGGCAATGGAGGGTTGCACACGTGCCGACCGGGGTGGCCATCCGCGACGTCCGCGAGCAGCTGTTCGCCGCCGCCGACCGCATCCTGCTGCGCGACGGCCCGAGCGGCCTGACCAGCCGCGCGGTGACGACCGAGGCGGCGGTCGCCAAGGGCGTCCTGCACAAGCACTTCGCCGACTTCGACGCGTTCCTGGCCGAGTTCGTGCTCGACCGCGCGCACCGCATGGCGCCGCAGGCCGAGGCGCTGCGGTCCGCGGCGGGCGGCGGCACCGTCGCCGGCAACGTGGCCGACGCCCTCATCGGCGTCTTCGGCTCGGTCGCGGTCGCCATCGTCGCCCTGATCACCTTCCGCGACGAGCTGCGCGCGCGGCTGCGCGAGACCTGGCCGGCCGGCGTGCCGGTGCTCACCGACGCCGCCGTCATGCTCGGCGACTACCTGGCCGCCGAGCGCGACCTGGGCCGCCTCGCGCCCGGCGCCGACCCGCAGACCCTGGGCGCGATGCTCATCGGCTCCGCGCACCTGCTCTTCGCCGACCGCACCGGGCCGACCCCGGACCGCGCGGCGGTCGAGCGCACGGTCCGCGGCGTGCTCGACCTGGTCCCCGGGTGAACCTGCTCTTCGCCGACCGCACCGGGCCATCCCCGGACCTCGACCTGGTCCCCGGGTGAACCGGCCCCCACAGATATTCACATTCCTCGTTTAACCGGCTACCCTGCCCGGCGGGAGCCGCGCGCGTTGACATGGTCCGTCCGAATGTCAGCCGCGTCGCCGCCGCGCCCGGATGCGCGACGGCGGCAGCGCACCCCCGAGGAGTACCGATGCAACTTTCATCGACCGCCCGGCGCCTCGCGGTCGGGGCCCTCGTCGTGGTCACCGCCGCCCTGGGCCTGACCGTGCTCGACCGGCCCACCCCGGCCGCCGCGCACGGCTCGCTCACCGATCCCCCGTCCCGCAACTACGGCTGCTGGGCCCGCTGGGGCTCCGACTTCCAGAACCCGCACATGGCCGACACCGACCCGATGTGCGCCCAGGCCTGGCAGGCCAACCCGAACACGATGTGGAACTGGAACGGCCTCTACCGCGAGGGCGTCGCCGGCAACCACCAGGCCGCCATCCCCGACGGGCAGCTGTGCAGCGGAGGCCGTACGCAGAACGGCTTCTACGCCTCCCTGGACACCGTCGGCCCGTGGGTCGCCGCGACGAAGCCGAACAAGTTCACGCTCACGCTGACCGACCAGGCCCAGCACGGCGCGGACTACCTGCTCATCTACATCACGAAGCAGGGCTTCGACCCGGCCACGCAGCCGCTGACCTGGAACAGCCTGGAGCTCATCCAGCGCACCGCCCGGTACGCGCCCGCGCCGCAGTACCAGGCGGAGGTCGACGCCGGCACCCGCACGGGCCGGCACGTGATCTACACGATCTGGCAGGCCAGCCACCTGGACCAGTCGTACTACCTGTGCAGCGACGTCATCTTCACCGGCACCGGCGGCGGGACGGGCTCGCCGTCGGCCTCGCCCTCGAAGTCCCCGTCGGCGTCCGCCTCGCCGTCGCGCTCCGCGAGCACCTCGCCGTCGGCCAGCCGCTCGGCGTCCGCCTCGGCCTCGGCCTCGACCCCGCCGGTCACCGGCGCGTGCGCCGCGACCTTCACGAAGACGTCGGAGTGGGCGGGCGGCTTCGGCGCGGACGTGAAGGTCGCCGCCGGCTCGGCGGGCATCAGCACCTGGACGGTGAAGATGACCTTCGCCAACGGCCAGACCGTGAGCAGCTACTGGAACGCCACGCTGACGAGCAGCGGCTCCACGGTCACCGCGGTCAACGCGAGCTACAACGGCCGGCTGAGCGCGGGGCAGAGCACGAGCTTCGGGTTCAACGGCACGTGGACGGGCACGAACAACCCGCCGGCGCTGACGTGTAGCGCGGCGTAGCGCTCGCTCAGCGGATCCAGTGGTCGTACGGGTGGCGGCCGGGCCGGAACCCGGTCGCCTCCGCGAGCGCGGCGGCGTCGGCGAACCCGGCCGCCACCGCCTCGGGCCGGTGCGCGTCGCTGCCGAAGCTCACGGCGGCGCCACCGGCCTCGCGCCACCACCGCAGCAGCGTGGGCTCGAGCGTGCGGCGGGTGTTGATCTCCAGCGCGCGGGACTGCCCGGCGAGGGTCTTCAGCACCTGCCGCACCTCGTCCTCGTAGTCCTCGATGCGGAACACGTGGCCCTCGGGCACGTACCGCACCGGGTAGTCCAGGTGCGTGAGCGTCGAGAAGTCGCCGAAGGACTCCAGCATGCGCACGACCTCGGCGAAGTAGTCGCGCAGCACCTCGGAGACGCCCCGGGAGCCGTACTCGTCCTCGACGAGCCGATCCTCGTCGCCCACGCGCACCGAGTGCAGCGAGCCGATCACCCGCTCGAACGGCGCGCTCGCGAGCAGCGCGGCGGCCGGCTCGGCGAACCAGTGCGGCTCGCCGAGCTCGACCCCGG
This sequence comes from Dactylosporangium sp. NPDC000244, assembly GCF_040300725.1. NCBI lineage: Bacteria > Bacillati > Actinomycetota > Actinomycetes > Micromonosporales > Micromonosporaceae > Dactylosporangium > Dactylosporangium sp. NPDC000244. Next base: position 87,900 of record NZ_JBEPEH010000001.1, read on the forward strand.
TGATGATGCGCAGCGACGGGTACTTCGCGCGGCACCGCTCGATCGCCGCCAGGTAGCCGTCCACGTCCAGCGGCGGCGGCGCCAGGTGCGCCGGGTCGGCCATGTGCGGGGTCCACCGGTCCGGCACCGTGTCCGGGTCCACCGTCCACGACACGAAGTCGGTGTGCTCGGTGAACGCGATCGCCGGGAGCCCGAGCTGGACCGCCCGCGCGCACGAGCCCTCCATGTCGCCGGTGTCGGTGTCCCAGGAGAACTGGGAGTGCGTGTGCAGGTCGGCGGGAAGCTGGCTCACGCGCCCAATGCTACGGCCGGGCCCAACTACGGCTTGGGCTCAACTACGGCTTGGGCTCAGCTACGGCTTGGGCTCAACTACGGCCGGGCCAGGATTTCGCCGTGCAGCAGGGACATCCAGCCGTCGGGATCGCCCGCCCACTGCTTCCAGCCCTCGGACAGCCGGTCCAGCTCCTCCTGCGCCACCCCGGCCGCAAGCGCCTGCCGGGCCATCGCCGACTCCCGCACCCGGTCGGCCCACATCCCGCCCCACCACGCGCGGTCCTGCTCGTCGGCGAAGCACCAGGTGCTCGACGTCGCGGTCACGGCGGTGAACCCGGCCGCGTGCGCCCAGGCCAGCAGCCGCCGGCCGGCGTCCGGCTCGCCGCCGTTGGCGCGGGCCATCCGCTGGTACAGGGCCATCCAGTCGTCGAGCTCGGGCGGCTGGGGGTACCACGTGAACGCCGCGTAGTCGCTGTCACGCACGGCCACGTAGCCGCCCGGCTTGCACACGCGGCGCATCTCGCGCAGGGCCGCCACCGGGTCGGCGACGTGCTGCAGCACCTGGTGGGCGTGCACCACGCAGAACGTGTCGTCGGGGAACGGCAGCGCGTGCACGTCGCCGAGCACCACGTCGGCGTTCTCCACGCCGGCGAGCCCCTCCCGGGCCACCCCGACCGCCTCCTCGTTGACCTCGAGCGCGGTGACGTGCGCGACGCGTGCGGCCAGGTCGCGGGTGATGGTGGCCGGACCGGCCCCGACGTCGAGCACGCGCATCTTCTTGATGAGCACCGGCAGCAGGTAGGCGGCGGAGTTCTCGGCGGTGCGCCAGCGGTGGGAGCGCAGCACCGACTCGTGGTGCCCGTGGGTGTACACGTTCGTAGGCATGCTCGTACGCTAGCCCCGTCTTCTCAAACTTCGGAACGCCTGTCCCGAATAATGAGATCGCGCCATGACCGGATCGGTCCGTTTCGAGCCCGGCCCGGCCCTGGCTCAACCGGCGGGACGCGCGCAGGATCGACGGCATGAGAAGCGCACTGCTCGTCATCGACATCCAGGAGTCCTTCCGGCAGCGGCCCAGCTGGGCGGACATCTCCAACCCGGGCATCGCCGCCACGGTGGCCCCGCTCATCGCCGCCGCCCGCGAGCGCGGCGACCTCGTCGTGTGGGTGCTGCACTCCGAGCCCGGCACCGGCACCGTCTTCGACCCGCAGCGCGGCCACCTGCGCTACCTCGAGGGCCTCGAGCCGCTGCCCGGCGAGCCCGAGCTCGTCAAGACCAGCCGCAACGCGTTCACCACGACCGGCCTGCAGCAGCTGCTCACCACCGAGGGCGTCCGGCACCTGATCGTCACCGGCATCCAGACCGAGCAGTGCTGCGAGACCACCGCCCGCGTCGCCGCCGACCTGGGCTACGACGTCACCTTCGTCACCGAGGCGACCGCGACGTTCCCGATCGCCCACCGCGACCCGGACGGCCCGGCGCTGAGCACCGAGGACGTCATCGCGCGCACGGAATATGCTCTGGCCGGCCGCTTCGCCACCATCGCCACCGTCAAGGAGGTTCTCGCGCGGTGAGGATCGTCTTCCTGCTCGTGCCGCAGGTGCACCTGCTCGACCTGGCCGGCCCCGCACAGGTGTTCTCCACCGTGCGCGACCTCGGCCTCGGCTACGAGCTGCACTACGTGGCCGAGCGGGAGGAGGTGCCCACGGCGCAGGGCCTGCCCCTGCGCGCCCAGACCGGCTGGCCGCCGCTCACCCGCGACGACCTCATCCTCGTCCCCGGCTGGCGCGCGAGCCGGCTGGGCGAGCACGGCCGGCTGACCGGATCGACCCGGGCCAGGATCGCCGGCCACCACGCCGGCGGCGGGACGGTCGCGAGCGTCTGCGCCGGCGCCGACGCGCTGGGCCAGGCCGGCCTGCTCGACGGCCGCCGCTGCACGACGCACCACGGGCTCCAGGAGCATCTCGCGCGGCGTTACCCGAACGCCCGCGTGGTTCGCGACGTGCTCTACGTCGTGGACGAGCGGGTCGTCACCTCGGCCGGCATCGCCAGCGGCATCGACCTGGCGTTGCACCTGGTGGCGACCTGCCACGGCCCGGCCGTGGCCGCCCAGGTGGCCCGCGAGATGGTCGTCTACGCCCGCCGCAACGGCGACGAGCGCCAGCACAGCGCGATGCTGCGCCACCGGGACCATCTGAGCGATGTCGTACACCGCGTGCAGGACGTCATCGACGGCCGCTTCGCCGAGCGCCTGCCGCTGCGCGACCTCGCGGGCGCGGCCGGGGTGAGCGAGCGGACCCTGACCCGCGCGTTCGGCGAGGCGACCGGATTGACCCCGCTGCGCTACCAGCAGGTGCTTCGCCTCGAGCGGGCCGAGCACCTCATCGGCCACGGCGCGACGGTCGAGGCCGCCGCCCGCGCCGCCGGGTTCGAGGACGCGCGCATGTTGCGGCGCCTGAGGGCTAGAGCGTGAGCCGCCGTCAGCCTGTTCGTTGACGCGTGCGTGCTGGGCGCCTGAGGGTCAGGGCGTGCGCGCCGCCTCCTGCGCGGCGTCTCGTGCGCGGCGTCTCGTGCGCGGCGTCTCCGGCGCGCCGCCTACCGCGACGCTGCCGCCGCCGTCGGCCTGTTCGTTGACGCGTGCATGCTGCGGTGCCTGAGGCTGGAGCGTGAGCCGCCGTCAACCTGGTTGACGAACGTCGGCCCGCCGAGCCGAAATCAACATGGTTGACGAAAATCAACGTGGCGCGTCGACATCGACGCGCCGGATGGACATCCACGTGCTTGGCGGGCATCAAACGAAACGGCCGCCGGATGGCATCCGGCGGCCGTTCCCCTGGTGCGGTGGTGTTACGGGTTGATCGTGAGCGTGAACGTGCTGGTCGTGTTCCTGATGTTCTCGGCGTTCCCGGAGAACGTCAGGTGGTTGAACGTCGCCGAGCCGACCGCCGGGCCCTGGCCGGGCTCGGGCATCTCGTTGACCCAGATGCCGATGCCGGACTTGGCGTCGAACGCGTCACCGCTCCGCTTGGCGCCGGAGATGCTGATGTTGGTGAACACCGTGTCCGTCACCGGGTTCTCCGGCGAGGAGCCGGTGTACTTCGTCTGGAACATGATGCCGGAGTACGTCGGGTCGACGATGTCCACATCGGACACCCGGATCCCGCGGAACACCTTCGAGGCCGAGAAGACCCAGATGGCGCCGAAGGCCTGCTGGCCCCAGAAGTGGCCACCGTCGCGGACGAGCGACACGTTCTGGATGTTGGTCGGCTGGGTGCCGAAGCCCACGAACGGGTAGCCGAAGTCCAGCGAGCTGATCGTGATGGCCGAGTACGTCAGCATGTCCGCGATGTACATGTTGCGGAACGTGTTGTTGTACCCGCCGTAGACCGCGAGGCCGGCCGCGCGCCAGGTGAGCGTCGCGGACAGGTTCTCCCACAGGTTGTCGTGGTTGCCCACCGAGCCGCCGCCGTCGGTCGCCGAGAACAGCGCGAACGAGTCGTCGCCGGTGGAGCGGGCGTCGATGTTGTTCAGGTGGGTGTTGGTCGTGTCGTTCGTGAAGTTGATGCCGTCGGCGAACGTGTCCCGGATGCGGCTGTTGGAGATGTTGATGCCGCTGTTGTGCACGCCCCAGTACATGCAGACCGTGTGCTCGACCCAGACGTTGTCGATCGTCAGGTTCTGGTTGTCCTTCAGCTCGCCCCACACCTTGCCGGGGCCGTCGATGCGCTCGACGTAGTTGCCGAAGAAGGCCAGGTTCTTGAACGTCGAGCCGTTCGCCGAGGTCGCGACGCGGAAGCCGGCGTCGGTGTTCTGCTGGTCCTGCGGCGTGGTGAACTTCGTGTACCACGGGCCGGCCCCGACGACCTGGATCCCCTTGCTGTTGATGTCGAACTTGCCGGTGGTGACGTAGGTGCCCGCCGGCAGGTAGACGCCGACCGCGGTGCTGCTCTGGGTCGCGGTGTTGAAGGCGTTCTGCACGTCCTGCTGGGTGAAGCCGGCCGGGGTGATGTACGTGGCCGGGTTCGGGTTGGCGATCGGGGCGACCTGCTCGGTGTTGATGAAGTCGACCGCGATGTTGCCGCCGTTGGCCGCGTCCTTCTGCAGCTTGATGGTGCTGCCGGCGTTGACCGTGCTGTCCAGCATGACGTTGGCCTCGTCGTAGATGTGACGGGGGCCGGTGCCGGGGGAGTTGCTCGGCGACGCCTCGTTGCCGTAGAGCCACGAGTACTTCGACGTCAGCGAGATCGCCTTGGCGAAGGAGCCGTTGACGTAGACGTTGACCGACGACGTGGTGCCGTCCGGGATCGAGAACCGCACGACCACCGTGTTGGTGCTCTGCCGCGTGGTCCACTGCACGTACTGCCCGGTCCCGTTCAGCGTGACCGCCTTGCGGCCCGACGCCTCGCCGGCGAGGTCACCGATGGTGCGGTTCGGCCCGACGACCTGCGCGCCGCCGCCGACGGTGCCGTCCTCGGCCTCGTACATGTCGTAGGGCATGTTCGCGCCGCGCCCGACGAACAGCGGGTTGTCGCTGGTGTTGTTGGCCTGCTTGACCGACAGCTCGTTGGTGTCCGCGGCGAGGACGGTGGTGACCGTGTACTTGCCGTTGACCGCGGTCCACGTGCCGAGCGTGACGACCGGGGAGCTGGCGCCGGCGGCGAGCGTCCCGGTGTACGACCCCGTCAGCGTCTTGACCGTGGCGCCGGCGTTGTCCTTCAGCGTCAGGGTGATGCCGTGCGCGCCCGAGCCGCTGGCCTGGGTGCCCTGGTTCTTGATGACGACGCTGAAGGTGACCGTGTTGCCCGCGGACGGGTTCGACGGCGACCAGGCCACCGGGGCGGCGACCAGGTCCGAGGACTGCACCGGCTGCACCACGAGGTTCGAGCCGCTGGTGAACGAGTTGTTGGCCTCGTCGGTCTCGATGACCGAGTTGCTCTCGTCGACCTTCGCGCTCACCGTGTACGTGCCCGCGGTGCGTGGCCCGATGTTCGCGGTGAACGTGCCCTGCGCGCCGGCGGCGAGGCCGGTCACGTTGGCGGTGCCGGCCAGGACGGTGCCCTGGGCGGTGCCGAGGTAGAAGTTGACGTTGGTCGCGCCCGAGGCGGCCGTGCCCGCGTTCTTCACCGTGGCGGTCAGGCTCACCGAGTCGGTCTCGACCGGCGAGGCCGGCGAGGACGAGATCGCGGTCACCTGGAGGTCCGGGTTCGGCGCCGCGGCCCCGAAGATCTGGAACTCGGCGATCTGGCCCGACGGGGCGCCGGTGTTCGAGTTGATCTTCAGCTGGACGTCCGCGACCCGGGCCGAGACGGTGATGTCGACCGAGTTGCCGGTGGCCGGGTCGAAGCGGTAGTCCGCCGCCGACACCAGGTTGGTGAACCCGGTCGCGCTCTGCTCGCGGCCGAGGACCTGGATGTTCTGGGTCCGCGCGCCCCACGCGCTGCTCGGGTCGAGCTTGAGCGTGATCTTGGTGATGTCGTTGTTCGAGCCGAGCTTCGCGGTCAGGGTCGCCGGGAAGCCGGCCGCGCCCTCCCAGTACGTGGTGACGCTGTTGTCGTTGGCGTTGGCCGGCACGAAGGTGAAGACCGAGCCGCTGGCCTCGACCGGCTTGCCCAGCGCCACGTTGGTCCCCGGCGGCGGGTTGCCGGTGCCGGTGCGGGTGACCGTGTTGCTGGCCGCGGAGGCGTTGCCGGCGGCGTCGCGGGCCTTCACGTAGTACGACACCGTGGCCGTGTCCGGCTGGTTGTCCGTGTAGGTCAGCACGTTGCCCGCGACCGAGCCGCGCAGCGAGTTGTTCGCGTAGACGTCGTACCCGGCGATGGAGCCGCTGTTGTCGGTCGAGGCGGTCCAGGTCAGCTTGATCTGGCCGCTGGCCGGCGTGGTGTAGGCCAGGTTCCCGGGCGCGGTCGGCGCCTGGGTGTCGGGGTTGGTGCCGGTGCGGGTCACCGTGTTCGAGTTCGCCGACTGGTTGCCGGCGGCGTCGCGGGCCTTGACGTAGTACGCGACCGTCGCGGTGTCGGGCTGCATGTCGGTGTACGTCAGGATGTTGCCCGCCACGCTGGTGCGCAGGGCGCCGTTGGCGTAGATGTCGTACCCGGCGATGGAGCCGCTGTTGTCGGTCGAGGCGGTCCAGGTCAGCTTGATCTGGCCGCTCGCCGGCTGGGTGTAGGTGAGGTTCCCGGGCGCGGTCGGCGCCTGGGTGTCACCGGTCGTGGGGCCGTACACCTCCAGCTCCGAGAGCTGCGCGGCCGCCCAGCCGGTGTTCGCGGTGATGTTGACCCGCACGTACCGGGTGGTCGTCTGCGTGAACGGGATCGTCACGGTGTTGCCCGTGCCCGGCGCGAAGGTGTACGCGTTGCTCGCCACGATGTCCGAGAACGAGCTGCCGGTGGTGCTGCCCTGCACGGACAGCGTCTCGGTGCGCGCGCCCCAGGCGGCGGGGAGCTTCAGCACCACGGAGCTGACGGGCACCGCGGAGCCGAGGTCGACCTGCAGCCACTGCGGGAAGGCGCCGGAGCTCTCCCAGTAGGTGTCCTGGTTCGAGTCGCCGCCGTTGCCGGGGACGTACTGCGCGTTCTGGCTGCTGGCCGAGAACGTCTTGCCCGCGGCCAGGTTGGTGCCGGTGGTGGACACGCCGTAGATCTCGAACTCGGAGATCTGCGCCGCGGGCCAGCCGGTGTTGGCCGAGAAGTTCAGCCGCACGTACCGGGTGGTCGTGGCGTTGAAGCTGATCGTGACCGTGTTCTGGGAGGCCGGGTTGAACACGTATCCGGTCGAGCCGACGATCGTGGAGAAGCTCGTCCCGTCGGGGCTGCCGGTCACGGTCAGCGTCTCGGTGCGGGTCGCCCAGGCGGTGTCGTTGGGCAGCTTCAGCTTGATCTGGTCGATGCTCTTGGCGCTGCCGAGGTCGATCTGGGCCCACTGCGGCCAGGAGTTGTTGGCGCTCTCCCAGTAGCTGGCCTGGTTGCCGTCGTTGATGTTGCCGATGCCGTTCGCGCCGTTGGTGCTGCTGGAGGTGGCGGGGCGGCCACTGGCGAGGTTGGGGCCGCCGGCGGCCTGCGCCGGCAGCGTCTGCGCCGTCACGGCGACGAGGGTGGCCACGGCGAACGCCGCGAGCACCCTTCGCGTCACGAGCCTTCTGCTCATCGGGATCCTTCTCAATGCGTCTGAGCGGGGTGGTCGGTGCGGCGTGGCGGCGAGTTCGACCTGCTCTTGTGTTGGTGGACGGCAAGAGGCATTGGCGGGGGTCGTCGTCGGTGTTCGCTGGGCGCTTCCCGCGCGCGGGCGGGATTGGCGGTGCGCCGGCGGGCGGCCACGGGGGTTTGTGCTCATCTGTGGGGTCAGCAGGTGGTGAAGCGCGGCCGCGTGGGTGGTCCGCGACCGTGCGGCGACGTGCCCCTCTGCACGGCAACCCTCTCCGTAGGCGGGTGATGGGCGATCGGGCCGCGTTGGCGGTTCGGCTGCGATCGAGTTGCGGAGAGTAGCGAAAGTCTGTCTGACGCTTGTAGGAATCTTGCACTGCGTTGCGCCAAATGTTGCAGACAAGCTACCGGCAAGTCAACGGTCATCGCTCGCACTCTTGAGTTGTGTGGCATCCCGTTCGATTGACGCGTTGGAATCTGCGCGGGTGGTTGGCCCTCTCCCGCCGTGTTTCGAAACGTTGACGATTCGTTGCCCACGGGTCTGGTGCAGCCGGGACGTTTCGTGGTTGATTCGTCGGACGGACCACGAGTGAGCCGCGTCGATGCGCTGCTCCCGGCCCCGGGCCCTTCGGCAAGGCCCCGTGCGCCGAATCCGGTCCGCCGTGTGTTCACGTCGTTGGCGCCGCAGGAGTCGGCGCGCGCGTGCTGGAGCCCCAGGGGTGAGCCGATGGTGAGCAAGGAACGCGCGGGCGCCGGATCCGCGGAGGAGCCCACCGACCAGCTGGCCCTGCGCCGCACCAACCTGACGAGAACCCTGCGCCACATCAGGAGGAACGGCCCGAGGTCGAGGGCCGCCATCGCCGCCGCGACGGGCCTGCACAAGGCGACGGTGTCGAGCCTGGTGGACGAGCTGCTGACCCGCCGCCTGGTGCGGGAGATCGGAGCCGACCCCTCGGGCGCCGCCCGCCCGGCCCGCGGGATCGCCCTGAGCCCGGACGTGGGCGCCATCGGCATCGAGATCAACGTCGACTACCTGGCCGTCCACGGCGCCGACCTGACCGGCCGCACGGTGATCGAGAAGCGCGTGAGCTTCGACGCCATGCACCGCGACGTGGAGCGCTGCCTCGAGGACCTGACGGAGGCCGCGAGGCGTTCCGTGGCCGAGCTGGTGCGCCGGGGCGTGACGCCGGTCGGCCTGACGGTGGCGGTGCCGGGCCTGGTGGACGTGGCCCGAGGGGTCGTGGTGCTGGCCCCGAACCTGGGCTGGCGGGACGTCCCGGTGGCGGCGAGGCTGGCGCACGGCCTGGCGCCGGGCCTGTGGGTCGGCGTGGACAACGACGCCAACCTGGCCGCGCTGGCCGAGTACACCTGGGGCGTGGCGGCCGGCACCGACGACCTCGTGTACCTGACCGGCGAGGTGGGCGTCGGCGGCGGGGTGATCGTGAACGGCCACCTGCTCAGGGGCGCCGACGGCTTCTCGGGCGAGGTGGGCCACCTGCCGGTGGAGCCGGGCGGCACCCCCTGCGGCTGCGGCCGGGTCGGCTGCTGGGAGACCAAGGTGGGCCTGGCCGAACTGGTCCGCAAGGCCACTCCGGACGAGCCCTACGGCCGCTCGGACGACCCCGTCCCGGACCCGCAGGAGCGCATCGCCGAGATCAGCCGCCGCCTGCAACGCGGCGACGAGGCGGCGACGCGGGCCGTGGAGGAGGTGGGCCGCTGGCTGGGCCACGGCGGCGCCATCCTGGTCAACCTCTTCAACCCGAGGGTGATCGTCCTGGGCGGCTACTTCGCCGAGCTGGCCGACCATCTCATCCCCGCGGCCCAGGCGAACCTGGCGCGCCTGGCGGTGGCCTCAACGGCCGCGAGATGCCACTTCGTAGCGTCCCACCTGGGCTTCACCGCAGCCGCGAGAGGCGGCGCCGGCGTGGTGGTGGAGCGCATGATCGAGGACCCGACGGCGGTGACGCTGACCCCCGCACAACCCCAGCCGGGTGGCGGCCCGCGCCCGCTTCTCCTGACCGGCCCCTGATCCACGTCGCTCTGTTTCGACGGGGTTCGGAATTGTCGTCGGGGGTTCGTTGGAGGGTATTGTTTGAGCGGTCCGGTATCGCGGATTCGGCGGCATTTTCGGCACCGTCGGAGCGTTCCGGAAATGCGATACGGTTCGACGGTGAGGTGTGGTCCGCGGTTTGCGGATCGGGCTGGGCCGGGGGGCGGCAAGTGCCGGATGCGTCTCCGTGCCGGCGTCGTTGCCGCCGCGGCGCTTGGCACCGTCGCCTTTGTTCTCGTTCGGCGAATCGCGGCACGCGGCCAAGGTGGTCGATGTGGCCCGGCGGTAGGCGGGGCGGTCGACTCGCGAACCACCGCCGCCGGCCGCCCGCCGCCTTCGTCCGCGGACGGTGGCTGCTCCGGCTGTTCAAACGCAGCGACCATGTTGGGCTGTTCGGGGGCGGTCGGTTCGGGTGTGGTTGCTTTGTGGGGTGCGGTGGTGGGGGTTTTGGGGCGTTCGGGGGCGGTCGGTTCGGGTGTGGTTGCTTTGCGGGGTGCGGCGGCGGGGGTCGCTGGCGAGGTGCCGCCGTGGATGCGGCGCAGCTTCGCGGCGTGCCGCTGTGCGAGTCCCCAATCGCGATGCCGGGCGTGTTCGCGCCGGAACTGCTCAGCGGCGGGCGAGTAGTTCCGGCGCCGGCTCCGATCCCGCATGGCAGCTATTTCACTTCGCGTGAAAAACTGCAGCTGGCCCATGCCAAGAATTATCCCAGAATTGACCCGAAAACCCGACCTAAGGCCGCACCCGATCGCAAATAGCGCACACTTTGCTCTTGCCGCCGAATGCGTCCACGAATCGCGAAGCCAACAACGCCGGGACTGACGATCGCGTATCCGCGCAACGTGGGAACCGGGAGTGGCGATCGTGTATCAGCGCAGCGTGGGACAGCGGCTGAGGAGTGCCTCGAGAAGAGCGATGAGCTTCAGCGCCGCGTGCGCGCCGTCGTCGTGCAGCGGCACATGCTCGTTTCCCGGCTCGCCGGCGACAAAGGCGCAGACGTCCACGGCCCGCTCCGCACCACGAACGGGTGGTGGCGCGAGCGCAGGGCTCGGATGGCTCCCGTGGCGCGTCCGCGCGCTTCTACCGCGACCTGCTCGAGGCCGCGGACGCCCCGCCCTGGGGCCTGTTCGGCCGGGACCGCGTTCGTCTGGCGTGCCTGTGCCTCGACGGTGGGCCGGTCTCGGGCGATTCCGGCCGGGGCCGTGTTCGTCTGGCGTGCGTGTGCCCCGACGGTGGGCCGGTCTCAGGCGACTCCGGCCGGCCTGAACTGCACCGACACGCGGGGGCCGACCGCGCGGGCCGTCTTGGGTATGCAATGCTCCCAGGTCCGCTGGCAGGAACCGCCCATCACCACCAGGTCGCCGTGGCCGAGCGGGAAGCGGACGCTGTCTCCGCCGCCGCGGGGCCGCAGCAGCAGTGCGCGCGGGGAGCCGAATGACACGATCGCCACCATCGTGTCGAAGCGGGCTCCTCGTCCGATGGTGTCGCCGTGCCAGGCGACGCTGTCGCGCCCGTCGCGATACAGGCACATGCCGGCGGTCATGAAGGGCTCGCCGAGCTCCTCCACGTAATGCGCCGTGAGCCGGCGCCGGGCCTCCGTCAGCAGCGGGTGCGGGAGCGTCTCCTCGGCGGGATACCACCGCAGCAGGCGGGGGACGTCGACCACGTCGTCATACATCTTGCGCCGTTCCGCCCGCCAGTCCACCTCGTGCAGGAGCGTCTGCAGGATGGCGTCGGACCCGAGCACCCAGCCCGGCAGGTGATCGACCCACGCGCCGCGGCTCAGGTGGTGGCGGGTGACCTGCCCGGTCAGGGACCCGAGCGAGGGGCCGGCGACGTCGAACATCGACGGCTGATACGCGAGGTCAATCATGGCTTCGAGTCTACCGGAGTTCGAACACTAGTACGAGCGCAATCCGCCGAACGGGTTGGGGATTTACAGTATGTCGATGTGGTCGTCACGCAAGGTTGATCGGGGTCCGGTTCCGTTCGGCTGTCCGGCCGTGACCAGGGACGATGAGGCGTCCCGTCCCCGTGCCGCGGTCGAGGGTGAGCCGGTGAGGCCAGGCGATGGCGGCCCGCGTCCGAGCGCTGTCGCGAGCGCGAGCGGCGAGGGCTTGAGCGGCGGCCGCGTGAGCGGTGAGGACGTGAGCGGTCAGGATGTGGGCGGCGAGGGCGTCAGCGGCGGCCGCGTGAGCGATGGGGACGTGCGTGGCGGGGGAGTGGGCGGCGAGGGCTTGAGCGGCGGCCGCGTGAGCGGTGAGGACGTGAGCGGTCAGGGGGTGGGCAGCGGGGGAGTGGTCCGCGGTGACGACGGGGTGTGGCACGTGTGCGGGCACGCGGCCGGGCGGGCCGTCCTGCGCAGTGCCGACACCGTGCAGGCGGGGCTCGGCGTGGAGACGGTGGAGAAGCTGCCGCCCAGCATTCGCCGGCCCGTGCTCTATCGGGATGGGGCGGAGCATCGGGAGTACCGTCGGCAAACCGCGAAGTTCTTCACCCCGCGCCGCGTGGACGAGCACTATCGCGGGCTCATGGTCGAGATCGCTGAGCGGCAGCTCGACGTCCTGCGCCGCGACGGGGAGGCCGAGCTCTCCACGCTCAGCTTCCGGCTCGCGATCGACGTGGCCGCCGCCGTGATCGGGCTGACCGAGAGCCGCCCAGGCATCGACGCGCGGCTCGAGCGCTTCTTCCCGGAGAAGTTCGGCCGCCCCGGGTTCACGAGCCTCGCCGGCCTGCGGTGGTTCCTGCGCCAGAACGTGCAGTTCCTCGGGATCTACCTCAAGGACGTGCGCCCGGCGATCCGCCCCCGCCGCCGGGCCCGACGCGACGACCTGATCTCGCACCTGCTGGACGAAGGCTGCCGCGACGGCGAGATCCTGGGCGAGGTGATCACGTTCGCGGCCGCGGGCATGGTGACCACGCGGGAATTCATCAACCTGGCCGCCTGGCATCTCTTCACAGACCAGGACCTGCGCCAACGGTACCATCACAGCCCCGAACCCGCGCGCCACGCCATCCTGCACGAGCTGCTGCGCCTGGAGCCGGTGGTCGGCAACCTCAAGCGCCGCGCCACGGCCCCGATCACCGTGCCCGACGGCGAGCGCACCGAGACGATCCCGGCCGGCGCCGTCATCGACGTGGCCGTGCACGCCACCAACCTCGACCCCGCCGCCGTGGGCCCGGACCCGTGCGCCGTCCGCCCGTCCCGGCCCCTGGCGCAGGGCGTGGCCCCGGCGGCACTGTCGTTCGGCGACGGCGCACATCGCTGCCCCGGCGCGTACGTCGCCATCCAGGAGTCCGACATCTTCCTCACGCGCCTGTTCGCGCTTCCGGGCCTGCGCATGACCAGCCCGCCGAGGGTGACGATGAAGCCGGACATCAGCGCGTACGAGCTGCGCGGCCTCCGCATTGCCGTAGACCGTCCCTGACGCGGGCTCCGGCCCCGCGTTCGCTCCTGGCTCGGCTCCAACCCCGCGTTCGCTCCTGGCTCGGCTCCAACCCCGCGAGCGCTCCCGACTCGCTTAGAGCCCGCGACCCGCCGCGAGATCCGGGCCGGCGGCGGGCGGGCCCGTGCTCGTTCGGTGTTGAACGATTCGCCCATGGTGATGGCCTGGGGTGACGTGCGGCGTGAATGCCCGTATCGTGAGAGCGGCTCGAATGTTGGAAGGTGTTGAGCCCGATGAGTCCCGCCGATCGTTTCGCCGTGTTCCCCGAATTCAACGTGACCGTCGAGCCGTTGCCCAACCAGGCGCTGCGCGTGCGCGTCGCCGGCGAGGTGACGCTGGAGAACGTGGGCGAGCTGCGCACGGTGCTCTTGCGCGCCATCGACGACGTCCGCGCCCGTGCCGTCGAGGTCGACCTGAGCCTGGTGACCTTCATCGACTCGACCGGCATCGGCAAGCTCGTCAGCGCGCGCGCTCACGCCATCACGAACAACAGCGACCTGTGGATCGTGAACCCCAGCCCGGGGGTGCGCCGCGTCCTGAGCCTCCTCGGCCTGATGGAGATCCTGGGCACCCCGACCGGCACGAGCGGCTGGGCCCCGCCGAAGTCCGCCTGAGGATTCCCGCTCGCAAGGCGCGAACAAGGCGGATCGCGCGCGAAGGGCGAACGCCAACCGGCCGAGCGAGCGCCGGCGCGGGGATGGTCGAGCAACGCCTGGGGGAGCCGGGTGCCGGCCTTCCTCTAACAGCGGCGCCGGGCGAGCCCCGAGGCCGCAGTAAACGAACGCGTGCCGGGGGAGCCGCGGCGGTCGCGACGGCGGCTTCGGTCCCGTCGGGCCAGTCGAGCAGCGCCGGGGCAGAGCCCCCGCAGACGCGGCGGAGGCGGTCCTGACAAAGCTAGTCGAGCAGCGCCTGGGCGAGTCGATGCACGCCCTCCTCCAGCAGCGCCGGGGGAGCCGCGGCGAACGTGAGGCGCAGGTGCGGCGCGTCCGGCTCGGCGGCGTACCAGGGCCGTCCCGGGAAGACCACCACGTGCCGGGCCGCCGCGGCGGTCGTCACGGCCACGTCGTCGGTCCCGTCGGGGAGGCGGAGCCAGGCGTGGAGGCCTCCGCGCGGTACCGGCGGCGGATCCAACGCCGGCAGATGGCGCCGGATCGCGTCGAGGAGGGCGTCGCGGCGCGTGCGCAGGGCCGCTCGCAGCGCCCGGAGGTGCCGCGGCCACGCCGGTGAGGTCACGAAGTCCAGGGCGGCCTGCTGCAGCGGGCCCGACACGAAGAAGTCGTCGAGCACGCGGGCCGCACGCAGCCGGGCGCCGGCCGGGCCCCGGGCGCCGATCGCGGCCACGCGCAGGCCGGGCGCGGCGGACTTCGTGAGCGAGCGCAGGTACACCACGTGGCCGTCCGTGTCGGCGCAGACCAGCGGCGGCGGGGGATCGGCGTCGATGGCGAGGTCGCGCGCGTAGTCGTCCTCGAGCAGGAACGCGCCCGCGGCCCGGACCTCGGCCAGCACCCGCTCGCGGCGCCCGGGTGCGAGCGTGGCCCCGTGCGGGTTGGCGAACATCGGCTGGCAGTAGAACAGCCGGGCGCCGGTGCGCCTGAACGCGGCGGCGAGCAGGTCGGGGCGCACCCCGGCGGCGTCGGCCGGCACCGGCACGACGCGCAGGCCGGCGGCGCGGGCGGCGGCGAGCGCGCCGAGATACGTCGGGGACTCCACCAGCACCGTGTCGCCCGGCGCGGCCAGCGCGCGGAACGCGGTCGAGAGCGCCGCCTGCCCGCCCGGGCAGATGACGAGGTCGTCGGCGCGCAAGGCCCCGGCGCCCCGGGCGAACCAGGCGCGCAGGTCCTCGCGCCCCTCGGCCGGCCCGCGCTGCCAGCTCGAGGGGTGCCGGGCCGCCCGTGCGAGCGCGGCGCCGAGCGTGGCGGCCGGCTGGAGGTCCTCGTCGAGGTACCCGCTCGACAACGGGATCGCCCCCGGCCGCGGTACCGCCAGCAGCGCCGACATCGCGTCCTCGCCCGCCGGCCGCGGCCCGAGCGCGATCGACTGCCACGAGAGGTCGGGCGCGGGCGCGGCCGCGGCGCGCGCGGCGACGAACGTGCCCCGCCCGGGCTGCGTGTCGAGCAGCCCTTCGGCGGCCAGCGTCCGGATCGCGCGGCTGACGGTGATCGGCGACGCCTGGTGCCGCGCGGTGAGCTCCCGCACGGTGGGCAGCCGGCTCCCGGGCGCCGACCCGGTCGCGACGGCGCGCAGATCTTGGATAACGCGATCGGCTGCGTTATCGTCATTCATGAGAAGCAAGGATAACGTTACCCGCTCGGATGCGATAACGGGGGCCGCGCTCGGCGCGCTGGGCGTCCTCGGGTTCAGCATGTCGCTGCCGGCCACGCGGGTGGCCGTCGAGCACCTGGACCCGTGGTTCGTCGCGTTCGGGCGGGCGGTCGGCGCGGGCCTGCTGGCCGCGGCCTATCTGGCGCTCGTCCGCGCCCCGCGCCCCACCGCGGTCCAGTGGCGCCGCCTCGCCGTGGTCGCGCTGGGCGTCGTGGCGGGCTTCCCGATGTTCACGAGCCTGGCCCTGCAGACGAGCACCGCCGCCCACGGCGCCGTCGTGGTCGCGCTGCTGCCCGCGATGACGGCCGGCTTCGCGGTCCTGCGCGCCCGGGAGCGCCCGACCCCGGCCTTCTGGCTCGCGGGCGCGGCCGGCCTGCTGGCGGTCCTCGTGTTCCTGGTGCTGAGCGGCTCCGTCTCCGGCGCGCTCGGCCCCGCCGACCTGTTCCTGCTGGCGGCGATCGTGCTGTGCGGCCTCGGGTACGCCGAGGGCGGCGCCCTGGCCCGCGAGCTCGGCGGCGCGCGCACGATCTGCTGGGCGCTCGTGCTCGCCCTGCCCGCCACGGTCGCCATCACCACGGTGGCCGCGCTGCGCCACCCGCCGGCCGCTCCCGCCGCCGGATGGGCCGGCTTCACCTACCTCACCGTGATCTCGATGTTCCTGGGCTTCTTCGCCTGGTACGCCGGTCTGGCCCGCGGCGGCGTCGCCCGCGTGGGGCAGACCCAGCTCGCCCAGCCCGTCCTCACGCTGGCGTGGTCCGCGTGGCTGCTGCACGAGCACGTCCCGCCGGTCGCCCTCGCCGCCGCCGTCCTGGTCCTCGCCTGCGTGGCGCTGACCCAGCGGCTCCGGTTCGAGAAGCCGAAGGCCTACGGCCCGGACCGCGTCACCACCTGATCGCACCGTGGAGGCGCACGATGGACGGGCACAATGGGGTCGTGCGCATCGCCTTCGCGGCCGACGACAGCAACGCGACCACCGAGGCCGTCCTCGCCCACCTCGCCGAGGCCGGTCACGACGTGCTGCGCCTCGGCGAGCAGCCCTGGCCCGGCCTCGGCGCCGGGGTGGGGCGGGCCGTGGCCGAGGGCCGCGCGGATCTGGGTGTCGTGATGTGCTGGACCGGCACCGGCACGGCCATCGCGGCCAACAAGGTCCCCGGGGTCCTCGCCGCCGTGGCCTGGGACCCCTGGGTCGCCCGCGGGGCCCGCCTCTGGAACGACGCCAACGTCCTCGCGATGAGCCTCAAGCGCCTCGCCCCGGACGTCGCCGTCGAGGTGCTCCGCGCCTTTCTCGAGACCCCCGGGCCGGACCCGGACGAGGCCGGGAACATCGCGCTGCTGAGGGGGCTGGACGACGACTGAGGCACGCGTCGCGGCCGTCGGACAAGAATCGGTAACGCAGGCAACCGTTTGCGCGCTCGCGGTCTGACCGGCGGCCCGCTGCGCGGTGACCAATCCGTTATCCGGCAATGAAGTTCCCGACGCAACCGGGCCGGGCCGCCCGAGGTCTTTGCACAATGACGGCGACGAACATCGCCGTCCACGTGACGTAGCAACGCCATCGTCAACCGACATCCGGCGACCCACACGGTGGGCGTGGTGCATGCCCGCGCCCTGTGCACAGTGGACGGTCCACTGTGCACACGTTTCGAGCCGCATCCGAGCGGCACGCCGTGGAGGGCCGAAGCGGACGCCGGCCGATGGGTGCTGCCTGCGTCCGGGACCCCGAATCCGCGGCCCTACAACCGCGGCACCCTGAAAGGCCCTGCTCGTGAACATGACGTATGCACATATGAGAAGGCGTGCGATGGTGGCCGGTGCGGCCGCCGCGGCGCTCGCGCTGTCGGCCTGCGGAGGCGGCTCCAGCGGCGACGATACCAGCAAAAACAACGGTCAGAAAGGCTCCGGGGGTTACAACGCGGCCATCAGCGGTGTGCTGAACCCGTCCGACAAGAAGGGCGGCACGCTCAAGCTCACCACCAACCCCGACCCCGACTCGTGGGACCCGGCGATCGCGTACTACGCGAGCGAGTGGAACATCATGAAGGGGTTCTACGTTCGTACGCTGCTGGCCAACGAGTCCAAGCCGGGCGCCGACGGGCTCAAGCTCGTGGGTGACCTCGCGACCGAGGTGCCCAAGCCGACCGACAACGGCACGACGTACACCTTCCACCTGAAGCCGAACGTCAAGTTCGAGGACGGCGCGCCCGTCACCTCGAAGGACATCAAGTACGGCATCGAGCGCATCTTCGCCTCCGAGGTCGTCAACGCCGGCCCGAAGTGGCTCGTGGAGGCGCTCGACCAGGGCCAGAACTACCCCGGCGCGTACAAGGACCCCGACCCGAACAAGCTCGGCCTGAAGTCCGTCGAGACGCCGGACGACAACACCATCGTGTTCCACCTGGCCAAGCCGAACTCGGATCTCCTCTACTGGCTGCAGATGCCGGCGTCGAGCCCGGTGCAGCGCTCCAAGGACACGGGCACGCAGTACGCCAACCACCCGCAGTCCACCGGCCCGTACAAGTTCGAGTCGTGGGAGCAGGGCAAGAAGCTCACCATGGTCCGCAACGACCAGTGGGACCCGGCGACCGACACCGTGCGCAAGGCGCTGCCGGACCGCATCGAGATCACCTACGGCACCGCGGTCGACGAGATCGACAACCAGCTGCTGTCCAACGAGGTCGACCTGGACATCGCGCAGACCGGCGTCCAGCAGGGCGCGCAGCCGAAGATCCTGCTCGACCCGGAGAAGAAGAAGAACGCCGACGCGCCGGTGACGGGCTTCATCCGCTACGTCGCCATCAGCACCAAGGTCGCGCCGTTCGACAACATCCACTGCCGCAAGGCGGTGCAGTACGCGCTGGACAAGACCGCGATGCAGACCGCCCGCGGTGGCGCGGAGGCCGGCGGTGACATCGCCACGAACATGCTGCCGCCGACGATCAACGGCCACGACCCGGCCGACGACCTGTTCAATACCAAGTCCGGCAAGCCGCAGATCGACAAGGCCAAGGAAGAGCTCGCGGCGTGCGGCAAGCCGAACGGCTTCGAGACGGTCATCGCGACGCGCAACCAGGGCAAGGAGCCCAAGACCGCTGAGGCACTGCAGCAGTCGCTCGCCGCGGTCGGCATCACCGCGAAGCTCGACCCGCAGGACTCGGGCCTGTACTTCCGCTCCACCATCGGCTCGCCCAGCAACGTGCACAACAAGGGCTACGGCCTGATGATGGCGGGCTGGGGCGCCGACTACCCGGCGGCGTCGGGCTTCCTGAAGCCGCTCGTCGACGGCCGGGCCATCTCCGAGTCGGGCAACAACAACTACGCCGAGCTGAACGACCCGGAGATCAACTCGCTCATCGACCAGGCCGCGGCCGAGGCCGACCCGGCGAAGAACGCCGAGATCTGGAAGCAGATCAACCGCAAGGTGTCGGAGTCGGCGGCCTACATGCCCTTCACCTACGACAAGGCGCTCAACTACCGCAACCCGCGGCTGACCAACGTCTACATCACGCAGTACTACGGCATGGTCGACTTCGTCAACCTGGGCGTCATGAGCTGACCGCTGCATGCAACGTGCCGGGTTGACGAGGGACTTCCCGGCACGCGCGGTCAACCGGCCGGCTGCTCTGCCTCCTTGAGCGGCCGGCCGTCGTCGCGCCCTCGTGCGGGTCCTCGTGCGGGTCCTCGTTCAGTACGCGACATTGACCCGGCGGCGGATCCACTCCGGCTCGTCGAGGGCCCGGAACATCGCATCCGCCACGTCGGCGCGCGACAGCGTCCGTCCACCCCGGACGTTCACGTCGAGCACCGTCCGATATGGACGGTTCGGCCCGTCGGTCAGCCGGGGCGGCGCGATCAGCGTCCAGTCGAGGTCGCTGTCGCGCAGCACCCGCTCGGCCACGGCCAGGTCCGCGAACCCCTCGCCGAGGATGCGTTGCAGGAGCGGCTTGACGACGTGCCGCGTGACCGGCCCGTCGCCGCGGTCCGTGACCCGCCCCGCGGCGTCGACGGTGACGATCCGCCGCACGCCGGTCGCCAGCATCGCGGCGACCTCGGCCCGGGCCCCGTCGGCCTGCACCGTGCTGCGCGCCCCCGGCTCCCGGCTCCGGCGCGCCTTCACCTCCGCGGGCCGCATCCCGAGCGCCGACAGCACCGCGTCCCGCCCGGCGACCGCGGCCGCCAGCGCCCCGGCGTCGCCGAAGCCGGCCACCACCACCTCGCAGCCGAGGTCGACGGGCCGCCGCGAGACCGCGGTCAGCTCGTGCCCGCGCGCCCGGCCCTGCCGGATGAGCTCGCGACCGATCCCGCCGGTCGCCCCGAACACGGTCAGCTTCATGCCTGCCGCCCCCCCTGTCGGTTAGTAAGTACTCACTAACCCCTACGATGGCACGTGACCACGAGTTTCGGAAGGGGTGCCGGTTGGCGACGACGCGCGATGTGATCCTCGACGCCGCGGCGCGCGTGCTGCGCGAGCGCGGCCTCGCCAACGCCACGACGAAGGAGATCGCGCGCGAGGCGGGCTTCTCCGAGGCGACGCTCTACAAGCACTTCCGCGACAAGCTCGAGCTCATGGTCGTGGTCCTGCACGAGCGAGGCCCGCAGTTCATCCCGATGCTCATGACCCTGCCGGGCCGCGCGGGCTCGGCCCCGGTCCGCGACATCCTGACCGAGCTGGCGACCGTGTGCATCACGTTCTACCGCGACGGCTTCCCGATGTTCGCGTCGATCTTCTCGGACCCCGCGATCCTGGCCGCCCACCGCGACCACCTGCGTGCGCGCAACCTGGGCCCGCACCGCGCGAACGAGGGCCTGGCCGCGTACCTGCGGGCCGAGCAGGCGCTGGGCAACATCGCGGCGGACGCCTCGCCGGAGGCCCTGGCCGGCCTCATCCTCGGCGCGTGTTTCCAGCACGCGTTCATCACGTTCTTCGCCCCCGAACCGGTCGCGGACGACGAGGCGGCGGCGGCCTTCATCGCGGGCCTGCGGCTCTAGCGGGCCGGCCTTGACCACCGCGGAGGCCGGGATTCCTGGCGGGAGCGACGGCCCGGACCACCGCGGACCCGAGCCATGAGCTTCTAGAACCTGACGATGAGCGCTATCCGGCCGTCGCCGGCGAGGCTTTCGTCGCCGACGAAGGTGACCTCGCCGCCTTGGCGGGCCACGGTTTCGACGATGTCGTCGACGGCGTCGTCGAGGAGCACGCCCGGCGCGTCGCGGTGGGGCTCCTGGTCGGGCGGGTGCAGGTGGTCGTCGTGGACCCAGGCGGGGCTGTGGAAGCCCTCCTCGACCAGCAGGTGCGCGCCGCGGCCCTGGTGCGCGAGCGACCAGCACTCGGCCAGGCCGGCCGCGAACCGGTTCGCGCCGCGCGCCGCGTCCAGCGCCTCGAGGGCCGCGACCTGCTCCATCGCCGTGTACGCGGCCAGGCGCGGGGCCAGCAGCTCGTACACCTCGTGCGCGCCCGCGTGGTCGTAGTTGCCCAGCACCGTGCCGGCGAACGGGCGCGGCCACTCGGCGGCGAAGTGCGCGAGGTAGCGGTCGACCCCGAGCACGAACACCGGCCGCGGGTCGAGCCGGTCGACCTCGCCGAGCGCGGTCGCGATGTCGCGGAAGAAGCGCCGGTGCCGCTCGCGCTCGTGCTTGCTCGGCTCCTGCCCGTAGTCGCGCGGTAGCCCCATGCCCTCGTGCGTGAACGGGAACCCGTGCGTGGTCACCTCGACGAGCTCGGCCCCGTCGCCGCTCCACAACCGTGTGGGCTGCTCGGACAGGACGACGGCCCAGTACCGGTGGCGCCGCGCCGCGTCGGCGACGACGTCGCGCACCTCGAACGTCTCGGCGATGACGACCCGCTCCTGCACCGGGGAGTCGAGCACGCGCACGTGCACCTGCCCGGGCGAGGCGAACACCGCCAGCCCGTCGCCGGTGTGTCGCATGTCGACCTGTCCGGCGGCCGTGGCGATCTCGTCGTACACCTGCGTGGCCACCTCCCGCGGCACCGTCTCGTCGTGCTCGAGCCGCCGCCGCGCCTCCGCGAGCAGGTTGCGCAGCCGAATCGGGTCCTGCAGGTTCTCCGGCGCCGTGCGGTGGGTCGGCATGAGCAGGGACACCGCCGGGTACCCGCTCGGGGTCAGGGTCGCGAGGTCCTTCACCGTCATGTGCCCACGGTCCCGCGCACACCGCCGCCCGGGGTCGCCTCCGGAGGGTCAACGTCCGCGGCATTTCCATGGCTCGGGCCCGCGGTGGTCCGGACCGTCGCTCCCGCCAGACATCCCGGCCTCCGCGGTGGCAGGACCGCACCAGGGCGCCCTCACCCGGGGCGCCGTACCCGTCACCCGCCCGGATGAGCGCCAGGTGGCCGCCGGTCCGGCCGGAGTCCCACGCCGAGATGGTTGTAAACGCGTCGGGCGGGGGAGATGGTGGCCGGGGTATCGCCGGAGTTACACGTGTGCGTGAGTTCAGTCACCAGGCGTTGGCTGATCTTGCGGAGTGTGCAAGTTTGAACTGAGGCAAGCCTCCACTTCACGGGGAAAGGCGAGGTGGTTGCATGGGACGTGGTCAACCGGTCGGCTGGGCGGCACACCGCCGGGCCGTCGATACCCTCAAAGCTTCCTATGCCGCGATTCCACTCGGCGACACGGTGCGGCTGGCGAAGAAGACCTCGAATCTGTTCCGGCCGCGCGCCGAGGTGCACCACGGGCTGGACGTCAGCGGGCTCGGGGGGGTGATCGAGGTCGACCCCGCGGCGCGCACGGCCGAGGTGCAGGGCATGTGCACGTACGAGGACCTGGTCGACGCCACCCTCCCGCACGGGCTCATGCCGCTCGTCGTACCGCAGCTGCGCACCATCACCCTCGGCGGCGCCGTCACCGGGCTCGGGATCGAGGCCACCTCGTTCCGCCACGGGCTGCCGCACGAGTCGGTGCTGGAGCTGGACATCCTGACCGGCGCCGGCGAGGTGCTCACGGCGCGGCCCGACAACGAGCACGCGCAGCTGTTCGAGGCGTTCCCGAACTCGCTCGGCAGCCTCGGGTACGCCACCCGCCTGCGCATCGAGCTGATGCCGATCGCCGCCGGGGTGCGCACCAGCAACGTGCGCTTCGACGAGCTCGACGATCTGCTCGAGGTCGTCGGCGAGGTGATGAAGACCGGGCAGTACGAGGGCCGGACGGTCGACGTCATGGACGGCGTCGTGTTCCGGCCGGGCGAGTCCTACCTGGTGCTGGGCCACTTCACCGACGAGCCCGGCCCGTCCAGCGACTACGCCGGGCAGGACGTCTACTACCAGTCGCTGCGCGCCAAGGCCGGCGATCGTCTCTCCGCCTACGACTACCTGTGGCGCTGGGACACCGACTGGTTCTGGTGCTCGGCCGCGTTCGGGGCGCAGATCCCCGCCGTGCGCCGGCTGTGGCCGCGGCAGTACCGCCGCTCCGACGTGTACCACCGCATCGTCCGCCTCGAGAACCGCTACGGCTTCGCCGCCAAGGTCGGCCGCTGGCGGGGCGAGCTCGACCGCGAACGGGTCGTGCAGGACGTCGAGCTGCCACTCGAACGCACGGGCGACTTCCTGCGGTGGTTCGCCCGGGAGGTACCGATGGCGCCGCTCTGGCTCTGTCCCCTGCGACTGCGGGAGCGGGAGTGGCCGCTCTACCCGATGCATGCCGGGCAGGCCTACGTGAACGTCGGCTTCTGGGGCACCGTGCCGATCGAGCCGGGCCGCGCCGACGGCGACGTGAACCGCCTCATCGAGGACAAGGTCTTCGAGCTCGGCGGCCACAAGTCCCTCTACTCCGATGCCTACTACGACCGGGAGACCTTCGACCGGCTCTACGGCGGTCCCGCGTACCGCGCCGCCAAGGACCGCTACGACCCCGGTCACCGATTGACCGACCTCTACGACAAGGTTGTGGGGCGCAGATGACCAGCACCTATCGTCCGACGAACACTCAAGGATCCGTACCCGGCCAGCCCCGCCGCCGGCCCCCCGTGCCCAAGGTCGCCGACATCGTCCGGGCCGTCACCAACAGCGAGCCGACGGTCCGCATCACCGCCTACGACGACAGCGCGGTCGGTCCCGCGGACGCCGCGATCGGCCTGCACGTCGCGTCCGAGCGGGGCCTGTCCTACGTGCTCACCGCGCCCGGCGATCTCGGCATGGCCCGCGCGTACGTCACCGGCGACCTCGAGGTCCGCGGCGCCCACCCCGGCGACCCGTACCCGGCCCTCGCGGCGCTCGCGAACGGCCTGCAGCTGCGGATGCCCTCCGCGAGCGAGGCGCTGCGGCTGGTCCGCGGCCTCGGCTGGGAGCGCCTGCGCCCGCCGCCGCCCCCGCCGCAGGAGGCGACCCCGGGCTGGAAGCGCACCCTCGCGGGCCTCGGCCTGCGCCACGCCAAGGGCCGCGACGCCGACGCGATCCACCACCACTACGACGTCTCGAACCGCTTCTACGAGATGGTGCTCGGCACGTCGATGACGTACACCTGCGCCTGCTTCCGCTCCGAGTCCGACTCGCTCGAGCAGGCGCAGGCGAACAAGTACGACCTCGTGGCCGGCAAGCTCGCGCTCAAGCCGGGCCAGCGCCTGCTCGACGTCGGCTGCGGCTGGGGCGGGATGGTGCGGCACGCGGCGCGCGAGTACGGCGTGCGCGCCCTCGGCGTGACGCTCTCGCGCGAGCAGGCCGAGTGGGCGCAGGAGGCGATCGAGCGGGAGGGCCTCGGCCACCTGGCCGAGGTACGGTACCTCGACTACCGCGACGCCCCCCTCGAGCACTTCGACGCCGTCAGCTCCATCGGCCTCACCGAGCACATCGGCGTGCGAAACTACCCGCGCTACTTCGGGGCGCTGCGCGATCGCCTCAAGCCGGGCGGCCGCCTGCTCAACCACTGCATCACCCGCTCGGACAACCGCGCCTCGCACAAGCCGGGCGCCTTCATCGACCGCTACGTCTTCCCCGACGGCGAGCTGGCCTCGCCGGGCCGCCTCGTGAGCGCCGTGCACGACGCCGCGTTCGAGGTGCAGCACGAGGAGAACCTGCGCCTGCACTACGCGCTGACCCTCGCCGGCTGGAACCGCAACCTGGTCGAGCACTGGGACGCGTGCGTGAACGAGGTCGGCCTCGGCACCGCGCGGGTCTGGGGCCTCTACATGGCCGGCTCGCGGCTCGCGTTCGAGCGCAACGAGATCCAGCTGCACCAGATCCTCGCGACGAAGACGACGAAGGACGGCGTTTCCTCGTACCCGCTGCGGCCCGACTGGACCGCCTGACACCACGTGCCGCCTGCCGCGGGCGGCCGGGTTCGTGCCCCGGCCGCCCGCGCTCGCGTCTCCAGCGGGCGGCGACGGTTTTCTGCGGATGGCGGGGCGACAGGCCGCTCGCGCGCGATCGCGGCTCGTCGGCGGGCGGCGACGGTTTCTGCGGAGGGCCGGGCGTGGACAGGCCGTTCGCGACCCCGGCGTCGGCTCGTCAGCGCGTGGGCGATGACGACGGCGTGGCGACGATGACCGTTCCGCACGCCGGACGCCCGATGTGCCCGGCCGTCAGCGATAAATCCGGACAAGCGAGCTTGTCCGGATTTATCGCTTATATCACCATGTAGCGGGTTGTCATCGCCCGGACGAAGGCGGACGTATCCGACTGCGGCGGTCGAATCGCGGCTCTCGGCTTTCTCCCAGGGAGAATCCAGTTTCGTGGCAGCCGCGGCGTGCAATCTGGACATCATGAGTGACCAGGACCGCCAGTGGAGCACTGCGGAGCCCGCCGAGACGCCCGGCCCCGCTTCGAAGCCGGAAGAGCTCGCCGCTCCGCCGCAGCCGCCCCAGGCATCCTGGCCCCCACCGACCCCGCCCGCCGTGAACCCGCCGACGCCTGCCGCCGCGAACCCACCGGCCCAGTACAACCCGGCCCCGTCCTCGGCCGCGCCGGCCCAGTACCACCCAGCCCCGTCCTCGGCCCCGCCGGCCTGGATGACCCCGTCAGACCCGAGCGCCCAGGCCTCAGCGCCGCCCGCCTACCCGGCCTCGGCCCCGCCGGCCGCCATGAGCTCCGCGCCCCCGGCCCCGCCGCACCCGCCCGTGTTCGCGCCCCCAGGCGGCGCCGTCACCGCGCCCCAGCCCGTCGTCGCGCCGCCCGGCTCCCCCTGGAGCCGCCCGGCGACGAACGGCCATGCCTACCCGGCGACCCACCCGACGCAGCAGCTCCCGGCCAACGGCCACCCGACGGGCACCTTCGCCACGACCCCGATCTCCACCGGCGCCCCCTACGGCCACAGCCCGGGCGCCTTCCCGCAGGCCGGCCACCCGTACGGCCCGCCGCCCGGATACCCGCCGCACCCCGGCCAGCCCGGGTACGGCCAGCCGGGAGGGCAGCGCGGCGGACGGGTAGGCCTGCTCATCGTGGGAGCCGTCGTGCTCGCGCTGCTGTCGGCGTTCGGCGGGGGACTGGTCGCGACCCAGCTCGCCGGCGACAAGCAGGCCGCGTCGCCCTCCGTGGTGTCGCAGAACCCGGCCCCCAACCTGGACCGGTCCTCGGTCGGCGGGGTGGCGGAGACGGTGCTGCCCAGCGTCGTGGACATCAGCACCGGCGAGGCCGAGGGCTCCGGCGTCATCATGACCGCCGACGGGCAGGTCATCACCAACAACCACGTGGTGGCCGGGGCCACGAAGCTCCAGGTCACCTTCAGCACCGGCAAGACGGCCGCGGCGACCGTGGTCGGGACCGACCCGGCCGGCGACATCGCCGTGATCAAGATCCAGGGCGTGTCCGGGCTCACGCCGGCCAAGTTCGGCGACAGTGACGCGCTGCGGGTCGGCGACACCGTGCTCGCGGTCGGCTCCCCGCTCGGCCTGCAGGGCTCCGTGACGGCCGGGATCGTGAGCGCGCTGCACCGTACGATCGAGGGCGAGCAGGGCGGCAAGTCCATCGCCGACGCGATCCAGACCGACGCCGCCATCAACCCCGGCAACTCCGGCGGTGCCCTGGTCAACCTGCGCGGCGAGGTCGTCGGCATCAACACCGCGATCGCCACCGCGGGGGAGAACAGCGGCAACATCGGCGTCGGGTTCGCCATCTCCGCCAACCGCGCCCGCTCCTCGGCCGACCAGCTCGCCAAGGGCGGGAAGGTCAGCCACCCGTACCTCGGTGTGCAGCTCACCGACGGCAACGGCGGCGCCCTCATCGGCGGCGTGGTCGCGGGCGGCCCGGCGGACAAGGCCGGCCTGAAGACCGGCGACCTGGTGACGAAGTTCGGCTCGGCGACGGTGAACGACGCGACCGGCCTCATCAACGCGGTCCAGGGCGCCAAGGCCGGCGATAAGGTCCAGGTCACCATCAACCGCAACGGCAGCGAGCAGACGGTCACCGTCACGCTCGGCGAAGCCCCCTAGTCCAAGATTCCTTTCGCAGCAGCGGCCCGCGTTCGCCACAACGCGGGCCGCTGCGTTTTCCCCGGACGCGCGGCGGCAGAATGGCGGGATGGACGATCAGCGGTACTGCCGCCTGCGCGTGATCGGCGACAACCTCGACCTGACCGGCTCGCCCGCGGCGCTGCGGGCGCTCGCCGACCTCCTGCGCGAGGCCGGCCCGGCCGTGCGGGTGCCGATCCGCAACGGCGCCGTGGAGCAGGAGCGGGCCGAGGGGCCGCTGGTGATCGAGCTGCGCGGCTCGCCCACCCTGCACCTGCGCGGGGGCGACGACGGGCTCAAGGACGTGTGGGCCGCGCTGGAGGCGGTCGCCGCCGAGGCGCCCGTGGCCGGCCAGCCCGCGCCGCACCGGCACGTCGAGCAGCTCGTCATCACGGCCGAGGCGGAAGCGGCCGACGAGGACCTCTAGGGGCGCACCGCGACCGCGGCCAGGGTCGCGTACGAGTCCGGTTCGGCGACGGGCTCGTCCGGGCGCCACGCGGGCCCGTGCACCACGCCGGGCTCGACCAGGTCCCAGCCCTCCAGGAGCCCGGCCAGCTCGCCCCGGTCGCGCAGCACCATCGGCGTCCCGGTGCGCGTGTACAGGTCGGCGAGGTCGCCCACCTCCCCGGTCGCGTGGGACAGCGCGATGAGGCTGCCGGGCGCGAGCGCGTCGCGGTACGTGCGCAGGGCCGCGCGCAGCTCCGGCGTGTCCGGGACGAAGTGCAGGATGGCCACGAGCAGCAGGCAGACCGGGCGCGTGAAGTCCAGCAGGGCCTTGACCTGGGGATCGCCGAGGATCTGCTCGGCGTCGTGCAGGTCGGCCTGGATGACCGCGGTGGACGGGTTGCCGGCCAGGATCTGCCGCGCGTGCACGACGGCGGTGGGGTCGACGTCGACGTACACCACCCTCCCGGACGGCACGATCTCGTGGACGTTGCCCTCGGTCGGAATCCCCGAGCCGATGTCGAGGAACTGCACCACCCCGCGGGAGGCGGCGTACCGCACCGCGCGGTGCAGGAACGCCCGGTTGGCCCGGGCGATGCGCGGGAGGTCGGGGATGAGCGCGAGCGCGCGGGCGGCCACGGCCCGGTCCACGGCGAAATTGTGCCGCCCGCCGAGGTAGTGATCGTAGATGCGGGCGGCGCTGGGCCGGTTCGGGTCAACGCTCATATGTCACATGTTCCCGAAATGTCCGAAGTCTAAAACGCAAAGTCACGATTCTTCTACTCTTGGTGAAATGCGGTGGACGGAGCGCCTGGCCGAGAGCCTGCTCGAAGTGGCGCCCGACCCCCTGATCATCTCGAGCTACGACGGGCGGATCGTGCTGGCCAACGTCGCCGCCCGGGCGCTGTTCGGCCGCGAGGACCTGTCCGGATGCGCCGTCGACGTGCTCGTGCCGGCCGACGGGCCCTCGATGGTGCCCCGGCTTGCCGCGTACATGGACGGCGAGCACCCCGCGGTCCGCACCGGCCAGCCGCTGACCATGATGCGCGGCGACGGCTCGCAGTTCCTGGCCGACATCACGCTCTCGGTCATCCGCAACGACGACGGGCCGCTGCTGGTGGCCACCATCCGCGACACGGGCGCGGAAGGGTTCGACCCCGCCCAGTCGCTGCTCGCCTCGATCGTGCAGTCCTCGCACGACGCGATCGTCACCACCGACCTCGACGGGCGCGTGCTGTCGTGGAACCCGGGGGCCGAGCGCCTCTACGGTTTCGCGGCGGGCGAGATGGTCGGGCGGCCCAAGGACGTCATCATCCCGCCCGACCGGCGCGGGGACGAGGCGGAGATCCGCGCGATCGTCGCGGCGGGCGGGCGGGTCGACCGCTTCCGGACGGTACGGCAGCGCCGCGACGGCACCGAGCTCACCGTGTCGATGCTGGTGTCGCCGCTCACCGGCCCCGACGGGCGCACGGTCGGGGTCACCACGATCACCCGCGACATGAGCGAGCGCGAGCGGGCCGAGGCGCAGGTGCAGGCGGTGCTCGACGCGGCCCCCGACCCGCTGCTGGGCGTCGGCGAGGACGAGCGGATCGTGCTGGTCAACGCCTCGGCCGAGCGCCTCTTCGGCATCGCGCGCTTCGACATGATCGGGATGCCCGTGCGGCGGCTCCTGCCGGGCGGGGTCGACGCGTCGCGGGGCGAGTCCGCGGTCGCCCACCGGCGCGACGGCACCGGGCTGCCCGTCGACATCACGCTGAGCACGCTCAAGGGCGACGACGGCGAGATCACCCTGGCCAGCGTGCGGGACATGACCGAGCACCGGCGGCTGCGGGAGGAGGCGGAGCGGCAGAAGGACGAGGTGCGCCAGCAGCGCACCCAGCGCCTGGAGAGCCTGGGCCAGCTCGCCGGCGGCATCGCGCACGACTTCAACAACCTGCTCGCCGTGATCCTCAACTACGCCGAGTTCATCGTCGAGGACGGCTCCGACACGCCGTTCGCCCTCGACGCCGAGCAGATCCTGCGGGCCGGGCGCCGCGGCAGCGAGCTCACCCACCAGCTGCTCGCGTTCGCCCGCCGCGAGGTGGTGCGCCCGAGGCCGCTGGACGTCAACGCCGTGATCGGCGAGGTACAGCTGATGCTGAACCGCTCGATCGGCGAGCACATCTCGCTGCGCACCTCGCTGGCCGACGGGCTGCCGACCGTGGTCGCCGACCCCGGCCGGCTCGAGCAGGTGCTGGTCAACCTGGCGGTGAACGCCCGCGACGCGATGCCCGGCGGCGGTGAGCTGACCATCGACACCGGGCTCGTGCTCGTCGACGACGGGCACACGGCGGTCCGTGAAGGTCTCACGCCGGGCCCGCACGTGCGCGTCCGGGTCTCCGACACCGGCACCGGCATGCCCCGCGAGGTCATCGAGCAGGCCTTCGAGCCCTTCTTCACCACCAAGCCCAGCGGCGAGGGGACCGGGCTGGGGCTGGCCACCGTCTACGGCATCGTGGCCCAGGCCGGCGGCAGCGTGCAGATCTACTCCGAGCCGGGCGTCGGGACCACGATCACGATCCTGCTCCCGGCCAGCGACGCCGTGCTCGTCGCCGAGGACTCCGCCCGGGTCGCCCGCCCGCCCGGCCGCGGCCAGACCGTGCTCGTCGCCGAGGACGAGCCGGCGCTGCGCGAGGTGACCACGCGAATCCTGCGCCGGGGCGGCTACACGGTGCTCTCCGCCGCCGACGGGGTCGCCGCGCTCCAACTCGCCTCCGAGCACGGCGGCGCGATCCACCTGCTGCTCACCGACGTGGTGATGCCGAGCATGCTCGGCCGGGTGCTGGCCGAGCGGGTGCTGCAGCTGCGCCCGGCGACCCGGGTGCTGTTCATGTCCGGCTACGCGCAGCCCGTGCTCACCAGCAACGGCATCCTCGACCCGGGCGTGCACCTGCTGGAGAAGCCCTTCACGGGCGCGGACCTGCTCAACGCCGTCGCGGACCAGCTGGCGAGCGTGTGAAGCGCGAGCTTGTGAAAATGGACGTTCATTCATTATTCTGACCGGCATGCGAGGTAGCAGCCGCTCCGCGGAGCACGTGGCGCTTTTCCGCGCCCTCGAGCACAACCGCCGCCACGACCGCCTCTTCGACGACCGGCTCGCGGCGAGGATGCTGCCGCCGCTGCACCGCGCCGTCGCCACCGCCTCGCGGGTGCCCGCCGTGCACCGGTGGATCGTGCGATACCTCGACCACCACTTCGCCGGCGGCCCGCGCGCCTCGGCCGTGGTGCGCACCCGCTTCATCGACGACCAGGTGCGGGCGGCCGGCGGCTCGCAGCTGGTGCTGCTGGGCGCCGGCTTCGACAACCGCGCCCACCGCCTGGCCGTGCCCGTCGCGTTCGAGGTCGACCACCCCGCGACCCAGGCCACCAAGCGGCGCCGGTCGCCCGCGGGCGGCACCGTTCACTACGTCCCCGTCGACCTCACCCGCGACGCGCTCGCCCCGGCCCTGCTCTCCGCCGGCTTCGACGCGTCGGCCCCGGCCGTGGTCGTGTGGGAGGGTGTCACGAACTACCTCACCGCCGAGGCCGTCGACGCGACCCTGCGCGCCCTCGCGGGCCTGCTCGCCGCGGGCGGCACCGTCGTGTTCACCTACGTCGACCGGGCCGTGCTCGACGGCACGGGCGCGTTCACCGGCGTCGCGGAGTGGCACAACGCCGTGCGCCGCGGGGGCGAGCCGTGGACCTTCGGCTTCGATCCCGCCGAGCTTCCGGCGTACCTCGAGCAGCGCGCCCTGCACCTCGTCGAGGACCTGTCCACGCGGGACGCGGCCGCGCGCTACCTCGAGCCCCTCGGCCGCGACGAGCCGACCGCCGAGTTCTACCGCATCGCGGTCTGCCGTGCCTAAGGTTGACGACGCCCACTTCGCGGCGCGCCGGCGCCAGATCCTCGACGCCGCGGCGGCCTGCTTCGCGCGGGAGGGCTTCCACCGCACGTCGATGCAGGACATCGTGCGCGCGTCGGGCATCAGCGCCGGGCTCATCTACCGGTACTTCACCGGCAAGGACGACATGATCGCCGCGATCGTCGCCGAGTGGCACGAGCGGCGCACCACCATGCTCGGCGACGACCCGGCCGCGGGCTACCTCGACGTGCTGCGCCGCGTCGGCGCGCCCGAGACCCGGCCCGAGCTCCAGCTGGCGGTGCAGGTGTGGGCGGAGACGGTGCGTGACCCGGACGTGCGCGCGATGTCCCGCGCGAACGTCGATCGCCCCGTGGCCGCCGTCGCGCCGCTGCTCGCCGGGCAAACCGAGGACCCCGAGTCCCTGGCCCGCGTGTTCGTCGCCATCTACCAGGGGCTGGTGCTACAGACGCTCTGGGACGACGGGCTCGACCACGAGGCCTTCGTCCGGGCGGTCGGTCTGCTGATGGCGCCGTTTGCGCAGCCGGCGGCTCCAGGGGGCGGCGGCGAGCAGGAGTAGGGCGACGGTCAGCGGCGCCTTCCACAGTGGACTCACGCCGCCGTCGATCCCCGTCGCCCGGTCCGGTGCGGTGTTCGCCCATACCAGGAACGCGTCCCCGATCGGGAGCACGCCGAGGGCGTACCGCTTGGTGTGCCAGGTGTTGATCGGCACTCCGGCGAGCTCGCCGTAGGCGGCCAGCGCGTCCGCGAGCGCGCCGTCGCCGTTGACCCGGGCCGCGCCGATGCTCACCACGGTGGCCGAGAACGAGATCCCCAGCGGCAGCGGCCCGCTGTCGACGTCCCCGGGGCCGTCCGTCCCCTTCGGATACTCGCGCACCGCGGGGCCGAGGTGCAGCGGGGAGTCCACGAACAGGTCGCGGAAGCGCAGGTACTGCTCGCGGGCGAACCCCGGATCGACGTCGGCGAGGAAGCGCAGGATGACGCTCTGTGAGCTGCCCCGCGCGCCCTGCAGCGGCTCGCCCGTTCCGGGATCGGTGACGTGGGGCAGCAGCCCGGTGGCGGGGTCGAGCCGCTGCCTGGCCTTGTCCACCCACGCCCGCACGGTGCCGGCGTGGTCGGGGGAGAGGCGCAGCGAGGCGATCGCCACCGTGGAGTCGACGGGCCAGGACTGTCCCGGATAGGCCGGCAGGAACGGCGTCGCGCTCGCGTCGAACGCCCGCGCGATCTCCCGCGAGCCGGACTCGAACCGCCGCACCTGATCGGGATCCCGCCGCAGGCTGAGCAGCCCGCCGCGCAGCCAGTTCGTCCACCCGGCGTAGAAGACCCCGTAGCGCGGCGCGAGCCCGGCACTGAACGGCGCCGTCCCGTCGGGTGAGTCCAGGCGGTCCAGCGCCCACCGGATCTCGCGCACCGCCTCGCCCTTGTCGCGCGCGTGCCGCCCGACGTCGACCCAGGCGAGCCCGTAGAGCGCGTGCAGGAAGAAGTACCCCTCCGGAAAGAGCCGCTGCGCGTCCTCGCCGGCGCCGTCGTCGAGCTCGGCCCGCAGGTGGGCGAGCTGCCGCTCGGCCCCGGAGACCGGCGCGTGGAAGCGCAGCAGCGCGCTCGCCGCGAACGCCGACACCAGCGCCGCCAGCAGCACCCGCACGATCTTTCCCACGCGGCGAGCATATGAGGTCTTCACACATCACCGCTCGTCGCTGTAGCTTATTTTCGTGCACGTGTCAGGGCGTGGCGATTAGCTACATAGACCGGGATCGGAGGGAGCCGCCGCGTGAGCATGACGCCCCTCGAACCCGCGGCCCCCCACGAGCTCGCCACCCGCTCGCCGGGGCGGATGGCGTGGCGGCGGCTGCGCCGCGACCGGACCGCGCTCGTCAGCGGCGTGGTCTCGGTGCTGCTCGTGGTCGTCGCGCTCGCGGCGCCGCTCATCCGGCTCGCCTACGGCGTCGGGCCGCAGGACGACTTCAAGGACGACCTCGACCGCTACGGGATGCCCTACGGCATCTCCGGCGGCATCAGCGGCGCGCACTGGTTCGGCCTCGAGCCCGGGCAGGGCCGGGACCTGTTCATGCAGATGGTCTACGGCATGCGCACCTCGCTGGGCATCGCGTTCGCCGCCGCGCTCATGACCACCGTCGTCGGCGTGCTGCTCGGCATCGTCGCCGGCTACCTCGGCGGCTGGGTCGACGCCATCCTCAACTGGGTGACCGACGTGACCCTGGCGCTGCCGTTCCTCATCTTCACCCTCGCCGTGATCCGGCCGCTGGAGCTGCACTTCTACGGCCCCCGCGAGGCGGTGCCGGGCTGGTTCCGGGTCGTCGTGCTCATCTCGCTGTTCACCGCGTTCGGCTGGACGACGACCGCGCGGCTCGTGCGCGGGCAGGTGCTCTCGCTGCGGGAGCGCGAGTTCGTCGAGGCGGCCAAGGCCGGCGGGGCCCGCGTGCCGCGCATCCTGCTGCGGGAGCTGCTGCCCAACCTCGGGGCGCCGATCCTGGTCGCCTTCTCGCTGGCGATCCCGGCGTACATCACCGGCGAGGCCGCCCTGTCCTTCCTCGGCATCGGCATGCTCGAACCGACCCCGGACTTCGGCCGCACCATCTTCCGCAGCCTCAACTACCTGCAGACCGACCCGGCCTACGTGCTGTTCCCGGGCGTCACCATCTTCGTGCTCGTGCTGGCCTTCAACCTCTTCGGCGACGCGCTGCGCGACGCGCTCGACCCGAAGTCGCAGCGGTAGGCGCGCATGGGCACCTTCCTGGTCCGCCGGGTCTGTCTGGGCCTGCTCACGCTCTTCGCGGTCAGCGTCGTGACGTTCCTGATGTTCTTCGCGCTGCCGCGGGACCCGGCCGCCGCGATGTGCCCGAAGAACTGCGACGCGCAGCGGCTGGAGCGGGTGCGCGACGAGCTCGGGCTCAACGATCCGAAGCCGGTGCAGTATCTGCGGTACTTCAAGGGCGTGTTCGCCGGCCGTGACGGCTGCCCGGCGCCCTGCCTGGGGTACAGCTACGTCAACAACGAGCCGGTGCGCGACACGTTCGCGCGGACCCTCCCGGTGACGCTGAGCATCGTGATCCCGGCGGCGGCGCTGTGGCTGGCGCTGGGCATCGGCCTCGGCATGCTCTCCGCGCTGCGCCGCGGCACCGTGTTCGACCGGCTCGCGATCGGCTTCTCGCTGTCCGGGGCCTCGATGCAGCTGTACTTCGTCGGCGGCGTCCTGCTCCTCGTGTTCGTCTACACGCTGAAGGTGCTGCCCTACCCGCACTACACCCCGCTGCTGGACGATCCCCTGGCCTGGCTCACCGCGCTCGTGCTGCCCTGGTGCACCCTGGCGTTCCTCTTCTCCGCCGTGTACGCCCGGCTGGCCCGCGCCCAGATGCTGGAGACGATGTCCGAGGACTTCGTGCGCACCGCCCGCGCGAAGGGCCTGCCGGAGCGGCTCGTGGTGCGCCGGCACGTGCTGCGCGCCGCGATCACCCCGCTCGTGACGGCCGCGGGGCTGGACGTCGGCACGGCGCTCGGCGGCACCGTCATCACCGAGACCACCTTCGGGTTCCGCGGCCTCGGCCGCACCGCCATCGACGCCGTCCGCGACGGGGACCTGCCGACGATCATGGCGACCGTCCTGCTCGCGGCGGCCTTCATCATCGTCGCGAACATCGTCGTCGACGCGCTCTACACCCGGATCGATCCGCGGGTCCGCTTGCGATAGGGGAGGACAATGCGCAGAGAACTCACGGCCGCCGTGCTGCTCACGCTCGTGGCGGGACTCGGTGCCTGCACGAACAACACCAAGACCGACGACGACCTGGGCGTCGACACCAACCGGCAGGCCAGCGGCGCGATCGCCACCGACCCGAAGGACTCGCAGGGCCCGGCCGCCGAGGTGCCCGGCGCGGCCAAGGGCGGCACCGTGACCGTCATCCGGCAGACGAAGATCGCGCACCTGGACCCCCAGCGCGCCTACAGCTTCGTCGGCCTCAACGCCTCCCAGCTCTACGCCCGCCGGCTCACCACCTACAAGGACGACGGGCAGGGACACGTGACGCTCGTCGGCGACCTCGCGACCACCCCGGGCACGGACGTCAACAAGGACTGCAAGACCTGGCGCTTCACCGTGAAGGACGGGGTGAAGTTCGAGGACGGCTCGGCGATCACGGCCCGGGACATCGCCTACGGCATCGCGCGCTCCTTCGACCTGTCCCTCACCGGCGGCCCGACCTACATCCAGGAGTGGCTCGCCGACTCGCCCCAGTTCGACACCAAGTTCGACTTCAAGAGCAACAAGACCGGGCTCCCGCCGGGGCTCACCGTCCCCGACGACAAGACGCTGCAGCTCACGTTCGCGAAGCCGCACTGCGACCTGCCCTTCGCCGCGTCCCTGCCGGCGACCGCGCCCGTGCCCGCGGCGAAGGACACCGGCACGCAGTACGACGCCAAGCCCGTCTCCTCCGGGCCGTACAAGATCACCAAGAACGAGGCCGGCACCCAGCTCACGATGGAGCGCAACACCGCGTGGGACCCGGCCACCGACCCGGTGCGTCACCAGTACCCGGACGCGTTCGTCTGGTCGTTCGGGCCCGACCCGGTGACCCAGACCAACCGGATCATCACCGACGGCGGGGCCGACCAGACCGCGGTCTCCTGGAACGGCGTCGACCCCTCGCTGGTGTCCAAGGTGGTCGGGGACACGGCGCTCAAGGACCGCATCCTGCAGGCCCCGACGCCCCAGCACTTCACGCTCACCATCAACAACCAGCGGGTCACCGACCTCAAGGTGCGCCAGGCGCTCAACTACGCCATCGACCGCGACGGGCTCATCAAGACCCTCGGCGGGGCCACCTTCGCCGCGCCGGTCACGACGCTCATGCCGCCGGCGACGATCGGGTGGAAGCAGTACGACGCCTACCCGGCGGGCAAGAGCGGCGATCCGGCCAAGGCGAAGGAGCTGCTCGGCGGCGCGACGAAGGAGCTCGTGCTCGCGTTCGCCGACGACGCGACGTTCCAGGCGCTCAGCACCCAGCTGGCGGGCAACCTGGAGAAGGCCGGATTCAAGATCACGCTGAAGGCGATCCCGGCCGACTCGTTCCTCGACGAGACCAAGAAGCGGGACAACCCCTGGGACCTCTACATCGGCTCCTGGGGCGCGGACTGGCCCAGCGGCGCCGCGATCCTGCCGGTGCTCTACGACGGCCGGGCGATCAAGGACGGCGGCAGCAACAACGGCGCGTCCTACCTCAACGCGCCCGCGCTGAACGCCGAGTTCGACCGGGTGCTCGCGCTGCCGGTCGAGCGGCAGGGTGACGAATGGGCGAAGCTGGACGAGAAGATCATGCGCGAGTACGCGCCGGTGGTACCGCTCTACGTGCAGGTCATGTTCACACTGCACGGCTCGCGGGTGCACGGTGTGTTCATCGACAGCATCTTCGGCAGCCCGCAGTTCGTGAACACCTATGTGAAGTAGGCCCGATGACGAGCTATGTCTCGGTGTGGGTGGGTCGCCCCGGCGACCCGCCCCGGCACGCGCAGGACCCCGACCGCCTCCACGGCGCCGCGAGCACGATGAAGGTGGCCGTGCTCGCGGCGCTGTACCGCACCGGCGGTCTCGACGATCCGGTGCCGGTCGTCAACGACTTCGCCAGCGCCCTGGGGGACGGCTCGCGGTACCACAACGACCGCTCCTACGACGATGACGACGAGGTCTGGCCGCACCTCGGCACCGCGGTGCCCGCCCGGTGGCTGGCCCGCCGGATGATCGTGCGCTCCAGCAACCTGGCCACCAACCTGCTCCTGGCCCGCGTGGGCCTGCCCGCCGTGGCCGAGGTGTGGCGGCTCGCGGGCGCGGCGCACAGCGTGACCGCCCGCGGCATCGAGGACTACGCGGCCCGCGACGCCGGGCTGGACAACGTCGTCACCGCCGCCGACCTGGCCGCGCTGTTCACCGCCCTGCACCGCGGCACCCTCGCCGAACCGGAGGCGTGCGCGGAGATGCTCGACCTGCTCGCCGCCCAGGAATGGCGCGTCGACCTCGCGGCCGGCCTGCCCGACGGGGTGCGCATCGCGCACAAGAACGGCTGGATGACGGGCGTGCGGCACAGCGCCGGCCTCGTCACCCCGCCCGACGCGGAGCCGTACGTGATCGCCGTCTGCACCACCTCGCGGGGCGTCCCGCCGGACGACTACGACGAGCAGGCCTGCCGCCGGATCGCCGAGATCTCCGCGGACGCCTGGGCGGGGCGGGCCGGATGACGATCGAAGCCGTCCGCACGCACCGGATCAGCGTGCCGCTGCACACCCCGTTCGTCACCGCCCTGCGTACCGCCACGACCGCCGAGAGCCTGCTCGTCGAGGTCGTCGACGCCGACGGCCGCTCCGGCTTCGGCGAGGCCCCCGAGGTCTGGAAGGTCACCGGCGAGTCCGTCGCCGGCGCCGAGGCCTGCGTGGCGCAGCTCATCGGGCCGGCGCTCACCGGCCGCGACGCCGACGACCTCAACGCGAACCTGCGCGCGGTCCAGCGGGCCGCGGCCGGCAACTTCGGCGTGAAGGCCGCGGCCGACACCGCCCTGCACGACCTCGCCGCCCGCCGCCTCGGCATCCCGCTCGTGCGGCTGCTCGGCGGCGCCCGGCTGCGCGTGCCCACCGACGTCACCCTGCCCGCGGGCGGCGCCGACGAGCTCGCCGCGGCCGCCGCCGCCCGGGTCGCCGAGGGCTTCCGGGTGCTGAAGGTCAAGGTGGGCAAGGGCGCCGGCGAGCGCGACGCGGCCACCGCCGACGTCGCCCGCGTCGCCCGCATCCGCGCCGCGGCCGGCCCGGACGCCCGCATCCGCCTCGACGCCAACCAGGGCTGGACCCCGCGCGCCGCGGTGCGGGCCATCCGCGGCATGCAGGACGCGGGCCTGGACGTCGAGCTCGTCGAGCAGCCCGTGCCCGCGGCCGACCTCGACGGGCTGGCCTGGGTCAGCGCCCGCGTCGACGTGCCGATCCTGGCCGACGAGGCGGTCTTCGGGGTCCGCGACCTGACCGAGGTCATCCGCCGCCGCGCCGCCGACCTGGTGAACGTCAAGCTGGCCAAGTGCGGCGGCCTCGGCCCGGCCCGCACCCTGCTCGAGCTCGCCGCCGCGCACGACGTCGGCACCATGGTCGGCTCGATGATGGAGACGGAGATCGGCGTCGGCGCCGCGGCGAGCCTCGTGGCCGCGTGCGGCACCACGGTCGTCTCCGACCTCGACGCGGCCTGGTTCCTGGGCGCCTCCCCGGTGACCGGCGGGCTGCGCTACGAAGGCGCCGAGGTCGTGCTGCCCGACGCGCCAGGACTGGGGCTGAGTCTCAAGGAGCCGCCATGACGCACGCCGTCCGCATCCCGCTCGCCACGCTCTACCGCGACCCCGAGCACCGAACCCCGCCGAACGTCGTGACCCAGGCCCTGCTCGGCGACGCGGCCGAGGTCAAGGAGGTCCACGCCGACGGCTGGGCCCGGGTCACCCTGCCCGGCCAGGGCGACTACCCCGGCTGGCTGCCGATCACCCAGCTCGCCGAGGCGGCGGACCCCGACGGCCCGGTGTCCATGGTGGACACACTCTCGACGGACCTGCGGGACGAGCCGAACGGGACGCTCGCCATGCCCGGCGTCCCGCTCGGCACCCGGCTCGTCGCGGCCGGCCCGAGCCGCGACGGGTGGCGGCCCGTCCGCGTGCCGGGGGCCGCGCAACCGTTGTGGGTCGCCGAATCCGACGTGCGCGCCGACGCGCCCGACCCCCTCGAGACCGCGCGGCGGCTGCTCGGCGCCGTGTACGTGTGGGGCGGCCTCTCCCCGCACGGCATCGACTGCTCCGGCCTCGTCCACCTCGCCTGGCGCCGCGCCGGGGTACGGCTGCCCCGCGACGCCCGCGACCAGGCGGCCGCCGCCGAACCGGTGCCGCTGGGCCAGGAGCGCCGCGGCGACCTGTACTTCTTCGCGCTGCCCGGCGCCCGGATCCACCACGTCGGCATCGTGGTGGAGCCGGGCGTCATGCTGCACGCGTGCGGCGACGCGCGGATCGTGGTCGAGGAGTCCTTGCCCCCGGCCCGGGCCGCCACGCTCACTGGCGCGGCGCGCCCAGCGGCGACGGCACCAGCTGCACATCGTCCAGATTGACGAACATGAACCGGTGCCCGAACTGGATCTGCACGTACTTCGTCTGGCCCCGAACGACCGTCCGGTCGCCGGGCGCGGAGCCGTCGAAGGACACCGCGCGGTAGTACTCGCCGGGCACGATCCCCGCGACCGCGTACCGCTGGCCGGCCGCGAACGTGTACTGCAGCGGCGTGATCGCCTGGTAGGGCACGCCCGCCGGGTACGCCGCCTGCTCCGGGTACGCGCGCCCGTACACGGGGATCGTGGTCCGGCCCGGCTTCGGCACCGCGACGAGGCCCGTCGCCCACTTCGCCGCCGGGTGCGCGGGCGGGTTGAGGAACCAGCCCCGCTGCCCGAGGTACCAGATCGCCGTCCAGTCCCCGGAGCGCCCGGCGACGGCGTAGGTCTGGCCGGCCGAGACCCGCGATCCGGTGTCGGACAGGGCCATCGTCGCCGCCGAGCCGTCGGGGTGCAGCCCGGGGTCGCTCAGCAGCGGGGCGTTGGCGTCGGGCGCGGTGTGCAGGATCAGCGCGGAGGCGCCGTGGGAAGGGCAAGGGCCGCCCGTCGTACCGTCACAGCCGGTGAACGCGGGCCGGTTCGCGTCGTAGTCCGGGTCGATGGTGACCAGCCCCGTGTGCGCCGTGCCCGTGCCGCGGAAGGGCGCGTGCAGCAGGTCGAAGTAGTGCCCCCAGTCCCAGTAGGGCGCCGGGTCCCAGTGCATCCCGGCCACGGTGGACGGCACGGTGCCCGGCACGTTGTCGTGGCCGACGATGTGGCCGCGGTCGAGCGGGACGTCCAGCCGGGCGGCGAGGTAGCGCACGAGCTTCGCCGAGGCGCGGTACATCGCCTCGGTGTACCAGGCGCCCTCGGCCGCGAAGCCCTCGTGCTCGATGCCGACGGAGGTCGCGTTGACGTACCAGTTCCCGGCGTGCCACGCGACGTCCTTGGCCTTCACGTGCTGGGCCACGTGCCCGTCGGCCGAGCGGATGGTGTAGTTCCAGCTGACGTACGCCGGGTCCTGCACCAGCTGCACGGTCCGGTCGTAGTACTCCTCGGTGTCGTGGATGACGATGTACCGCACCCGCTGGCTCGCCGGGCGGTCGCCGAGGTCGTGGTTGCCGTAGTCCCCGCCGCCGAGATCCGCGTACGGGGCCGGGATCCACTCGCACGGCAGGTCCGGCGGGCACTCGACGCCATCCGGCCGCGGCGGCCTGCGCAGACCGAGCCGGTCGAGCCAGGCCACCTGCGGGCGCACCGCCGCGTGCGCGCTCAGCGTCACGTGCTCGCCGTCGTCGGTGACCCGGTCGGCGCCGTCGCGCAGCGTCGCGTACACCTCGTCGGCGAAGTCCCCGGCCGCGTCGGCGGTGTCCGCGCCGCTGTAGCGGGCGACGGCGCC
Source organism: Dactylosporangium sp. NPDC000244 (assembly GCF_040300725.1). Classification (NCBI taxonomy): domain Bacteria; kingdom Bacillati; phylum Actinomycetota; class Actinomycetes; order Micromonosporales; family Micromonosporaceae; genus Dactylosporangium; species Dactylosporangium sp. NPDC000244. The sequence goes on from NZ_JBEPEH010000001.1 coordinate 128,364, forward strand.
GTACCAGGCGGCCGGGTCGCTGCCGGCCCCGCCGGGCGCGCCGAGGTCGCGCTGGTAGGAGGCCAGCAGCGCGGCGCCGCCCCGGATGTTGTCCCGCGCGTCCGTGCGCAGCCGGTCCCGGCCGAGCCCGGTGAGCTCGGCGGCCCGGTCGAGGGTCTGCCTCCCCGGCACCGGCGCGCCGGCCGGAGCATCCACCGTGGACGGTCGCGCGGTGTCGCCCCGCGCGTCCCCGATACCGTCGTGGCGTGCGCTCACCGCGGCGGCGTCGGTGAGATGCATGGGGCCGAAGCCGCCGCTGGTGCTGGGGGCGCCGCGGTTGGTGTCCCACCGCGACTCCAGGTACGACACGGCGAGGAGGACATCGGCCGGTACGCCGGCGGCGTTCGCGGCATCGGTGAAGTCCTGCTGGCGTCCGGCCTGCGCCGCGCCGGCTGTGCCGGGTGCGACGAGGATCGCGGCGCCGAGCACCGCGACGGCGAGGATTCTCATGTCGGCCTACCAATTCTCCGAGCCGGGCACGCGGGGCAGCGCCTTGCCCGGCGGTGCGATGAGGTATGCGATGCCGCCGCTGCCGGAGGCGACCGACCCGTCCGCGCGGTGGCGCTTGGTGCGCAGCCACACCTGCTCGAACTCGGTGCGCTGGTAGACGTTGCGGACCGCGTCGTCCGACGACGAGGCCGGGTCGTTGACGATGACGTCGCCGGTCGCGGTGAACCCGACGACCACGAACAGGTGCCCGGAGGTCGAGTAGTTCGCGCCCGTGAGCTCCGAGGCGAGGAACGACTGCGAGGTGACGACCGGGATGCCGGCCGCGATGAAGCGCTCCAGCTCGTCGAGGGAGTGCAGCCGGGTCACGATGCCGGTCAGCCCGAACGTCGCCGCGTAGGCGGTGTTGAACGGCCAGTTCCCGGCGCCGGCGTAGGTGTAGTCGTAGGTCATCCGGGCCGCGTGGTCGACCTGCGGGTCGGCGTAGGACGGGTCGACCCAGGCGAGGTCGGCGGCGCTCGGCCCGCGGCCCCAGTACTCGACGACCATCTCGGTCGAGGTGGGTGAGCACCACGCCTCGCCGCCGCCGTCGTACTCCGGGTACTGTCCGATGTGGATGTTCTGCGAGTACCGCGGGACCTTGAGCTCCCGGCCCCAGGCGATGTGCCCGGCGCTCGGGGCGACCGTGAACCGGTCCGGCACGTTGGAGACCATCGCGCCGATCTGCCGGACGCGCGGGAACGCGTGCGAGCCGGGCTTGCGGAACAGGGTCACGCGGAGGCGGTAGCTGTCCAGCAGCACGCCCTTGGACACGTCGTCGATGGAGAACGTGTCCGTGTAGACGCTGGAGTGGGCGTCGCCCTGACCGTCCACCGAGGACCGCTTGATGTCCTGGTCGCCCGAGGCCCAGCGGCCCATGACGTAGGCCGGCGTGCTCTCGCCGTTGGTGTACGTGCCCAGCAGCTCGACCTGCAGCCAGGTGCCCGCGGGCGTGTCGGCGTTCCAGGAGGCGACGAGCTCGCTCGCGCCGAACCCGGTGCGCTGCCGCGGTGAGGTCCAGGTGGCGGTCTCCCAGCCGTCCGCGCCGCCGCGGTCCCAGTGCTGGAAGGCGCGCCACCGGTGGAAGGAGATCTGTTCGTCGTGCGTGACCGGGGCGGCCGAGGGTGTGTCGATCGGTGCGCCGAGCGGCGCGGCGAGCACGGCGGTTGCGACCAGTGCCGGGATGAGGGCCATCGCTCCTCCAGGGGAAACCTGAGGCGATTGATTGATGGCACGCTATACCGTCACCGGCGTCGATGTCGATACCTTCCAACCGGATCCAGTCCGATGAAGGTTTTTTACCGACCGTGCAGCTCGGCCAGGGCCGCGTGCACCACGCCGTCCGAGCGCTCCAGCGCGCGGCGGGCGTCCGCGGCCGGCGTCTGGGCCAGCAGCGCCACGAGGGCGACCTTCGACTCGCCGCCCGCCTCGGCCAGGGCGGTCGTGCAGGCCTCGGGGGGCAGCCCGGTCGCCTGGGCGAGCATGCGCACCTGGCGGCCGCGCAGCTTGCGGTTGCTCGCGACCATGTCGGTCATCAGGTTCGAGTACGTGCGGCCGAGCCGGACCATGACCGCCGTCGACAGCGCGTTGAGCACCAGCTTCTGGGCGGTGCCGGCCTTCATGCGGGTCGAGCCGGTGATCGCCTCGGGGCCGGTGTCGACCGCGATGACGACGTCGGCCAGGTCGGCCAGCGGCGCGTTCGGGTTCGCGGAGATCAGCACGGTGCCGGCCCCGGCGGCCCGGGCGGCGCGCAGCGCTCCGCCGACGTACGGGGTGGCGCCGCTCGCCGTCGCGCCCACGGCGAGGTCCCCCGCGGCCAGGTCGGCCGCCGCGGCCGCGCCGAGCTCGGCGTCGTCCTCGACGCCCTCGGCCGCGGTGTGCAGGGCAGGGAGCCCGCCGGCGATGTGGGCGACGACCCGCTCGTAGCCGACGCCGAACGTGGGGTGCAGCTCGGCGGCGTCCAGCACCGCCATGCGGCCGGAGGTTCCCGCGCCGAAGTAGTGCATGCGCCGGCCCGCGCGCAGGGCGGTCACGGCGAGGTCGACGGCCTCGGCCACGTCGGGCAGTACCGCCGAGACCGCCGGAGCGACCTTGGCGTCCTCGGCGTTGATCAGCCGGAGCATGTCGAGCGTGGGCAGCTGGTCGATGTAGACCGTGTGCGGGTTGCGCTCCTCGGTGGGCGAGACCCCGGGGGAGACGCTCACCAGCGGCCCCGATCGGCCTTGGTCCGCCGGCTTCGCACCGCGTCGCGCGTCGACTCCAGGGCCGAGCGTGTGCGGTCGTAGGTGCGCTGGGCGACGCCGACGAACACGCAGTCGACCACGGTGAGCTGGGCGAGCCGGCTGGCCATCGCGCCCGAGCGGAACGTGGTCTCCCGCGCGGCCGTGGTCAGCACCAGGTCGGCGACGCGCGTGATCGGCGACTTCGGGAAGTTGGTGAGCGCGACCGTCGTCGCCCCGCGCCGCCCGGCCTCGGCGAAGGCCTCCATGGTGTCCACGGTGGTGCCCGTGTGCGAGATGCCGATCGCGACGTCGCCCTCGCCGAGCAGGGCCGCGCTCGTCAGCGCCAGGTGCAGGTCCGACCACGCGTAGGCGGTCAGCCCGATGCGGTGCAGCTTGGTCTGGAAGTCCTGGGCCACGAACGCGCTCGCGCCCACGCCGTAGATGTCGATCCGGCGGGCCGCGGCGATCGCGGTGACGACCTTGCCCAGCGCCTCCAGGTCGAGCTGGGCGGCGGTCTCCTCCACGGCCCGGGCGTCGGCGTAGGCGATGGTCTTGACCACCTGGCCGAGGTCGTCGGAGCGGCTGATGTCGCTGCCGATCGCCTCCTGGGCCGGGTCGTCCTGCACCCGTCCGGCCTCGGCGGCGAGCTTGAGCCGCAGCTCGGGGTAGCCGGAGACGCCGATGGCGCGGCAGAAGCGGATGACCGTGGTCTCGGAGGTGTCGGCGCGCTTGGCCAGCTCCGTGATCGTCATCTGTGCGGCGGTGGCCGCCTCCTCGATGATGATTCGGCCGACCCGCTGCTCGGCCCGCGACAGCGAGGGCAGGAGCCCGCGGATCTTCACGGCCGTGGAGACCTGGCGAGCGTCGTCCGTCATGTGGAAAAGTTTCCGTTGCCTCGTCGGTTTCGTCAATGGAATGCGGTGACGCGATGCTTGAGCCCCTGGTCATCGGTGTTGACGCGGGCGCCACGACCACGCGGTGCGCGCTGAGCGACCTGCACGGCACCGTCCTGGCACGGGCGGAGTCGGGCGGTGCCAACCGGAACTCGAGCGGCGCGGCGCCGGTGGAGGCGCTCACGGTCGCGCTGCGCAATCTACTCGCCCGATCCCGGGACGGCGCCGGGCGGGTCGCGCTCGGGGTGGTCGGGATCGCGGGCGGTGCGGCCGCGCGGGCCGCGACTCAGGCGGCGGCCGAGGCGGCCTGGCGCGCGGCGGGGCTCGGCGGCCGCGTGGTCGCGGTGACCGACCTCGAGGTCGGCTTCGCCGCGGGTTCGCCGTCGCCGGACGGGCTGCTGCTGCTCGCCGGCACCGGGGCGGTCGGGGCCGCGTTCGCGGGCGGGCGGCTGACGCATCGCTGCGACGGGTACGGCTGGCTGCTCGGCGACGAGGGCTCGGCGGTCTGGCTCGGCCGCGCGGGCCTGCGCGCCGTGCTGCGCGCGCTCGACGGCCGCGGCCCGGCCACGGCGCTCACGCAGGCGCTGAGCCCCCTGCTGGGCGTCCCGGCCGGCGACGACCAGGCCCTGCTGCGCGCCGCGTTCGACCGCCCGCCCGCCGCGCTCGGTGCCCTGGCGCCGGCCGTGAGCGCGCTCGCCGCGGCCGGGGACGCGGTGGCGGTGGCGCTCGTCGAGGAGGCCGCGGGGCATCTGCTGCACACCTTGGAGACGGTTGCCGGGCGCGCCGCGTTGCCCCGGCCGGCCGTCGTGCTCGCGGGCTCCGTCCTGCTGTCGCCCGGCCCGGTGGCCGAACGCGTCCGGGCGGCCGTGCGGGAGCGTTACCGGATCGTGCCCATGGCGGCGACCTACGGCCCGGCGGGGGCCCTCTGGCTGGCGATCACGCAGGTCATCGGGGCCGCTCCGGATGCCGCGGTACACGCCCGGCTGACCCGGTAACAATCTACCGCCCCTTGCAAGTTTGGTTGGAAACCTTCATTGTCATCGACAGACGTCCCTTGCGAAGGAGCGGCGATGAGTCTTCTTTCCCGGCGGGCCCTGCTCGGCTCGAGCGCCCTGGCCGCCGCCTCGGCCACCCTGGGCGCGTGCGCGCTGTCCGGCGGCGACGACAAGCCCTCCAGCACCGAGCAGGGCGCGAAGAACGCCGCGAACCCGCTCGGCGTCAAGGAGGACGCGCCGCTGGAGGTCGTCATCTTCAACGGCGGCTTCGGCGAGGACTACGCCAAGGCGCACGAGGCGATGTACACCGAGAAGTACCCGAAGGCGCAGATCAAGCACTCGGCGACCCAGCAGATCGGGCAGACGCTGCAGCCCCGCTTCGTCGACGGCAGCCCGCCCGACGTCATCGACAACTCCGGCGCCGGCCAGATCGACTTCAACGGCCTCGTCTCGCAGGGCGCCCTGGCCGACCTCGGGCCGATGCTGGACGCGCCCAGCATCGACGACCCGGCCAAGAAGGTGCGCGACACGCTCCTGCCCGGCTCGCTGCTGCCCGGCACCTACGACGGCAAGACGATGGCGCTCAACTACACCTACACCGTCTACGGGATCTGGTACTCCGCCAAGCTCATGAACGACAAGGGGTGGCAGTACCCGAAGACGTGGGACGAGATGATCGCCCTGTGCAAGACCATCAAGGCCGCCGGCATCTCGCCCTGGACCTATCAGGGCAAGCATCCGCGGTACATGTCGTGGCCGATCCTGTCCGCCGCGGCGAAGCTGGCCGGCCAGGACGTGCTCGTGGCCATCGACAACCTCGAGCCGAACGCGTGGAAGCACGAGGCGATCCTCGCCGCCGCGGACGCCTACTCGCAGCTGGCGGTCGACGGCTACATCATGCCCGGCTCGGAGGGGCTCGACCACATCCAGTCGCAGACCGAGTGGTGCAAGGGCAAGGCCGTGTTCATCTCGTGCGGCTCCTGGCTGGAGAGCGAGCAGAAGGCCGTCACGCCGCCCGACTTCCAGATGACCGTCGCGCCCACCTCCAGCCTGTCCACTTCGGACAAGCTGCCGTTCGAGGCGCTGCGCGGCACGACCGGCGAGCCGTTCATCGTGCCGGCCAAGGCGAAGAACCTCGCGGGCGGGCTGGAGTACCTGCGCGTCATGCTGTCGAAGAAGGGCGCGATCGACTTCACCAACCGGGTCGCGAGCCTCACCTGCGTCGCCGGGCTCGACCAGGGCGTGAACCTGCCGCCCGGGCTGGCGTCGGTCACCAAGGCGCTCAAGGCCTCCGGCGACAAGGGCTTCAACTGGGTGTACAACTCCTACTACCGCAAGCTGGAGCGCGAGCTCGTCGACGCCGCGTGCGGGGCGCTGTTCACCAAGCAGATCAACGCCAAGCAGTTCGTCGAGCAGTGTCAGAAGGGCGCGGACGCGATCGCGAAGGACGACTCCATCAAGAAGTACAAGCGGAGCAGCTGAGGATGCGCCACGGTCGGCGCCTGTTCGCCATCACGTTCCTGCTGCCCGCCGTGGCGGTCTACGCCGTCTTCGTCGTCTCGCCCTACCTGCAGGCGTTCCAGGTCTCCACGACCAACTGGCGCGGCCTGAGCCCGACGTGGGACTACGTCGGGACCGGCAACTTCACGCGGCTGCTGTCGGACGAGTACTTCTGGAATGCCCTGCGGCACAACGCCGTCCTGCTCGCCGTGCTCCCCGTCGCCACCATCGTGCTGGGCCTCTTCTTCGCGTCCATGCTGAACATCCACGGCGTGCGGTTCGGCGCCGTGTACCGCATCGTGTACTTCTTCCCGCAGGTGCTCTCGGTGGCCATCATCGGCGTGCTCTGGCGCGAGATGTACGCCCCGAACGGCGGCCTCGTCAACGGCTTCCTGCGCGCCGTCGGGCTCGGCTCGCTCGCCCGCACCTGGCTCGGCGACCCCGACGTGGCCTTCTGGGCGGTGCTCGTCGTGATGGTGTGGAGCAACGTCGGCTTCTACGTGGTGCTCTTCGGCGCCGCGATGTCCTCGATCCCGCGCGAGATCTACGAGGCCGTCATGCTCGACGGCGCGAGCCGCTTCACCACCCTGTGGCGGATCACCGTGCCGCTGCTGTGGGACACGATTCAGGTGGCGTGGGTGTACCTCGCCATCATCGCCCTGGACGGCTTCGCCCTCGTGCAGATCATCACCAACGGGGGCCCCGGATTCAGCACGGACGTCGTGGGACTGCGGCTCTACAACACCGCCTTCGGCGACGCCAAGTTCGGCTACGCCTCCGCGATCGGCGTCGCGATGTTCTTCGTGACGCTCACGGTCGCGATCGCGTCCCTGCGCCTGACCCGCCGCGAACGCATCGAGTACTGACGTGCGCCCCCGCCTCGGCAACGCCTTCTCCCACGTCTTCCTCTTCGGCTGGGCGCTGCTGACCACCTTCCCGCTGCTGTGGGCGGTGGTCAGCTCCTTCAAGAGCGACGACGAGATCCTGTCCGACGCCTGGAGCCTGCCCTCGTCGCTGCGCTTCTCGAACTGGGCGCGCGCCTGGAACGAGGCCCACATGGGCCGTTACTTCCTCAACAGCACCATCGTGGTGGCCGGCGCGCTGGCCCTGACCATGCTGCTGGGCGCCATGGCCGCCTACGTCCTGGCCCGCTATGAGCTGCGCGGCATGCGCGTCGTCTACTACGCCTTCGCCGGCGGCATGGTCTTCCCGGTGTTCCTGGCCCTGGTGCCGCTCTTCTTCGTGGTCAAGAACCTGGGCCTGCTCGGCACCCTGCCCGGCCTGATCCTCGTCTACACCGCCTACTCGCTGCCGTTCACGGTGTTCTTCCTGACCGCGTTCTTCCGCACCCTGCCGACGGCGGTGGCCGAGGCCGCACTCGTGGACGGCTGCTCGCACTGGAGCCTGTTCTTCCGCATCATGCTGCCGATGGCCCGGCCGGGGCTGATCAGCGTGGGCATCTTCAACTTCCTCACGCAGTGGAACCAGTACATCTTCCCGATCGTGCTGCTGCAGGGCGAGGGCAGCGAGAAGCGCTGGGTCCTGGCGCAGGGCCTGACCGCCCTGGCCGTGAACGAGGGCTACGCGGGCGACTTCGGGGGCCTGTTCGCGGGCATGACCATCGCGATGCTGCCGGTGCTGCTGCTCTATCTGGTCTTCCAGCGCCAGGTCCAGTCCGGCCTCACCGCCGGCCACCTCAAATAGCGGCTCCCGCGGCGCCGGACATGATGCGGGCGAGGTTGTCCGGGGCGAAGTACTCCGCGATCGGCGTGCTGCCCTGCATGACGCCGAAGAAGCGGGTCGACTCCGCGGGGCTGGCCGCAATCGTGGCGAACAGCGCGGCCATCTCCGGGCTCGGGGGCTCCATCGACGCCAGCTGGCAGGTCAGCTGGAGGGCCGGCAGGAAGCGGCGATCGCGCTCCTGCGCGTAGGACTGCACGGCCGCGTCCAGGTCGCCGCCGGAGAGTCCACTGTGGACCGCGTCAGCCAGCAGCTGCGCGCTCACGAAGGCGTCCGTGATGCCCGCGGCCATCACCGGGTCCTTGTGGTAGCCCGCGTCGCCCACCAGGGCCCAGCCCGGGCCGGCCGGCGTGCGGAAGAAGTTGGGCACGTCGGCGGTCGCGTGCATGCGCCCGACCCGTTCGGCGGCGGCGACCCGGGCGGCCACGGACGGTACCCGCGAAATGGCCTCGGCGTAGTGGGCCTCCACGTCCGTGCGGAAGTCGTGGAACTGCGCGCTCGGGCACGCCACGAACACGCAGGTCGCGTCGTCGTTGGTCGGGAAGAGCACCACCGCGCGGTCGCCCAGCTGGTAGATCTCGGCGTTGTCGCGGGGCAGGAGGCCGCGGTAGTAGGCGTAGTAGCACGCGGTGAGCGACGGCGTGTCGTGGTACGTCCCGGCACCCGCCTCGCGGGCCACCACCGAGCGCAGGCCGTCCGCGCCGATGACGATCCGGGCGTGCTCCTCGAAGCCGTCACCGCGGACCCCGGTCACGCGGCCGGACGCGTCGCGCAGCAGGCCCTCGACGGTCACGCCCTCCCGCACCTCGGCCCCGGCCGAGCGGGCGGCGTCCAGGAGGATGGCGTCGAGGACGGTGCGGCGCACGCAGTACGGGTGCGCGGCGCCGTCGGAGGGCGGGGGCGGGGCGCTGATGACGAACGGGCCGAAGTCCATGGTGAACCGCGCGAGCCGCGGGGCGCCCGCGTTCGCGACGGCGTCGTGCAGGCCCCAACTGCGCAGCAGTGCCATCCCCGGCACGTGCACGAGGTGCGTCGAGATGACGTCGCTCGGGAACGTGGCCCGGTCCAGCAGGAGCACCCGGTGGCCGGCCCGGGCGAGCAGCATGGCGGTCGGGGAGCCGGCGACGCGCGCGCCGACGACGATGGCATCGAAACTCACGGTGCGACCCTATCGCCACCAGTGCACAGAATCGACGGCCAGCGGCCGCCGGCGGCCACGTTCAGTAAGAGGTAGGCGGGGCGCTCGAACACCCACGCCTGCTTCGCGTCGAGGTCCTCGCGGCGCAGCGTGGCCTGCACAACGCCGTCGGCCGACCACTGCAGGACGCCGGGACACCACTCCAGGCCGTACCGATGCATGCCCTTCTCGGGTCCGCCGGCCGGCTTCGCGGCGAACGGGCGCTCCCAGCCGCGCACGGAGCCGTCGGGCCCGTGGAAGGTGCCGTGCACGACGCCCGGCTCGCCGGCGCCCAGCGACTCCATCAGGTCGATCTCGCCGGCCTGGGGCCAGCCGGTAGTGGAGACTACGGCGCGGCGGCGGCCCGCAGCGCGGTTGTCGGCTTGCCGACCTTGCCGGCGCCGGTGCCGATCAGCACCGCGACCAGCACGATCACGGCCCCGGCGAGCTGTCCGGCCGAGAGCGACTGGCCGAGCGCGAGCCACCCGGCGGCGGCCGCGACGACGGGGCTGAGCAGGCTGAACAGGGTCACCTGGGCGGGCGGGAGGGTCGTTACGCCGCGGAACCACAGCAGGTAGGCCCCGGCGGTGCCGACCAGCGACAGGTACCCGAATCCGGCCACGTTCACCCAGCTCAGGGCGGGCGGGAGCCCCTCGACGAGCAGGGCCGCGGGGGCGAGCAGGAGGCCGCCGACGGTGAGCTGCCAGCCGGTCAGGGCGATCAGCGCGGTCCGGCGGTCGTCGCCCTCGGGCACGCCCCAGCGCCGGCCGAGCACCGTCCCGAGAGACATGGACACCATGCCGCCCGCGGCCGCCGCGAGGCCGATCGGGTCCAGCGCCGTCGCGGAGCGCAGGACCAGCAGCGCGACGCCGAGCACGCCCGCGGCTCCGGCCGCGAGCACCGTGCGGGAGGGGCGGCTGCCGAGCAGCCCGAACGCGAGCGCGGCGACCACGAACGGGCCGAGCGCGCCGAGGACGGCCGCGACGCCTCCGGGGAGCCGGTACGCGGCCACGAACAGCAGCGCGAAGAACAGCCCGATGTTGAGCGTGCCGAGCACCAGGGAGCGCCACCACCAGGCGCCCTTCGGCAGCGCGCGGGCCGCGGCGATGAGCAGCAGCCCGGCGGGCAGGGCGCGCAGGGTGCCGGCCAGCAGCGGCCGGCCGGGCGGGAGGAGCTCGGTGGTGACCAGGTACGTGGTCCCCCACAGCGCGGGGGCGATGGCCGTAAGGTTCCTCATGACTAAGTAGCTTACAACTAAGCTACTTAGACGCAAGGGGGTGCTAGAGTTCCGGCATGGACGACGTCGACCGGATCGTGGCCCAGTGGGGGCGGGAGCGGCCCGAGCTGCAGACCGACGCGATGGCCGTGTTCGGGCGGATCTACCGCCTGGCCCGGGTGGTCGGGGACCGGCAGGAGCAGGTGTACTCCGGCCTCGGCATCAACCGCGGCGAGTTCGACGTGCTCGCCACCCTGCGCCGGGCCGGGGAGCCGTTCCAGCTGTCCCCGAAGGCGTTGAGCGCGTCGCTGATGCTGACCACGGGCGGGATGACGGGCCGGCTCGACCGCCTCGAGCGGGCCGGCCTGGTGGCCCGCTCCCCGGACCCGGCTGACCGGCGCGGCCTCGTGATCACGCTGACCGGTCGCGGCCGCGAGGTCATCGACGAGGCGGTCGTCATCGGGCTGGACGCGCAGCGCGAGGTGCTGGAGCGCCTGCCCGAGGCGAGCCGCAAGCGCCTGTCGGCCCTCCTGCGTGACCTGCTCGCCGCCGCCGAGGCCTGACCTCGCGGGCTGCGGCATCAGACGGTGGCGGTCGCGACCCACATCGTCAGCGTCGCGAGGAAGTCCCCGCGCTCGCCCGCCTCGCCCAGCGCGCCGAACCAGTCCTCGCGCAGGTCGTCCGGGATCAGGCCGGTGTCGGCCGGCACCATCGGGTTGACCATCGGCAGCACGGCCGCGGCGGCGAGGGGGTCGGGGAAGTACAGCGCGACCGGCACCGCGCTCACCTCGCGCAGCCCCGCGCCCAACAGCCGCCGCCGCAGCGTGCGGCCCATGTCGAGGTGCTGGCCGACCACGGTCGCGAGCAGGTGCTCGCGGACCCGGGCGACGAGCGGCCGGGGCAGCCCGTCGACGGCGACCGACTCCCAGTCGGTGTCGACGAGGCACACGCGCCCGCCGGCCCGGGTGACGCGGGCCAGCTCCGCCACGGCGACGTCGGGCTCGGCCAGGTGCTGCAGCACCCGCTCGCAGCGCACCGCGTCGAACCAGCGATCGGGGAAGTCCAGGGCGGTCACGTCGCCCTGGGTGTACCGCACGCTGGTCCCCTCGTCGCGGGCGACCGCCGCGGCGATCGCGGCGGCCGAGGCGTCGAGCGCCACGATCGCGCCGCTGCCGCACAGCCGGGTCGCGAGCAGCCGCGCGACCTCGCCGGTCCCGGCCCCGGCGTCGAGGATGCGCTGCCCCGGCTCGAGGTGCAGCGCGGCGAACGCGACCTCGCGCACGCGCTGGATCTCGGGGTTCGCGGCCACCTGGTCCAGCGCCCCGATGAGCCGCCCACGGGGATCCGGATCGTTCGCCATCCCGCCAGTCTGGCCCGGCGACGCGCCGCCTGGCTGCCCGGAATCCGATCGTCAATCCGACATCAGGCGGACAAGCAGGCCGCGGTACCACTGCAACGGCGCCACGCCCGCCCCCGGCTCCTTGGCGAGCTCGTCCCACCGGCGCAGCCGCACGGCGTCGCCGGAGTACTCGAGCGCGGCGAACCGCGCCGCCTCCTGCGCCGTCATCGGCCCGCCCTGCACGCCGAGCGTGAACTTCGAGGCGTCGGAGAGCCGGTCGTGGTACCCGGGCTCGACCGCGCACAGGTACCGCTTCGCCGCCACGTGCAGCCGCACCGGCTCGCACACCGCGGGCCCGAACCACCGCGCGAGCCAGTCGGCGCCGGTGTCGCTGTGCCGGTTGTCCCGCCCCTGCATCAGGTCGGCCCCGGTGAGCACCCCGTGGAAGTGCCCGACGTCGTGCAGCAGCGCGGCGGCGACGAGGGCTTCGGGGGCGTCGTCCCGCACGGCCAGGGCCGCGGCCTGCAGCATGTGCTCGGCCTGGGTGACCGGCTCGCCGAGATAGTCGCGCGCGCCCTCGCCCTCGAAGAGCGCCTGGATCTCGTCGACCGCCGCGTCGGTGTTCATGCGGCCGATCCTCGCGGGCGCGGGTGAACCGCCGCTGAACACACGGCTTCCCCTGCCCTCGCGGCGGCCCGGGTTGCGCGGCGGCCCCGGGTTATGCGGCGGCTCCGGCTCGTGCGGCGGCTCCGGCTCCCGCTCCCACCGCGGCCCGGCTCCCACTTTTACCGCGGCCCGGCTCCCACTCCCACCGCGGCCGGCTCCGGCTCCCACCGCGGCTCCGGGTCGCGCGGCGGCCCTGGCTCACGCGGCCCCGGCTCACGCGGCGGCCACGGCGTCGTGCGAGCCGCGAGGACCGCGCCCCTGCGGCCCGCTTTCGGCGCTGCCCGGCAGCCAGCGCGGGTGCGCCCGCTCGGCCCGCTATGCCCCGGCGGCTCGTTTCCAGCGCAGTCCGACGATCAGGGCCAGCGCGCCCGCGACCGCGTGGCCGAGCACCCACGCCAGATCCCGGCCGCTGTAGGAACCCTGGATCAACACGTAGATCGCCCCGGCCAGCAGCGCGCAGCCCGGCACGACGGCGAGGACGGCGGCCAGGCGGTCCAGGACGGGCGGCCCGGGCCGGCGCAGGCGGTAGCCCCGGATCGCCGCGGCCAGGACGAGCCCGAGCACCATCAGCCAGCCGAAGCGCAGCGCCTGGATGCCGGTCGTCGCGACCGCGGTGACGATCGCGGCGAAGGCCACGGCGGCCAGCCCGCCCTTCTCCGCGCCGTCGCCGGGCAGCTTCGGCAGGGTCGTGGCGTCGTCGGCCTCGGCCGTCTGCGGGCGGGCGGTCCGGGTCGCCCAGACCGCGATCGTGGTGGCGCCGAGCACGAGGAGGGCACCGGAGGCCGCGCGCGCGGAGAGGAAGGCCGTGTAGTCGAGCATCGTCACATCACCATCAGGTAGCGGTAGGCCGCGAGCGCGAACGTCAGCGCGCCGATCGCGATGGCGACCCAGTCGACGGCCCGGGGCCCTCGGCGGCGTAGCCTCACGGCCCGCCAGACGACGGCGAGCCCGATCCCGCTACCGGCGACGAGCTTGAAGCCGGTCACCTCGCCGAGGGCGGCCGGCGAGAGCAGCAGCAGGGCCGTGAACGCGCCGGCGACCAAGGCGAACAGTTCCTGGAAACTCGTGCCGACACCTCCCTTCCCCCGCACCACCTTCATCGGTTCGGGAGCCGCTTTCGGTGCACGCCCCGGCATGTCGGGCCAGAGCCGCTCGTCGACCGGCGCGGCGGCCGGCTGCGGCGCGACGAAGGCGACCGGTGCACCGAGGCCCACCGGCGGCGCGGAGATCGGCGCGGCGGCGCCCGGCGGCGTGGAAATCGGCGCGGCTGTGACTGGCGGGGCGGTGAACGGTGCGGCTGTGACTGGCGGTGCGGAGATCGGTGCGGCTGTGACCGGCGGGGCGGTGACCGGCGGGGCGGTGAACGGTGCGGCTGTGACCGGCGGCGCGGTGAACGGCGTGGCCGTGACCGGCGGGGCGAACGGCGGTGCGGCGGTCGCGATCGGCGCGCTGGTGACCACGGGTGCGGCGGCGACCGGGCTGTCCGCAGGCATCGTGGCCAGGTGCAGGGCGCCCTCGGCGACGACCAGCTGCGGCTCCTCCAGCACCGTCGGGGCGACGCCCGTGGCGCGGTGCAGCATGGTGGCGATCAGGGGCGTACGGGTACCGCCGCCGACGAGGAACCACCCGGCGACCGCATCCGGCCGGATCCGGGCCTCCTTGAGCGTGGTCAGGGCCAGCTGCACGGTGCGGGCGAGGACCGGCTCGGCCGCGGCGTCGAACTGCTGCCGCGTGAAAAGCACCTCCTGGTCCGCCACCGGGATGAACATGCTCGCCGAGGACTCCCGCGACAGTGTCTCGCGCAGGTGCCGGGCGTCGGTCCACAGCATCGTGACGTGGCGCAGGTCGCTGGCCGACTGCGGCGCCGTGAGCCGGGTCCAGGTGCCGGGCGCGGCCGGTTCGACGACCGTGCGGGCGTGCGCGACGACCAGTGCGTCGAGGTCGAGGCCGCCGACGTCGTCGAGGCCGCGGCAGGCCAGGTCCCGGAATCCGTCGGCGGTGCGCTGCACCACGCTGGCGTCGAACGTCCCGGCCCCGAGGTCATAGACGACAACGCATTGACCCGGCTGTACCGCATGACCGAGAACGGCCGCGAAGTAGGTGGCGGCCGCGACGGGCTCGGCGACCAGGGCCGGCACCGGGAGCCCGGCCAGCGCGGCGGCGTCGAGCAGCACCTGGCGGCGGGCCGAGCCCCAGGTCGCGGGGCAGGTCATGGTCAGCGTCGCGGGCGGGCCGCCGAGGGTGCGCAGCGCCTCCGCGCGCACGCGGATCAGGGTCGCCGCCACCAGCTCGGGCACCGGCACGGCGCGGTCGCCGAGCAGCACCTCGAGGTCGTCGATGCGGCGCTTGGGGTTCGGCTCGTAGCGGGCCGGGTCGAGGCGCGCGCTGTGCTCCGCGTCGCGGCCGACGAGCAGGCGCCCGGCGTCGTTGCGGAACACCGCCGACGGCAGCAGCGGCGAGGAGTCGAACAGCAGTGGGCGCACCTTGCCGCCGGGATGGCGCAGTACGGCCACGGTGCTCGACGTTCCGTAGTCGATTGCGAGCGCGGCGTCCTGCACGCCGCGAAGCATAGGGATGCCGTGCGGCACACGGCGATCGGTCGATCGGCTCGCGAAAACTGTCGGACCCGCCGCGTAAGGTGCCCATTGCGATCGACCCCGAAAGGAGGCCCGCCGTGCTCGGACTGGTGCTCAGCGCGCTACGGGCGCGTGCCGCGCAGGCGTGGGCCGTGTTCGTCCTCGCCGTGCTGCTCGTGACCGCGGCCGCCGCCGGGCCGTGGTTCGCCGCCGGGGCCGAGCGCCGGGCCGCCGCGGCCGATGTCGCCGCCGCGCCCGCGGCCGAGCGCACGATCTCCGTGCGCCGCCAGACCAACGCGGACGGCGATCCGCGCTCGGCGCTGGCCGCCTACCGCGACACCGTCGAGCGGCTGCTGCCCGGAACCGGTCTCCTCGGCGTCACCGCGAACATGCTGCTGGACGGCGCCGACTCCACGCCCAGGGTCTCGGTGGCCCACCGCGACGACGTCTGCGAGCACGTCCGCCTCGACGGGCGATGCCCGCAGGCCGCGGGCGAGGTGCTGGTGAGCGTCGCCACCGCCGACGCGCTCGGGCTGCACCCCGGCGACGCGCTCACGCTGCGCAACCAGCCGCGGGCGAAGCCGGTGCCGGTGACCGTCGTCGGGCGCTACGAGCTCGCCGACCCCGGCGGCGTCTACTGGGGCGACTCGCTGTTCCGCGCCGACGCCGGCGGGCTCGACCCCCTGTTCACCGCCGTCGACACGTTCGAGAGCCCGCAGCTGGCCGGGCCGGTGTTCGTCTACACCGCGGAGCTGCCCGAGTCCGCGTTCACCGACCCCGGCTCCCCGGCCGGTGACCGGCTGCGGGCGGCCGACTTCGCGCTGAGCCGCGGGGGGATGACGCTCGTCGCGCCCGGGCAGCAACTCGTCGACCGGATCGCCGCCGACCGGGCCGCGATCCGGGGCGGGGCGCTCGCCGGGACGCTCGGCACCGTGGTGCTGTGCTGGTTCGCGCTCGCCCTCGCCGGCCGGCAGACCGCGCGCGAACGGCGCGGGGACGCGGCGCTGCTGCAGCTGCGCGGCGGATCCCGGCGGCGGGTGCTGCGGCTGGGGGTGGGGCAGCTGGCCGTACCGTTGCTGGCTGCCCTGCCGATCGGGCTCGCGCTCGGGTGGCTCGCCGGGCGCCTGCTCGGCGGGCCCGCGGCCGGGTTCGCGCCGCCGTTCGACGGGGCGCTCGGGCCGTGGCTGCCGGCCGGGCTCGCCGCCGTCGCCGGGGTGCTCGGCGGGCTGGCCGCGCTCGCCGCCGGGGAGCTGGCGGTGCTGCGGGCACCGGTGGAGGCGTTGCTGCGGAGGGTACCGTCGCCGGGAAGGGCGCGCCGGGCCGCCGTCGACGTGGTCCTCGTCGTGCTCGCCGGGTTCGCCGCCGCCCAGCTGTGGGGGACCGGGCTGCGCACCGCCGTGCCGCTGCTCGTCGCGGTCGTCGTCGCCGTGGTCGCCGCCCGGATGCTCGCCACCGCCGCCTCCCGCGCCGGGGCGGGCGCGCTGCGGGCGGGGCGGCTGCGGGCCGGGTTCGCCGCCGTCGCGCTGTCCCGCCAGCCCGGCGCCGACCGGCTCATGGCCCTCGTCGCGGTCGCGGTCGCCGGCCTGTGCGCCGCGACCGGGGGCTGGCTCGCCGGGTTCGACGCCCGCGACTCGCGCGCCGCGCAGGAGCTCGGGGCGCCGCGGGTGCTCACCGTCCGGGCCGGCAACCCGACCGCCCTGCTCGACGCCGTCCGCCGCGCCGACCCCGGCGGGCGGGAGGCGATGGCGGCCGTCGTCGACGCGGCCGCGACCCCGCCCGTCGTCGCCGTCGACGCGGCCCGGCTGCCGGCGGTGGCGGCGTGGCGCCCGCAGTGGGGGCCCCGGCCCGCGCTCGTCCCGCCCGGCACCGGCGCCGACGCGCCCGCGGTCACCGGCGGCCGGCTCGTGCTGCGCGCCCGCAATGACGGCGCCGAGCCGGTCCGGCTCGCCGTCGCGGTGCAGAACACCGTCACCGGCCGGACGGCCAGGCTCACCCTCGGCCCCGTCGACCCCGGCGAGCACGAGGCCGCCGCCGACGTCGCCGGCTGCGCCGAGGGCTGCCGGGTGGTCAGCCTCGACCTGCTCCAGCCGCGGCCCGCGAACGCCGGCGACGCCCCGCCGAAGGCCGGGCCCGACACGCCGCCCAGCGACGTCGCCGCGGCCGTGCTCACCATCACCGAGCTGCGCCAGGAGGCCCCGGCCGGGCGCGTGCTCGACGCGGCGTTCCTCGGCGACCCGCGGCAGTGGCGCACCGGCGCCAAGGGCCCCGCGATGCAGGTCAGCGCGCGGCAGGGGGCGCTCACGCTCACGCTGCCCGACGTGGCCTGGAACTTCGACGACCGGGTCTACGTGATGGCCGCCGGGCTGCCGCTGCCCGCCGTCCTCGCCGGTGAGGTCCCGGGCCCGTGGCGCCTCGGCGACCCCTCGCTCGAGCTCTTCGGCGGCGGCGCCGTGCCCGTCCACGTCGCCGGGACCGCGCCGATGCTGCCCGTCGTCGGGGGCTCCGGCGTCCTCGTCGACCTCGACGCCGCCCAGCGCCTCGGCGCCGGCGGGTCCTCGGCCGGCACCTACCAGGTGTGGCTCGCCACCGGGGCCGGGGCCGGCGTCGAGGACCGGCTCCGCGCCGCCGGGCTGACGATCCTCGGCGCCGACGACACCGGGGCGCGGGCGGCCCGGTTCGCCGCCCGCGGGCCCGCCGTGGCCGAGCGCTACCGGCTCTTCGCCGCCGTCCTCGGGCTGCTCGCCGCGGCCGCCGCCCTTGCCGTCGCGGTCGCCGCCGAGCGCCGCCAGCGCGGCGCCGACCTGCGGGCCCTGCGCGTGCAGGGGCTCGCCGCGCGCACCGCCGCGGCCGCGGGCCGGGCCGGGTCCGGCGCCGTCGTCCTCGCCGGGGTGCTGGCCGGTCTGCTCGCCGCGATCGTGGCGCGCTTCGCGTCCGGGCCGCCGTTGCCGTACTTCGCCGACGGCTGGAACCCGCCCGACCCGCCCGAGCCGTTGCCGCCGCTGCCCCTGCTCGCGACCGCCGCCGCGGCCCTGCTCCTGCTCGCCCTCGTCTGGCGCGCCGCCACCGCCGGACGCGCCGAAGGGAAGACCCGATGATCTCGCTGCTGCTGTCGATGCTGCGGGCCCGGCGCGGCCAGGCGCTCGTGCTGGCGCTGCTGTCGCTGTTCGCGGTCGCGGCGGCCGTCGCGGCCCCGGCCTACCTGCAGGCCGTCGACCGCTCCGTCGTCGCCGGGCAGGTGGAGACGGCCGCGGCGCGGGAGCGCTCGCTGAGCATCACCGCCACCGTCAACGCCCGCGACGCGGACGGGTTCGACTTCACCGACGTCGCCGGCGGCCTCGTGAATCTGCCCGGGTTCGACCAGGTCTACGGCGCCGACTTCCCCGCGGTCGGCATCGAGCCGGAGAAGGTGCGCGCGTCGCGGGTGACCTACCGCCAGGACGCCTGCGCCCACCTGACCATCGTCGCCGGGCGCTGCCTGGCCGGGGCCGGCGACGTGGTCCTCGGCGAGCAGACCGCGGCGCGGCTGGGGCTCGGCCCCGGCGACCCGATCACGCTGACGTTCGCGGCCCTCGGCGGCAGCAACTCCCAGCCGGTCTACGTCGCCGACGGCACCCCGGCCCGGCTCACCGTCGCCGGCACCTACCGGCCCGCGAACCCGGCCGAGGCCTACTGGGGCGGCCACGGGTATTTCGACCTCGACACCGCCGGCCGGCCCGGCGAGCCGGTCTTCACCGGCGCCGCGACGATGGCCGCGATGGACCACGGCACCACCGCGATGTCCGTCGACGTGACCGCCGGACCCGCCGCCCTCACCGCCGACGGGCTGCCCGACACCCGCCGCCGCCTCGCCGAGCTGAAGTCCCGCGCCACCCAGCTCGGCCAGGGGCTCGTCGTCACCACCGAGCTGCCCCGACTGTTCGCGCGCATCGACGCCAGTCAGGAGCTGGCCCGCCACAGCGTCCCGGCCGGCGCCGCCCCGCTGCTGCTGCTCGCCTACGCGGTGCTGTTCATCGCCGCCGACTACGCCACCACCGGGCGCCGCCCCGAGCTCGCCGTCGTCGCGCTGCGCGGCACCCGCTGGTGGACCCGCTGGTGGCTGACCCTCGGCGAGGGGCTGGCGGCGATCCTGCTCGGCGGGCTGGCCGGCTGCGTCGCCGGGCAGCTGCTCGTCGCCGCCCTCGTCGCCTGGCGCTTCCCCGGCGTCGGGGCGCCGGTGTTCACCGTGGACGCGTTGCGGTACGCGCCGGCCGCCCTCCTCGGCGCCATCGCGGCCGCGCTCGTGGCCCAGCGCCGGCACCTGGCCGCGCCGGTCGCCGGGCTGCTGCGGCGGATCTCCCGCCGCGCCGCCGGCTGGCGGGTGCGCACCGGCGAGGCCGTCGTCGCCGTGCTCGCCGCCGCCGCGACCGCCCAGCTGTTCCTCACCGGCGGCTCGCTCACCGGCGTCGCGATCGTCGCGCCCGCCCTGGTGATCCTCGCGCTCGCGCTGCTCACCGCCCGGGCCGTCACGCCGCTGGCCCGGCTCGCCGGCACCCGGGCGCTGCGCCGCGGCCGGCTCACCACCGCGCTCGCCGCGTTCCAGCTGTCCCGCCGGCCCGGGGCGCAGCGGCTCATCCTGCTGCTCGTGGCGGCCGTGGGCGTGCTCGGCTACGCCGTGACCGCCACCGACCTCGCGGCCCGCGACCGGGACCTCGCCGCGCAGATCTCCACCGGCGCTCCCCGGGTGCTCACCGTCGCCTCCGTCGGTGGCGAGCAGCTGCTGCAGGCCGTGCGGGCCGCGGACCCCCCGGGCGCCTACGCGATGGCCGTCGTCGGGCTGCCCGCGGGCCGCCCCGGCGAGGTGCCGCGCCTCGCCGTCGACACCACCCGGCTCGCGGCCGCGTCCACCTGGCTCGGCGCCTACGGCGACACTGACCCGGCCGGCCTCGCCGAGCGCCTGCGCCCGCCCGTGCGCGACGCCGGGCTGACCATCCCCGGCCAGGACCTCGCCATCGATGCGACCGTCACCGGCGCCCGCCCCGACAACCCGGTCGCGCTGAAGGTCGTGCTCGCCAGCCGGCACGGCCGTGCCAACGTCGACCTCGGCGCCGTGCACAACGGCGCCGGCACCTACCAGCAGCGCGTCAGCGACTGCGCGGACGGCTGCCGGCTCGTGGGCGTGCACCTCACGAACCTGGAGCCGGCCGCGACCGCGACCCGCCTCACCGTCGTGCTCAACGCCGTGCGCACCATCAACCCGGCCCGCACCGCGGCCACCGGCGCCCAGCTCGCCGACCTGGCCCGCTGGCGCTCGACCGACGCGACGCTCACCGCCGCGCCCGACGGCCTGCGCATCGGCGTCGACGCCCCCGACGGGCTGCCGCACGGGGCGTGGGTGCAGCCGGCGGAGGTGCCGCTCCCGCTCCCCGTCGCCGCCACCGCCCCCGCCAGGTCCATCTCCGGCCTCGACGGCCTCGACATCCCGGTGACCGTCGCCGCGCACCTCGACGCCGTCCCCCGGCTCGGCCTCGACGGGACCATCGTCGACCTCGAATACGCCGAGCGCCTCAGCACCGACTCCGGCCTCGCCCGCGACCCCGAGGTCTGGCTCGGCCCGGCCGCCCCGCCCGACGTCCTGAACCGCCTCGCCGCCCAGGGCCTCGTCATCGTCGGCGACACGGGCATCGCCGACGCGCGGGCGCGCCTGGCCGCGCAGGGCCCGGCCCTGTCACTGTGGTTCCACGTGCTGGCGGGCGCGCTCGCGGTCCTGCTCGCCGCGGGCGGCCTGGCGCTGGTCATCGCCGTGGACCGCCGCGACCGGCGCGCCGACCTGGCCGCCCTGCGCGCCCAGGGCCTGCCCCGGCGCGCGGCGGCGCGGGTCGCGCTGTGGACCTACCCGGCCCTGGTGCTCGCGGCCGCGCCGCCGGGCCTGGCCACGGCCCTGATCGCGTGGCGCCTGACGGGCTGGGCGCTGCCCGTGTTCGGCGAACCGATGCCGGCGCTGCCGCTGCCACACTGGCCGACGGGCCCGGCCGTGCCACTGGCGTGGCTGCTGACCCTGCTGCTGCTGGTCACGGTGGCGGCCTCGACGGCCCGCGCCACGACGCCCCCGCCCCGCCGCCCGCGCCCCGCGACGAACTGACCCACGCCGCTCGCCATTTCGCCTGCGCCGTACCGCCCACGGGCTCCGCGCTGCCCGCCGGCGTGGCTGCTGACCCTGCTGTCCAGCGTGGCGGCGTCGACCACTCGGGCCACACGTCCCAGCTTCGGCCCCGCCCCGCCCGCCGCCCCGCGCCGCGCCGCCCCGCCCCGCGCCGCGCTGTCCCGCGCCGCGCCGCCCCGCGTGGTCCCGTGCCGTGCCGTGCCGTGCCGTGCCGTCCCGTGCCGTGCCGTCCCGTGCCGTGCCGTCCCGTGCCGCGCCGTCCCGTGCCGCGCTGTCCCACGTCGTGCCGTGCCGTGCTGTCCCGCGGTGTGCAAGCCGTGCCGTCCCACGGCGTGTCGTTCCGTGCCGTCCCGCGAACGCGTCACCGACGATCGCCTGCCGCTGAAGGCGACCATGCCGACAACACCGTGCCGCGTTCGCAACGAGCCGCCGGTGGACGCGGGTCGGCCGCGTCAAAGGCCGCTGGTGAATATCATTTCAAAATGTTCACCATGTGCGTGGCGGCTTGGTCGGTGATCGTGGCTTCGGTCGCATTCTGGGATAATTCTTGGTATGGGGCAGATGCAGTTGTTCAGCTCGCGTGAGTTGGCTGCTATGCGGGATCGGACGAAAGCGCGAAACTGGTGGCCGGAAAAGGACGAGTTCCGGAAGGAGGCGCAGCGGCGGCGTGACTGGGGATTGGCGCGACGGCACGCGGAAAAGCTGAGCCGAATCCACGACGCCGCACCATCGGCGCCGTCATCACCAGCGCGAATGCCGCATCAATCCGCGACGTGCGCTCCCAGGGAGTTCGCCTCCGCGGAGTCAACGCCACCGCCGAAGACCTCCTCGACCTCCGCTTCGGTGGATGAGCGCCACAGTTCGACCGGTGCTGCGGCCGCACCGCCTCCCAGCCTGCGCCCCGGAGAAAGCGTTCCGACAAAGCCGGCGTCCGATCCCGCCGAAACTTTTGACCACCGCGCCGCAGCGATGCCTGCCCGAATACCCGAACAATCGCATCGGGCCGCCGAGAAAAGTCGCGCCCGCGTCTGCGTAAAATATTGCCTCGCGATTCTGCCTCGTGGCAATCCCGCCGGCCACCCGTTCACGGGAAGTCCGCCTCGAGCCGCCGGTGTCGGCCCTGGCGGCGTTCGGCCGGATGGTCGGGTTGTGGCTGGCTCGTCTCGCGGTGGAGGGGTGCGTCACGAGGGCTGTGTATGTGGCCCTTTCCTGGTTGGTCGTGGCCGAGGCGGTCGGGAACGCCGGGTCGTCGTTGAGGCTGGTGGTGGACCTGGCGGCGTTCGGCCGGACGGTCGGGTCGTGGCTGGCTCGCCTCGCGGTGGAGGGATGCATGACCAAGGCTGTGTTCGTCGGCGTGCACGCGGCCCTCCTCGGTCGACCGTGGCCAAGGCGGTCGGAAACGCTCGGTCGTCACCGAGGCTGACGGGATCCGCTCGGCGTGGGCGCGCTCGGTGGGAACCAGCGCGACGCGCCGCGCGCACGCGGGCCGGCCACCGACGCCGGCGAGATCCCGCTCGGTGCGAGCCGGTGTGACGTGCGAGCCGGTGTGACGTGCGAGCCGGTGTGACGTGCGAGCCGGTGTGACGTGCGAGCCGGTGAGACGTGCGAGCCGGTGAGACGTGCGAGCCGGTGAGACGTGCGAGC
>NZ_JBEPEH010000001.1:151093-295757 GCF_040300725.1 Dactylosporangium sp. NPDC000244
GCCGGTGCGACGTGCGAGCCGGTGCGACGTGCGAGCCGGTGCGACGTGCGAACCAGCGTGACGTGCGAACCAGCGTGACGTGCGAACCAGCGTGACGTGCCGCTGCCCGAGGCAAGCCCTGTACGTCGCCGCGACCCGGGTGGCCGGCCGGGAGCGTCACACCGAGAGGCGCAGGAGCTGGAAGCTGTGGTCGGACTGGCCATCGGTGCGGCCGAACTCGTAGGAGTGCACGCGTACGTCCGAGGTTGTGTACGCCCAGTCCAGGCGCCACCAGCGGGGCAGGCCGTCGCGGTCGCGCCAGGAGGCGGGGTAGAGCGACGGCAGCAGCGCGCCCGCGTCGTGCAGGCGGGACGGGACCTTGCGCAGGTCGCCCATCGCCGGGGACGTGTTGAAGTCGCCCGCCACCAGGATCGGGTTCGCGTTCGCGGACACGTCGGCGGCCAGGGCGCGCAGCTGCGGCTCGCGCTGGGCGTGCTGGTCGCGCACCGTGCGCCAGAAGGCGCCGTCGAACACGCTCAGGCCGGGGGAGAGCTGGACCGGCAGGTGCAGGTTGTAGACCGACAGGACGTGGCCGGAACCCAAATCTACGTCCGTGCGCAGGATCTTGTCGCGCACGAACTCGGCCACCCAGCCGGTGTCGGTCAGGGGGACGTCGGCCGGCAGCGGGTACGTGCGCAGGATCGGCAGCCGCGACACCGTCACCAGCTCGCCCGCGATCGCGATGTGGTAGCCGGGGAACGCCGCCTGCAGGCGCTCCAGGTCGTGGACGGGCGTGGGGATGTCGCCGTCGTTGAGGTACTCCTGCAGCAGGTAGATGTCGGCGTGCTGGCGCTGCAGGAACGGGTAGAAGGGGCCGCCGTCGCTGTCCCAGTACTCGGTGTTCCAGCTGAACACGGTCAGCGCGCCGGGCGGGGGCGTGGTGGGCGACGTCCACAGGGCCGGGACGTTCCAGCCCGAGATGAACACGCCGGGGATCAGGGCGGCCAGGCTCAGCAGGGCCACCGGGCGGCGCAGCCGGCGGAAGGGGGCCGCCCCGGCCGCGAGCACGACCGGGACGGCGGTGAACACCAGGGGCGGGACGATGTCGGGGACGAGCCAGAGCCACCACCGTCCACTGAGGACGAGGTGGGCCAGCACGAAGGCCGGCCACAGGGCCACCAGGAACGGCAGCACGGGCCGGGATCGGGCGGCGACCGGCGCCGGGGCGGGGTCGAGGACCGTCGTCACGCCGTGGCCTCGGCCGGGAAGGTGCGGTCGTAGAGGCGGCGGAACGCGCGCGAGCCGAGCCACTGCACGGCCCCGGCCGCGACCCCCGCGGTGATGGTGACGTTGACGACGAAGTGCACGGCCGCGAAGAGGCCCAGGAACGCGGGGCCGTTGCGCCGCAGGACGAACGCGTACATGCCGGCGTCGCAGGCGAGCGAGAGCACGAGCAGGGCCGCCGGGAGCAGCACGAGGAACGGGCTCAGCAGCGCCAGGGGGAGGGTGACGAGGGACGCGGCGGCGGCGAGGCTGCCCCACGCGCGGGACTGCGTCTCGAAGCCGGACGCGAAGCGCCGCGCGCGCAGGTAGAGCGGCACCCGTAGCCGGCCGCGGTGGAAGAGCTTGCGCAGCAGGCCCCGCAGCGCGTGGTCGTGGTCGTGGCGGCCGCGGACCTCGGCGGTGAGCACCATCCGCCAGCGGCGGGTGAGGCGGTAGCCGTAGTCGACCTCCTCGGTCTGGCGCAGGTCCGGGTTGAACGGGCCGACGTCGTCGAAGACGTCGCGGCGCAGCGCGCACAGGGCCGGGAAGAGGAACGTGATGTCGCCCTCGGCCGTGATCGACCAGTAGTGGTACTGCAGCCCGCGGTAGCGCGCCGTGATGGTGTCGTGCAGCAGCGGCTCCGGGTCCTCGATGCCGCACACGCACCCGATGGCCGGGTCGGAGCCGAGGATGCGCACGGCGGTCGCGACGGCGTCGGGGGCGAGGCTGACGTCGGAGTCGACGAAGTACAGGATCTCGCCCCTGGTCGCGGCGACGCCGACGTTGCGGGCATTGCCGCAGCCGCCGTTGGTGCCGGTGCTGAGCACCCGCACGCCCAGGCCCTCGGCGACGGCGACGGAGTCGTCGGTGGAGCAGTCGTCGACGACGAGCACCTCGAGGTTGGGGTACGTCTGGTCGAGCACCGAGCGCAGGCAGAGATCGAGGGACTCGGCGTAGTTGTAGTTCGGCACGATGACCGAGACGAGGGGCTCGCTCATCGCGCCAGCTCCGGCACCTCGTACAGGTTGCGGAAGCGGGCCGACCAGAGCCAGGCGAGCACGCCCGCGATGGCCGCGGCCGCGATCACGAGGTTCAGCAGGAAGTGCATCGTCACGAAGTACAGCAGGAACACCGGTGATCGCAACCGCGCCACGAACCGGTGCATCGGCAGGTCCCCGGCCACGAACAGCGCCAGGAACGCGGCCGGCACCAGCCACAGCACCGGGCCGAGCAGCACCGGCAGCGCGACCGACAGCACCGCGAGCAGCGCGGCGATGCTCACCCAGGCGCGCGGGCCGCTGGTGATGCCGCCCGGGAACGTGGGCTTGCGGATGAACATCGGGATGTGCAGGGCGGTGCGCACGAACACCTTGCGCACCAGCGTCGCGAGGTCGTGGTCGTGGTCGTGCACGCCGCGGACGCGGGGGGAGAGCCAGATCTCGTACCGCTGGGCGAGCCGCCGCCCGTAGTCCGCGTTCTCGGTCTCGCGCAGCCGCGGGTTGAACGGGCCGATCTCCCGGAACACGCCGGCCGGGATCGCCAGCAGCGCCGTGTACAGGGTGGTGATGCGGCCCTCGTCGGCGATGAGCCAGTACGACTGCTGCAGGCAGCGGTACTCCTCCAGCAGGCTGTCGCGGATGAGCGGCACCGGGTCGTAGTTGCCGCACACCGCGCCGATCGCCGGGTCCGAGCGCAGCAGCTCCACGGCGTTGGCCACGGCGTCGGGCTTGGCGGCGACGTCGGAGTCGACGAAGAACAGGATCTCGCCGCCGGCGTGTTCGGCGCCGAGGTTGCGCGCGGCCGCCGGCCCGCCGTTGCGCGGGGTGCGCAGCACGCGGAACCCGAACCCGGCCGCGACCGCGGGGGAGTCGTCGGTGGAGCAGTCGTCGACGACGATCACCTCGAGGTTCGGGTAGGTCTGGTCGCGCAACGCCTGCAGGCACAGCGGCAGGGCGCCCGCGTAGTTGTAGTTCGGCACGATGACCGAGACGAGTGGGAGGGCGAGAGTCATGGTCCCATCCAGGTCAGCAGGGTCGGGTGGTGGTGCGCGGTGATGGCGGCGGCGAGCACGAGGCCGACGACGCAGGCGCTGGCCACGATCAGCCGGTCGTGCAGGACGGCCCGGACCGGGTCGCCGCCGGCCCGGTGGACGTGGATCGCCTGCAGGTACCGGAACGCCGCGAAGAGCCCGGCGGGCGCGGCGACGGCGAGCACCGCCTGCCGGTAGGGGTCGACGGGCGCGTCGGTGGCCAGGTACAGCAGGAACGCGCCGGCGGTGAGCGCGAGGTTGAGCCCGAGCAGCTGGTCGGTGAGCGGCAGCGTGTACCCGGCCAGGGCGGGGCGGTGCTCGGGCCCGGCGGTGCCGAGCTCGTGGCGTCGCTTGCCGAGCACGAGCACGAGGCAGCCGGTGAACACGGCGCTGAGCAGGGGCAGGGACACGGGGGCGCCGACCGCGCCGTAGCCGTACAGCACCCGCAGGACGAACCCGGAGGCCACGACGCAGATGTCCAGCGGCGCGGCGTGCTTGAGCCAGCGGCTGTAGGCGACGTTGACGAGCAGGTAGGCCGCGACCGGCCACGCCGGCACGGGTGGGCCGAGCAGCAGCAGGCTGCCCAGGAGTACCGCCACCAAAGCCCCGAACCCGGCCGCCACCGGCACCGAGATCCGCCCGGCGGCGATCGGCCGGTGCCGCTTGGTCGGATGCAGCCGGTCGGCGCGGCGGTCGCTGATGTCGTTGCCGATGTAGACGAGCACGGCGGCGCACGTGAACACGGCGACCGCCCAGCCCGCCTTGGCCGCCCCGGCCCAGGTCGGGCCGGCGTCGAGCAGGGCCAGCGGGACGGCGAGGAGGTTCTTGGCCCACTGGCGCGGGCGGGCGAGCCGCACCAGCTGCCCGGCCAGCGCGGGCGCGGCGGGAAGCTCGACGGCGGCCCCTTCGGCGGACATCAGAAGAAGACCCTCGCGGCGGACAGGGCTCCCTGCCGCCACGGGTCCCGGCTGGTGCGGCCCTTGGACGTGGACGTGAGCGTTTTCTGCGTGCGCCACCACGCGTAGGTGGCCAGGATGGCGTCGCGGTTCGACTGGCGCGGCTCGAAGCCGAGGCGTTCCCGGGCCCGGTCGATGCTCACGTACGAGTCCGCCATGAGCTTGTGCAGCAGCCGCCCGTACACCGGGGAAAGTTTCATGCTCTGCAGGCCCTTCAGCGCCAGCAGCGCCGGGCGGGCGGGCACGGACACGACCCGCTTGCCGTGCCCGGCCGCGTCGAGCACCGCCTGGAAGTCCTCGCGCAGCGTCCCGAACTCGGCGGCGGCGAGGTTGTACGTGTCGTTCGCGGCGTCCGCCGGGGCGCCGAGCACGGTCACCACCGCGTCGACGAGGTCCTCGACGGCGAACATCTGGATGCGCACGTCGCCGCGGCCCAGCACCGGGAAGTTGCGCCCCTCCTCCGCCCACTCGAACAGCATCGCGAACAGCCCCATCCGGCCCGGCCCGAGGAACGTCTTCGGGCGCAGGACGGCCACGCACATCCCGCCGGCGCGGTGGCGCTCGGCGACCTCCTCGGCCGCGGCCTTCGCCCGGCTGTAGGTGTCGACGGGGCTGCGCGGGTACGACTCCGGCGTCGGCACGACCGTGGGCAGCCCGTAGACGGCCGTCGAGGACACGTGCACGACCCTCGGCACGCGGGCGGCCGCCGCCGCGTCGAGGACGTTGGTGGTGCCGCCGACGATGATCGAGCGGATCTCGTCGGCCGGGTAGCTGGGCAGCGCCGCGGCGCAGTGCACGAGCGCGTCGGCGCCGGCGGCCGCCGCGGCCATGGCGGCCGGGTCGCGCACGTCGCCGACGAGCGTGACGGTCGGGGCGGGCCGCAGGTCCACCCCGCGCACGTCGTGGCCGTCGGCGCGCAGCCGCTCCACGAGCCGGGACCCGAGCATGCCGGCCGCGCCGGTGACGACGGTTACCACAGGTTCCCGACCTTCTGCGCGATGAACCGGGTCACCAGGCGCGTGAGCCCCTGGCCGAGCACCTCGCCGAGCGCGTCGACGCCGCGCTGGACGTCGTCGAGGTCGGTGACCAGCGACGGGCCGAGCACCAGCGGGTTCAGTCCGTTGAGGGTGTAGTAGGCGAAGATGTCGTGGTCGCGGTACAGCGCGTTGATCACCGCACACGTGATGAGCTTCGTCTTGAACCGGGGGTCCTTGTTCATCCCGCCGGGCGCGAGCCTCGCCACGAGGTCCAGCAGCGCCGGGCCGCCGTCGATGAACACGCCCCACAGCGCGCCCGCCCCGGCGACGTGGCTCACCGCGTCGGGGTACTGCTTCGCCAGCCGCTGCAGCCCGGGCTCGAGAACCCGCCCGATCGCGCGCGCCCGGGCCGGGTAGTCGTCCTCGACCACGACGTTGATCGCCTCGATCGCGGTCGCGCACTCCTCGCCGAAGCCGTAGTACGTGGTGCTGGTCGACTGCAGCAGGGCGTCGCCGAGATTGTCGTAGGCCTTGCGGAAGATCTTCTCCCGGGCGACGAACGCGGAGATCGACGACTTGCCGCCGCCGAACGCCTTCGAGGTGGTGAGCACGTCCGGGATGAGTCCGTCGTACCGCATGAAATAGAACAGCTCGCCGGTCTTTCCCCAGCCGGTGTAGATCTCGTCGAAGATCAGCACGATCTCGTGCTCGGTGCACAGCCGGCGTACCTCACGCAGGAACCCCTCGTCGCACCACGACATCGTCGAGGCGCTGAACGGCTCGACGATCAGCGCGTAGACGTCGCCGGGGTGCTCGCGAATCGCGGCCCGCACCGAATCGATGTCGCCGTAGGTGAATGTCGCGATTCCCGGGATTGTCGGGAAATCGAAGTGCGGCTGCCCGGTCAGCCCGCCGGAGCCGAGCAGTTTTCCGTGAAATCCGATATCCGCGCGCAGGATGGTGCCGCGCCGCCCGCCATGGTACTTGTACGCCAGCTTCACCGCACCCTCCACCGCCTCGGCGCCCGAGTTCGGCAGGAAGGACATGTTCAGGTCGCCCGGCAGGAGCTGGGCGAGGTTGTGCCCGAGCGCGGCCAGATACGGCGAGAAGTACGTCTTGTGCACCTCCATGCGCCGCTGCTCGGCGAAGTACCGCCGGGCGGCGAGAATGCGCGGGTGGTTGTGCCCGTGGTTGAGCACGCCGACGCCCCCGGTGAGGTCGAGGATGCGGCGGCCGTCACGCTGCTCGAGGTACGCGCCCTCGGCCCGGTCGACCAATTCCCGGCCGAACCCGAACGACGTCATCAGGCTCACCTGGCTGGCGTTCACGTAGCGGCGGTAGAGCTCGTGCGTCTCCCGGACGGTGAGCCGCTCGCACTCCCGCAGACCTATCAGGTTGGACATGCCGCGACCGTACTGACGGCACCTCGACGGGATCGGAATCGTTCCTGAATCGACCCTGTACCCGATCTGGACTACCCACCGCAACGCTTGCCCGGGTCGTGATCGGGCCGATACTTTGGGTTCGGCAATGCAGCCATGAGCGTGAATGTCCTTTTGTTCTAAAAAGGAGTTCTGATCATGCGACCGGATGTGTCGGTCATCGTGCCCGCCTTCGACAGCGCGCAGACCCTCGGGGCGTGCCTCGCCGCCGTCCGCGCCCAGCGGGAGCCGGTCGCCGAGGTGATCGTCGTCGACGACTGCTCCACCGACGGCACCCGCGAGATCGCCCGCGCCTTCGGCGCCACCGTCGTCGAACAGCCCGAGAACCGCGGCCCGGCCGCGGCGCGCAACGCCGGCATCCGCGCCAGCCGCGGCGACGTGCTGTTCTTCCTCGACGCCGACTGCGCGCCCGAGCCCGACGCGCTCGCCGTGGCCCTGCGCATCCTGCGCGACGAGCCCGACGTCGCCTGCGTGCACGGGATCTACTCGCTGCGGCCGCTCTTCGACGACGGGCCGGTCGAGGCGTACCGCCTGCTGCACGGCCACTACTGGCGGCTCAAGCACGCCGGGCGCGTGCGCACGACCCTCTTCGCGGTGTGCGCGATCCGCCGGTCGGTCTTCGACGAGGTCGGCGGCTTCGACGAGCGGCTGCGCGCGTCCGAGGACGTCGAGGTCGGCGACCGGATGCCGGCCCGGCTCGGGATCGTGCTCAGCCCCGCGATGGTGTGCCGGCACGACGACGACAGCCGGCTCCTCGCGCTGCTGCGCAAACAGTTCCGCCGCTCGCAGCTGCTCCTGCCGGTCGCCCGGCACGAGCGTGGCCCGGCCGGCATCCGGGCGAACTCGCTCGCCACGGTCGGTCTCGCCGGCCTGACCGCGTTGGCCCTGCCGCTCGCCGCGTTCTGGGCGTGGGCGCCGCTGCTGGCGTTCCTCGGGTTCGTCGTGGCCGATCCGGGGCTGCTGCGGTTCGTGGTGCGGCACCGGGGACCCGCCTTCGCGGTGTACTTCTTCGCCGTACACCTGCTGGTCGTCTGGTCCGTGCTGGCCGGCGCGCTCGTCGGCGCGCTACGCCCGTCGCCGTTGCTGGAGCCCGCATGAAGCCGGCCGTGGTCCTGCACTACGCGTGGTTCGCGGCCCGGGCGCTGGGCGTCCTGCGACCGCGGCTGGGCCCCGTCTTCCGGGTCGAGGGGCGCGCGGTCGCGCTGACCGTCGACGACGGCCCCCACCCCGAGTGGACCCCGCCGCTGCTGGACCTGCTGGCCCGCCACGACGTCCGGGCCACCTTCTTCCTCATCGGCGACCGCGTCCGGGAGCGCCCCGACCTCGCGCGCCGCGTCGCCGACGCCGGTCACGTGCTGGGCAACCACTCGATGACGCACCCGCACCCGTTCGCGGCGCTCACCCCCGGCTCGATCGAGGACGAGATCGCCGGCGCCCAGGACGCGGTCGTCGAGGCGACGGGAGTCGTACCGCGGGTCTTCCGCGCCCCCTCGGGGAACTGGTCACCGGCGGTGCTGCGCGCCGCGGCCCGCCACCGCCTCACCCCCGTCGACTGGGCCGTCAACCCGAGCGACTGGCGCAGCCCCGGCACCGCGCACATCGAGCGCGTGCTGTCCCGCAGCCGCCCGGGCCACATCATGCTCTGCCACGACGGGGGCGGCGACCGGTCGCAGACCATCGCCGCGCTCGCCCAAGTGCTCCCGCGCCTGCGCGCGCGGGGCCTGACCTTCGCGACTTTGGGGTGAGCGGCTGTGTCTGATCTTTCGATCTCGCTGTTAGGTCCCGTCCGGGCCCGCCGCGGTCCCGCCGCGCTGTACCTGGGCACGCCGCGGCAGCGGGAGGTGCTGGCCGTGCTGGCCCTGCGCTCCGGCATGGTGATGTCGGTGGCGCAGGTCGTCGATGCCGTCTGGGGCCCGCGCCGGCCCACGTCCGTGGAGAACATGGTCCACACCTACATCGGCCGGCTGCGCCGCGCGCTGGAGCCGGTGCGGGAGAAGCCCTCCCGCGCGACGGTCCTGTGCTCGACCCGGCCCGGCTACACGCTCGTGCTGCCCGGGTCCGCCATCGACGTCAACCTGTTCGAGCAGGACATCCGCCGGGCGCGCACCGCCCGGGCGGCCGGTCGCCTGCCCGACGCCCTCGTCTCGTTCCAGTCCGCCGTGGCCCGCTGGAGCGGCCCGCCCCTGCACGAGGCGACGGGCCCCCTCGCCCTCGGCGAGCGGACCCGGCTCGTGGAGCTGCACCAGGACGTGCTCGAGGAGATCGCCGGCGTGCGGCTGCTGCTCGGCGACGACGAGAACCTGGTCTCGGAGCTGCGCTGGATGCTGGCCGAGCAGCCGATGCGCGAGCGCCTGTGGGAGCTGCTGCTGGTGGCCCTGGGCCAGTCCTCCCGCCGAGCGGAGGCGCTGACCGCCTTCCAGGACGCGCGCGTGACGCTGGCGGACCGGCTCGGTGTCGAGCCGGGCCACCAGCTGCAGGACCTGCACCGCCGCCTGCTGCGCAGCGAGCCGGTGGGCGTGCGCCCGTGGTGGAACAGCCGGATCCCGGCCTGAGCGCACGCCGGGTCAGGCCCTGACCACGGGCGACTTGAGCAGCAGGAACGCGCCGGACGGCCCGTCGCCGAGCCGCGCCGGAACCTCGCGGTCGACCGGCACGCCGCAGCCGCGCACGAGCTCGACCACGTCCCGCGCCTGCTCGACCGAGTGGATCTGCACCACGATCCGCCCGCGGTCGCTGAGCAGCCCGGGCAGGCGCAGCAGCAGGTCGCGGGACTCCTGCGGGGTGAGGTAGTACAGCACCTCGCGGAGCAGGATCGCGTCGTAGCGCTCGTCCGTCGTGAACGTGCGGATGTCGGCGACCTCGAACGACGTGTGCGGCCGGCCGAGGCGGCGGGCCTGGGCGATCGCGGCCCGGCTCACGTCGACGCCGTGGTAGTGGCGGTAGCGGCCCGCGGGCAGGGGCATGTTGGCGCTGCTGCCGCAGCCGAGGTCGAGGATCGTGGGCCGCGGGGCCCAGGTCTCGACCAGCGCGAGCGGCATCTCGCCGTCGCTGAGGCGGTCGAGGTAGCGCCAGAAGCCCAGCTTGTACTGCAGGTCCCAGACGATCGAGTTGATGCGCGGGTTGGGGCGGATGTAGCGCTCGACCGGGGCGCGCAGCAGACGCGACACGCGAGCCAGCACGGCGTTCAGCACGGGGACTCCTCTACGTGGGGACGTTCAGGGCGGGCCGGCGGCGGTGCATCATCTCGGCGGTCACGAGGCCGCCCGCGCCGACCAGCATTTCGCTCAGGGAGCAGACCAGGCGGCTGGCCAGGACCACCGACGTCGCCACCGAGAACGGCAGCACCGTCACCAGGCCGACCATGACCACCGCCTCGCGCACGCCCAGGCCGTCCGGCGCCACCAGCACCACCACGCCCGCAACCGCGCCCGCGGCGAAGCCGCCGATGCACAGCAGGTACGACGAGGCCGGGGGCGCGCCCGCCACCACCGCCAGCAGCCACAGGTGGTGGCCCGACACGATCCACGACAGCGTCTGCGCGGCCAGCGCCCGGCGCATGCCACGGTCCGACGCGAGCACCTCCGGCGGCGGCCGCCGCAGCACCCGCGAGGCGAACCCGAGGACCGTGTTGAACAGGGCGGGGCGAACCAGGAGCGCCGCGACCGGGACGGCCGCCAGCAGCAGCCAGCCGAAGCGCCCGCCGGCCAGGCCCGGCCCCGCGGCGATCCCCACGGTCAGGCCGGTCAGCGCGACCACGCCCCAGCTCAGGACGAACAGGCCGGCCAGCCGCACGGGGCCGACGTCCACCTCGCGGCCCATGCGCAGCAGGACCGGCAGGGCGATGAAGCGGCCCGGCAGGAACTTCGTCAGGAAGCCCACGAAGAACAGCCGGCTCGACGTCCACCCGCTCACCCGCGCGCCCAGGTCGGCGAAGAGCGCGCGCCAGGAGACGAGGCCGAGGACCAGTCCGGCGGCGTTGAGCAGCGCGGCCAGGCCGAGGACGGCCGCGACGCGCGCGGCGCCGAGGTGCCCGGCCAGGTCGCGGGCCGGGGCCCAGTCCTGCGCGCCGAGGAACAGCACCAGCCCCGCGGCCAGGGCGACCCCGAACAGGGCCGTGAACGCCTGGTGGAGGCGGCGGGTGCCGAGCGCCATGCCGGCGAACTCGACGACGTGGGTGAGGTACCGGATCAGCACGAACGAGGGCCCGTAGCGCAGCACGGACCGGTCGAGCACCAGGAAGCCCAGCAGCGCCAGGACCGGTACGAACGCGAACGCGGGCCGCCACAGCGCCAGGCCGATCCCCGGCAGGGTCAGGGCGGCCGAGACCATCGTGGCGACCGCGGCCACGTCGATGCCGCGGCGCCGGCGCACGGACGGGGCGGAGATCGTCGT
This sequence comes from Dactylosporangium sp. NPDC000244, assembly GCF_040300725.1. Lineage (NCBI taxonomy): Bacteria > Bacillati > Actinomycetota > Actinomycetes > Micromonosporales > Micromonosporaceae > Dactylosporangium > Dactylosporangium sp. NPDC000244. The sequence goes on from NZ_JBEPEH010000001.1 coordinate 162,132, forward strand.
CGCGTACGTGCGGGCGCGGCGGAACACCTCCCGCAGGTACGGCACCAGCCGGTCGGTGTCGTCGTGGAACCCGACCACCGCCGCGCTCATCCGGATCTCCCACACGTCCGGCAGGCGGGTGCCCCACTCGACGTCCTCGGCGTCGCGCAGCGACTCGTCGAAGCCGCCGACGGCCGCCCAGGCCTCGCGGCGCACCGCGGTGATCGCGAACAGCGTCGCGTCGACGACCCCCGCCCGGCGGCTGCGCCAGTGGTGCTCGGCCCGCGTCTTGTACGCCGCGACCGGCCCGCCACCGGGGAACATCGGCCGGTCCGCGTAGATGCCCTGCACGACGCCGCAGGACGGGTGCCGCTCGAGCTCTTCGACCGCGTTCGCCAGCGCGTCCGGCGCCGGCGCGACGTCGGAGTCGACGAACATCAGCACGTCCCCGGTCGCCAGCTCGGCGCCCCGGTTGCGCGCGTGCGACACGCCGCGGTTGACCGCGAGCCGCACGAGCCGGATGTCGTACCGCGCCGCGATGGCCGGTGACCCGTCGGTGCTCGCGTCGTCGACGACGATGACCTCGGCCGGCGGCACCGTCTGCGCGAACACCGCGTCGAGGCACGCCGCGAGCGACCGTTCCTTGTCGAAGTTGGCAATGATGACTGAGACGCGCACGGCCCGACGCTATCGGCGCCACATCGACCGGACCTCGACGCGACCTTGACTACGCAGCGTTCACCCGGGTGAAGCGGTCAGGACCGGGCGGCCCGGAAGGAGGCCCGCTCGGCGAGTTCGTCCTCGTCGACGAGGGTGAGCATCGGCGTGCCCGGCTCGCAGAGCATCGTCACCGTGAAGCGGACCGGGATATCGGGACGGTTGTTGGCGTCCTGGTAGTGGATGACGTCGCCGCCGGGTTCCCAGAAGACCTCGCCCTCGCGGAGCACCCGGGCGGGGGAGCCCTCGAGCTCGAAGACCATCTCGCCGGACAGGACGTAGCCGAATGCGGGGCCGGAGTGGCGGTGCGGCGGCGTGCCGGGGGAGCCCGGCGGGTGCTCGACGACGATCGTCATCGCGTGCGCGCCGTCCGGAATGCGCGGCGGCGAGACCTCCTGGAGCGTGGTGATCGGCATGGGGGCTGGCTACCCGGTCGTGCGCGAGGTACACAGGCCGTGGCCGTCCTCGTCTTCCTGGCCCCGGCGCTGTAGGCGGGTCACCCCTCGAACCACACCCGCAGCTGCTTCGCGGCCTGGGCCTGGGCGACCTTGCCGGCCTCGAGCGAGCCGGCCATGGCGAAGAACCCGTGGATCATGCCCTCGTAGCGGGTCACCGCGACCGGCACGCCCTCCTGGGCCAGCCGGGCCGCGTACCGCTCGCCCTGGTCGCGCAGCGGGTCGTACTCGGCGGTGATGACCAGCGCCGGCGGCAGCCCCGCGAGGCTCTCGGCCTGCAGCGGCGAGGCGAGCGGGTTGTAGGCGTCGTCAGGGTCGGCGAGGTAGTGCTGGCGATACCAGGCCACCGAGTGGTGGTTGAACAGGTAGGTGTCGTCGTTGGCGCGCATCGACTCGTCGTCGGCGGTCTGGTCGGTGTTCGGGTAGACCAGCAGCTGGCCGGCGAGGGCCGGGCCGCCCGCCTCCTGCGCCATGAGGGAGATGCCCGCGGCCAGGTTGCCGCCCGCGCTGTCGCCGCCGACGGCCACGCGGGCCGGGTCGGCGCCGAGCGTGGCCGCGTTGGCGATCACCCACTCGGTCGCGGCCCAGCAGTCCTCGACCGCGGCCGGGAACGGGTGCTCGGGCGCGAGCCGGTAGCCGGGCACGGCCACGATGCAGCCGGCCGCGTTGGCCAGGCTGCGGGCGATGCCGTCGGCGGTGTCGACGGTGCCGAGGACCCAGCCGCCGCCGAAGAAGTACATGAGCACGGGCAGGTCCCGGGCGGCGCTGGGGCGGTAGACGCGGACCACCAGCCGGCCGCCGGGGCCCTCGATCCAGTGCTCGGTGACCTCGTGGACCTGCTCGGGGCTGCCGCCGGCGGCCCGGATCGAGGCGAGGTCGGCGGCGCGGGCGGCGTCCAGGCTCATCGTGTAGAGCGGCGCCGCCGCGTCGCGCTCCTTGGCGTCGCGCATGGCCTGCACCTGCGGGTCGAGCGGCATCAGCGGAACTCCTCCAGACTCGCGAGGCGGTCGAGCACCGCCGCCGCCGCGATCCTATGGCTGTGCGCGTTTCCGTGCAGCCCGTCCTCGCCGGTGAGGGTCTCCCCGGCGGCGATCGCCGGGTGCCGCGACAGGTCGGCGTGCACGGTGCCGAGCCGGGCCGCGAGCGCGTTGGTGCGCTCCGCGAGCACCGCCATGCGCCGCGCGAAGCCCGTCCCGAGCCAGGCCGGCATCCGCGGGTACTCGCGCATGACGAACACCGAGACCGTGACGACGGTCGCGCCCGCGCGCTGCAGCGGCTCGACGATGCCCGCGAACGCCGCGTCGACCTCGTCCGCGCGGGCCTCGTAGCCGGGCCGCATCGCGTCGTTCGCGCCGCACACCACCATCGCCAGGTCCGGCGCGAACGCGAGGGCCCGTGGAAGTTGCGCGTCGCGGACCTCGGCCGCGCGCAGGTTGCGCACGCCGAGGTTGACGAACGCGTCCGGCTCCAGCGCGTCGCGGACCAGCTCGGCGAAGCCGCCCGGCTCCTCGACCACGCTGTCGCCGAGCGCGCAGTAGCGCCGCCAGGGGGAATATTCCGGTGCCATGTAGGCCTTTCGGCTCATGGAGGAGCGGGCGGGGGTACCGATAGGCTACTGCCTATGAGGCCCCGCCGGTGACACCAGTGCGAAGCGGGCCGCCACTGCTCACCGCGTCGGACTACCGGCATAGCGCCGAGCGGATCGCCGAGCCGGACGTGTGGGACTTCATCGAGGGTGGCGCCGAGGACGAGCGCACCCTGGCGGCCAACCTGCGGGCCTTCGACCGGGTCCGGCTGCGCCCGCGGATGCTCGCCGGGGTCCCGGATGCCGACACCACCGTCTCGCTCTTCGGGACGCGGTATGCGACCCCGATCGGCGTCGCGCCCACCGCCTACCACCGGCTCGTGGACCCCGAGGGCGAGGTCGCGACCGCGCGCGGGGCGGGCGCGGCCGGGGCGCTGTTCGTCGTGGGCATGTTCGCCAGCCGCACCATCGAGGACGTCGCCGAGGCGTCCACGTCCGGGCTGTGGCTCCAGCTGTACTGGCTGCGCCGCCGCGACGTGATGCGCGCCCTCGCCGAGCGGGCCGAGCGGGCCGGCTACGGCGCCCTCATGCTCACCGTCGACGTCCCCCGCATGGGCCGGCGCTGGCGCGACATGCGCAACGGCTTCACCATCGGCGGCGGGGTCGCCGCGGTCAACATCGACCCGGCCGTGATGGCCTCCGCGCACGAGCGCGACGCCGGCAGCTCCGCGATCGCCAGGCACACCGCGGACGCGTTCGACCCGACGCTGACCTGGTCCGACCTCGCCTGGCTGCGCTCCTGCACCCGGCTGCCGCTGGTGCTCAAGGGCATCCTGACCGCCGAGGACGCCGTGCTGGCGGCCGAGCACGGCGCCGACGCGATCGTGGTGTCCAACCACGGCGGCCGCCAGCTCGACGGCGCCGTCGCGAGCCTCGACGCGCTCACCGAGGTCGTCGACGCCGTCGGCGACCGGCTCCCGGTGCTCTTCGACGGCGGGGTCCGCCGCGGTGCCGACGCCCTCGCCGCGCTCGCGCTCGGCGCCCGGATGGTGCTGCTGGGCCGGCCGCCGCTGTGGGGCCTCGCGACCGGCGGCGCCGACGGCGTGGCCGGGGTCCTGCGCGCGATGACCGAGGAGCTCGAGCACGCCATGGTGCTGTCCGGCCGCCCGGCGCTGGACGCCCTCGACCGCTCGCTCGTGCGTACAGGAGGCGTCTGATGGTGGTGTTGTCCCGCGAGCAGCTGCACACGTCGGTCGTCGACCCGGTATCGGCGTCGATGAACTTCCTCAACGAGGTCGCCGGGCGTTATCCCGAGGCGATCTCGCTGGCCGCGGGGCGCCCGTTCGACGAGTTCCACACGCCGTCCGACATCGACAAGCACCTGCAGGCGTTCCGGGCCAACCGGCCGGTGCTCATGCAGTACGGGCGGACGAACGGCCACATCGGCGACCTCATCGCCCGGATGCTCGAGGTGGACGAGAACATCCAGGTCCCGTCGGCGGCGGTGATGGTGACGACCGGCTGCCAGGAGGCGATGATCATCGCCCTGCGCGGCCTGTGCGCCGGTCCGGACGACGTGGTGCTCGCGGCCGAGCCGTGCTACGTCGGGCTGACCGGCGCCGCGCGCATCCTCGGCGTCGAGGTCGTCGGCGTGCCGGAGTCGCCCGACGGGCTGCGGCCCGAGACCGTGCGGGAGGTCGCCGCGGCCACCCGGGCCCGGGGCAAGAACCCCCGCGCGCTGTACCTGGTGCCGAACTTCGCCAACCCCTCCGGCGTCTCGCTGCCCGTGCCGGTGCGGCGGGCCCTGCTGGCCGCGGCCGCCGACGAGGACCTGCTGATCCTCGAGGACGATCCCTACGGGCTGTTCGGCCTCGACGACGAGCCCCGCCCCACCCTCAAGAGCCTCGACAACGACCAGCGGGTCATCTACCTCGGCTCCTTCGCCAAGTCCTACTTCCCCGGCGCCCGCCTCGGCTACCTCGTCGCCGACCAGCCCGTCGTCGACGCCGCCGGCCGGCACACCCTGCTCGCCGAGGAGCTGTCGACGGTGAAGAGCATGCTCACCGTCAACACCTCCGCGCTGTCCCAGGCGGTCGTCGGGGGCATGCTCATCGACGCCGGCTACAGCCTGCGCGCCGTGAACCAGGCGAAGATCGCGTTCTACCGGCACAACCTGCGCACGCTCCTGGCCGCGCTGGAGCGCCACTTCGCGGGCACCCCGGTGCGCTGGAACAGCCCGAGCGGCGGCTTCTTCGTCGTCTGCGACGTGCCCGCCGACGCGTCCGAGGAGCTGCTTGAGCGCTCGGCCCAGGACTACGGCGTGCTCTGGACCCCGATGCGCTTCTTCTACGTCGGCGGCGGCGGCGAACGGGCGCTGCGGCTGTCCTGCAGCGCCCTGGAGCCGGCCAGGATCGAGGAGGGCGTGCGGCGCCTGGCCGCCCTGCTGCTGCGGTGACCGCGGTCGTCGACGTCTGGCTGGTCGACACCCGCACCCCGTTCGAGTCCACACTGGACGCGGAGGAGCTACGGCGGCGCGACGCGCTGCGCCTGTCCGAGGACCGCCGGCGGTTCGACGCCGCGCACTCGGCCCTGCGCCGGATCCTCGAGCCGCGGGTCGGCGCGGTGCGCTGGAGCCGCGGCCCCAACGGCAAGCCGCACCTCGCCGGCGAACCGTGCCAGGTGAACCTGTCGCACGCGGGGGAGTGGGCGGCGATCGCGGTCACGGACGCCCGGCCCGTCGGCGTGGACCTGCAGGACGCGGTCGCCGGGCTCGACTACGCGGCGATGGCGCGCCGGTTCTTCCCGCCCGCCGAGGCCGAGTTCGTCGCCGCGCGCGGGGCGGAGGCGTTCGCGCTGCTGTGGGCGCGCAAGGAGGCGGTGGTGAAGGCGGCCGGGGACCGGCTCACCCGCGGCCTGCTGCTGCCCGTGGCCGGGGACCCGCCGCCGGCCGTCACCCACGACGGTACCGGCTACACCCTCGCCGACCTCGCGGCGCCGGACGGATTCCGGGCCGCGGTCGCGCTCGCCGGCCCGGAACCGTTCAGCATCCGAAGGCACTGACGCAGAGGTACCCCAGCGCCGGGTCGAAGTCCGCGACCACCGCGGGACCGTCCACCGACGCGAGGGCCTCCCAGACGCCCGTCATCGGCTGCGCGGGATCGGCGAGCACGACCCGGTCGGCCTTCACCCCGACGCCCGCGAGGTGCCCGCCCAGCACGACGGTCGCGTCGCCGACCTCGCCGAGCAGGTCCACCACGTCGTGCGGGCCGGCCCCGCGCACGATCCGCGGCCGCCCGACCTCCACAGTGGACGGCCCCAGGTGCAGGGCGACCGCGCAGTGCTCGGCCGGCACCTCGGCGGGCACGCCCGGCTCGTAGGGCAGCACCGACTGCTCGGCGACGACGAGCAGCGCCCGCTCGTACGTGCCGGACAAGGCGTAGTCGCGCAGCAGCCGCAGCGCGGTGTGCGCCCCCGCGCGGCCCTGGTCCGAGACGGACAGGGCCATCGGGCCGCCCGGGCACACGTGGCTGAGCCAGGTCGCCGTCGCGCGGCCCGGCTCGACGTCGGGGATGTCGTACGCGAGCACCAGCGCGTCCACCGGCTCCCGCGGCAGCAGCGCCGCGGCCATCTCGCCGTAGGACTGCCCGCCCGCCATGCCGCCCGGCGCGCCCAGGGCGTACGGCTCCAGCAGGTCGCCGAGGTAGGTGGCCAGGCGCGTGGCGTGCCCCGGGTCGCCGGCCTGCCCGGCCGGCTCGGAGAAGCGCCGCGCCACCGCGCGCCGCAGACCCCAGACTGGGCTCACTCCTCGTCCAGCAGGTTGCCCGCGACGTAGCTCGCGAGCGTCCCGACCGTCTCGAAGTCGTCGCGGCCGAGGTCCTCGACGCTGATCTCCCGCTCCAGGCGGTCCTCCAGCTCCAGCACCAGCTCCAGGCCGGTCGTCGAGCTCATGCCCAGGTCGTCCATGAGCGTGGTGCCCTCGGACGCGTCGGGCACCTCCCGCTTGAGCACGCGGGGCAGCAGGGCGCAGATCGTCTCCACGACGTGCTCGCGCAGCGCCGGATCGATGGTCGCGGTGTCGGACACGGCAGTTCCTCCAGAGTGCGGGCTGATCAGTGCTCGAAGACCATGGCGGAGAACGTGGCGCCGCGGCCGGCCCCGGCGGCGGCGATCACGTAGCGGTCCCCGGGCCGCAGCAGGCCGCGCTCGACCGCGGTCCGGTGGTTGATGAACGCGTCGGCGCAGAACACGTGGCCGATGGCGGCGACGTGCTCCAGCAGCACCCGATCGAGCGGGAACCCGATCCGCTTGCAGGTGCGCTGCCAGGCGACCTGGTTCACGTTGTGCGGCAGGATCACCGCGATGTCGTCGAGCCCGAGCCCGGCCCGGGCCACCGCGGCCGTGACGGCCTCGCCGAGCGCGTCGTGGTAGATGCGCTGGAACTCCTGCGCGACCTCGTCGAGGTCCCCGTCGAACTCGCCGCGCAGCCGGGCCACGTAGGCCAGCAGCCGGTCCCGCTCGCCCGACGCGGCCACGAGGCAGGCCGCCGCGCCCTCGCCGAACATCGACGTCTCCGGCACGAACCGGGCCTCGCCGGTGAACGCCTTCTCCCCGGCCAGCACGATCGCCAGCCCGTCGTCGCCATCGGCCGCGAGCAGGCGCCCGGCGAGGTCGATGGCCAGCAGCCCGGACGCGCACGCCTGCTGCCCGACCGCGAACGCCTGCGCGTGGCCGAGGCCCACCGCGGCGAGCGCGTCGTGCAGGGGATTGCGGGGGTACGGCACGACGACCGGAAACGTCCGGGCGTAGAGCACGTACCGGACCCGGACCCTCTGCTCCTCGCTCAGCGCGAGGTCCTCCAGGGCCAGCCGCAGCAGCCCGGTCAGCGACTCGTCCGAGCGGGCCGCGGAGCCGAGCTTGTGGTAGCGGCGGAACACCCGCACCTGCATCGGCGTGAGGTCGAACTCCTCGGCGTAGGACTCGATGGAGACCCGCGCCTCGGGCACGAAGGTGCCGATCCCGGCCAGCGTCGTCATGGCGTCTCCTCCAGCATCGCGATCGCCTCCCGCACGGCGAGCTCCTCGGCCCGCCGCAGCATCGCCTCGGCCCCGGCGGCGGACAGGCGGGCGGTGTCGGTGAACACGGTCAGCAGCAGCCCGCCGGAGTCTTCACCGTCGTCGTCGATGTCGACGCTGAGCGGGTCGAACGGGTCGTCCTGCTCGACCGTCCAGCGCAGGGCGCCGGGGGCCGCGGCCAGCAGCGCGGCGGCGTCCGGCACCGGCCCGCTGAAGCCCTGCCGGGTGGCGATCCGGCGGTCGTTGCACCACAGCCCGGCGTCGGGGTCGGCCCCGGCCCGCTCGTACAGGGCGGCGACGGCGTCCGGGTCCACGTAGGCGTACTTGTACGCGGCCATCGCCGCGACCCCGACCCGCCGCAGCGCCTCGGCGAACGGCTCCCCGGCGACGTCGGCGGCGCAGATGCCGCGCTGGGCCACCATGGCGACCACCCGCTCGAACCCGCGCCGGAACCGGTTGCTCACCATCGGCCGCAGCACCGCGGGCCCGTCGCCGGGCAGCGCCTGCGCGAGCAGCGCCATGAGCACCTGCGAGGAGTCGACGTCGGCCCGCTCCGACAGCACGTGCACGGCGAGCGGCAGCGCGGTGGTGCGCAACTCCCCGCGCAGGGACCGCCCGGCGGCCGGAGCCGGCTTCGCGGGGAGGCGGGCGATGGTCCGCTCCCAGTGCCGCAGCGCCTTGGCGTTCTGGCGCTGCCCGGCGTCGCTCGACTGCCACCGCGCCTGCTCGAGGGGCGGCAGGCCGGTGTCGGGATCGGCGTCGGCGCGGCCGGCGACCTCGGCCAGGAACAGCCGCCCGCCGAGGCCGTCGGTGACCAGGTGGGGCATGACCGTGGACAGGTGCGTGGGCGCGCCCCGGTGCCGGACCACGGCCATGCGCACCGGCCACTCCTCGACGAAGTCGAAGGGGCGGGCCCGGTCCCGCGCGTCGAGCGCGATCACGAACGCCTCGGGGTCGGCGTCGTCCGGGCAGTCGTACACGTCGAGGCCGATCGTGCCGCGGTCGGCCACGCTCTGCAGGGGCCGTCCGCCGGCGGTGAACCGCAGCCGGGTGCGCGCCGGCGGGTACCGCCGCATGATCCAGCACAGCTCGTCGGCGACGTCGGCGAGGGTGGTGCCCGGGGCCAGCCGCGACCAGCCGCCGATGGGCAGCCAGGAGCGCTGGCGCAGCATCGTCAGCCAGATCTCGCGCTGGCCCCACGACAGCTCGCCCAGCCCGGCCCCGTCGCCGGTGAACCGCACCGGGATCCGCCGCACGGGCGCCGGCGCGATGCCGGGCGCACCCGCGCCGGGCACCGCGCGCGCGGCCGTGGCCATGGCCGTCGCCGTGTCAGGCATGCGCCATCGCGGCGAGGTGCCGCTGGCGCATGAGGAACTTGCGCACCTTCCCCGTCGGCCCGACCACGATGTCGTCCTCACCGAAGACGACGACCTTGCGCAGCGTCGCGCCCGCGGCCGCGGTCAGGGCGCCCCGGACCGCCTCGGTGTGGTCCGCCGCCGGGTCGGCCCCGGCGTGCAGGGACAGCAGCACGTCGGTGACGACGGAGCCCTCCGGGGTGCGGGCCGAGACCACGGTGCAGTCGCGAACCTCGGGCACCGCCCGCAGGATCCGCTCCTCCGACATGGCGGTGTAGAGCCACTCGCCGCCGCCGAGGTCGATGGAGTCCACCGCCCGGTCGACGTGGTAGTAGTAGCCCTCCTCGTCGCGGTACATGAGGTCGCCGGTCAGGTAGTAGCCGGCCAGCCGGTTGCGGTAGGTGTTGACGTGGTCGTTCCAGTAGCCGGGGGCGAGCGTCGGCGACTTGAGCCCGAAGTGCCCGACGGACCCGACCGGCACCTCGGCGCCGGACTCGGTGTCGAGCAGGGCGACGTCGGCGAAGACGTGCGGGACGCCGACGCAGCGGCCGTAGCGCTCGGTGTCGCTGCGGTGGGTGATGTGGAAGGCGCTGTGGCCCATCTCGGTCGAGCCGAGCCCGTCGACGAAGCTGGAGCCCTTGACCCGCCGCACGCCCTCGCGGGTGACCACGTTGCGGGTGCCGGCGTTGACGAGGTTGCGGATGTGCGGCTCGTGCGCGCAGTCGCCGGTGTTGAACCACAGCGACACCGAGTCGAGCTCGTGCGCCTCCAGGTCGAAGCGGGCCAGCTCGGCCCAGGTGACGGCGAAGCCGAACACGCCGGTCGGCTTCCAGCGCTCGATCGCCTCCAGCACCGCCGCGCCGTCGTCCTGCCGCGACAGGAACGCCAGCTCCGAGCGGTTGCTCAGGGCGTGGTTGATGGTCATGATGCCGGCCGCGTGCGGGGCGGGCAGGGCGCTGAGGATGCGCTCGGTGCCCTGGGCGCGGGGGCCGCTGAGCCGGATGCGGCGGGTGGCGTGGAACAGGCTCGCGTGCGAGTGCACGACGGCGGTCGGCATCCGGGTGGTGCCGGAGGAGTGGGTGATGGCGATCGGGTCGTCCGCGTGGTGCTTGAACGCCACGGGCGCGTCGGCCGGGTCGGCGGTGCCGGTCTCCGCCACGTCGTGCACGGCGAGGCCGTTCAGGTCCTGGCCTTCGAGCCGCTCGCGGTGGGCCGCGTCGGTGAGCAGCGCGACGCCGCGCAGCTTGCGGATGTACTCCGCCGCGATGTCCCCGGGAATGTTCGGGTTCATCAGGGCCGGGATGGCGCCGAGCCAGGTCAGGCCCATCCAGTTCAGGAAGCAGTCGGCGGCGCCGCTCACGTAGATGGCGACCGGGTCGCGGCGGCGGATCCCGGCCGCGTGCAGCCACGCGGCGCGGGCCGCGGCTCGGGTGTAGAGCTCGCCGAGGGTGAGCGGGTGCCAGGCCGGGAACCCGTCGACCGGGGTGTCGAACGCCATGCCGGGCCCGTCCAGCGGGGCGCCGTGCTCGATCAGCTTGTGCAGCACGTTGCCGGCCCCGACGCTCGGGTCGGCGGCGAGCGCCGCCCGGATGTTCGCAGCAGCCATGGTGTCTCCCTCTATTTCGCCGACAGGAAGGGCTTCAGGACGACCTCGGTGCCGTCGGCGCGCAGGGCGGGCGGCAACGCGGGGAACTCGTGGCGGGCGGCGGGGCGGCCGGGGATCAGCGCCCAGGCCTCGCCGGTGCCGGCGCCGGCCGCGACCGCCTCGACGGCGGCGGCGACCTCGTCCGGGCTCAGCAGCGGGATCTTCTGCTTGCGCAGCAGGCGCCCGGTGATGCCCAGGAACGGGGTGTCGGTGAACCCGGGGCACAGCGCGTTGATCCGCACGCCGCGCGGCGCCAGCGGGGTCGACAGGGCCCGCACGTAGCCGACGACGGCGGCCTTGGTGAGCGCGTAGACGGGGTTGGCCTGCTCCGGCCCGAGCGCGGCCAGCGAGGCGACCGCGACGATCTGCCCGCCGGAGCGCTCCAGGGCCTCCAGGGCGGCGTCCACGCCGAACACGACCCCGTCGAGGTTCACGCCCAGGGCGCGGCGGTACCGGGCGAGGTCCACGCCGGGATCGGGCGGCACGTCGGACTGGATGCCCGCGGCGAGCACGAGCAGGTCGAGGGCGCCGTGCGTGTCGAGGGCCCGCGCCACCATGTCCGCGTTGCCGGCCGGGTCGGCGACGTCGGCGCGCACCGCGGTGCCGCCGCACTCCTTCGCGACCCGCTCGGCCGCGTCCAGGTCCAGGTCGGCGACGACGAGCGAATAGCCGGACGCGGCCAGCCGCGCGCAGATCGCGGCCCCGATGCCGCCACCGCCGCCGGTGACGAGTGCGACCGGCATGTCAGGCCTCCTGACCCAGCTCAATGACACATGCCTCGTCGGTGGGCACCCAATCGGCCGGCGCGCGCTTTGCGACGTCCTCGATCGCGGCGCGGATCTGGGCCCGGCTGGGCTGCAGTGCCAGGTCGAGCTCGCGCGCGAACGGCAGCACGGCCCCGTCGGGGCGGGTCACGCGGCGCGGGGGCGCGACGAGGCGCATCCCCTCCGCGGCCGAGGCGAGGATCTCCCCGGCGATGCCGCAGGAGCGGTTGGAGTCGTCGACGACCACGAGCCGGCCGGTGCGCTCCAGCGACGCGGCCAGGCCCGCCCAGTCGAAGGGGTGCAGGGTGCGGGGGTCGAAGACCTCGACGGAGACGGTACCGGCGAGTTCCTCGGCGACCGCGAGCGCGTCGTGGACGAGATGGCCGACCGCGACCACCGTCACGTCCTCGCCGGCGCGGTGGACGCGGCCCACCCCGAGCGGGATCGGCTCCAGCGTCGCGAAGTCGACGTCTGCCCGCACGCCGACCGCGCCCGCGGGGGCGAAGACCACCACCGGGTCGTCGTCGCGGATCGCGGTCACCAGCAGCCCGTAGGCGTCGGCGGGGGTCGCGGGCACGACGGTCTTCACGCCGACGTGGGCGAAGAGGCTGTACGGGTGGTCGGAGTGCTGGCCCGCCCAGCCGCCCCGGGAGCCGGAACTGGGCAGCAGGTACGTCACCGGCACCCGCGTCTGCCCGCCGGTCATGAGCGAGAACTTGTGCGCCTGGTTCGCGATCTGCTCGAAGGCCAGGAACAGCAGCGCCGGGATCTGGAACTCGATCAGCGGCCGCTGCCCGGACAGCGCCGCGCCGGTGGCGAAGCTCGTGAACGCCTGCTCGGAGATGGGCATGTCGATGACCCGGTCGGGCCCGAACTTCTTGTGCAGCCCGGTGGTCACGTTGCTCACCGCGACGCGCACGTCCTCGCCGAACACGCACACGGCCGGGTCGCGCTCCATCTCCGACGCGATCGCACGGTTGAGCGCCTTGAGGTACGACAGGATCGTCATGCCGCACCCGCCCGCACCCGCAGGCCGTCGGCGTAGAGGTGCTCGAGGGCGGTATCGGGGTCCGGCATGGGGCTCTCCTTGGCGAAGCGCACGGCGGCCTCCAGGACGTCCTCGATCTCGGCGTCGATGCGGGCCCGATCGGCCGGGTCGAGCCGCGCGCCCTGGATCTCCACGGGGTCGCGGGACGTGCCGTCGGCGACCTCGGCGTCGGTGCGGTAGCGGGGCCGGGCCGCGTGCTCCCAGGTGTGGTGGGCGTCGAACCGGTAGGCGACACACTCCACAAGCGACGGTCCCTCGCCGGCCCGGGCGCGCTCGACGGCGACGCGGGTCGCGGCCAGTACACCTTCCGGGTCCGCACCATCCACCGTGGACGCCGGGATGCCGAACGCCTCGGCGCGCCCGGTGATGGTGCCGGCCACCGCCTCCGCGAGGCGGGTGGTGGTGGCGAAGCCGTTGTTCTCGCAGACGAGCACGACCGGCAGCTTCCACAGCGCCGCGAGGTTGAACGTCTCCAGCACCACGCCCTGGCTCACCGCGCCGTCGCCGAAGTAGGTCAGCGCGACCCGGTCCAGGCCGGCGCGGCGGGCGGCCCAGGCGGCCCCGGTGGCGATCGGCACCGCGGCGCCCACGATCGCGTTGGCGCCGAGGATGCCCAGCGAGAAGTCGGCCGCGTGCATGGACCCGCCCCGGCCGCGGTTGAGCCCGGTGGCGCGGCCGGCCAGCTCGGCCATCATCCGCGCCGGGTCCGCCCCCTTGGCCAGCACGTGCCCGTGGCCGCGGTGCGTGCTCGTGATGACGTCGCCGGGCCGCAGCGCGGCGCACGTGCCGGCCGCGATGGCCTCCTGCCCGAGGTACGGGTGGATGCCGCCGACGATCGTGCCGTCCCGGACGAGCTCGACGGCCCGCTCCTCGAAGCGGCGGATCAGGCGGACGGTCCGGTACAGCCCGGCGGCGTCAGTCACGTTCGGTCCCCTTAAGCCGGAACGGTCGCGTCGATCTCGGCGAGGATCCCGCTCCACAGCTTCGCCCTGGCGGCCAGGGCGAGGTTGATGGTCGCGGCACACTCGTCCCACTTGGCCTCGTCGTCGCCGCACAGGTCGGTCACCATCTGCATGGCCATCGGCGTGTGCTGCTCGCCGTCGACCTCGATGTGCCGGGCCAGGTAGTCCACGAACGTGTCGAGCTGCCCGACCTGCTCGTTGACCTTGACGACCTGCTGGAACATGTCCGGGATCAGGTCCTCGCGGCCGAACGCGAACGCGGCCGCCTGGCAGTGCACCGGCGCGGTGTCGATGAGGTGCCAGGTGAGCGCGACGAACTCGGCCGCCGGCGCCGGCACCCCGGCCTTCTCCATCGCGGCCGGCACCGGGGTGCCCGCGCGGAGCAGGTCGATGAAGGCGTCGACGGTCGAGCGGTCGGCGCCGGCCTCGGTCATGCCCTCGAGGTACAGCTCGAAGTGGCTGATGAACCCACCCCGCAGCTCGTCGCTCTCCTCGACCAGCACGATGTCGTTGATGAGCCGGCGGCTGCCCGTCGGCCCGGTCGGGATCCACGGGACCTCGACGCAGGTGAGGTTGCGCTGCAGCGACTTGAGCAGCGACATGAAGTCCCACACCGCGTAGACATGGTGCTCCAGGAACGTGCGCACGGCTCGCAGGTCGTCCAGCCGGGCGTAGATGGGGTGGGTGACGACCTCCTCGCGGGCGCTCGCGATGAGCTCCTCGAGGCGGTCGATGCCGGGGTGGCGCTGGCCCCAGTCGTAACGGGACATGCGATCTCCTTCAGGGGGTTCAGGCGTTTCGCCACAGGACCGGGCAGAAGTCCGGGTCCGCGTAGTCGGGCCGGCCGTCGGTGGTACGGCGGACCAGGACGTCGTGGTTGTACTGCACGACGTCGCCGCTGGAGAGCTGGAAGGCGCGGTACTCGTTCGAGCCCGGCTGCAGGTGGAACGAGATCGCCCGCCGCGGGCTCCCGCTCACGTTCGCGCCGCTGCCGTGGTAGGTGCGGCAGTGGTGGAAGCTCATGTGCCCCTTGGGGATGACCATCGGCACCTTGCGGACCTCGGCCCCGTTGTGGGCCGCGTTGCGCTCCAGCATCGTCTCGAGGTCGTCGTTGTCGCGGTCGGCGAAGTGCTTCGTGGTCGAGTCGTCGGCGCCGATCTCGTCCCAGCGGTGGCTGCCGTCGACCATCGTGATGGTGCCCATCTCGACGCCGCAGTCGTGGAACGGGATGAACGCGGTGAGCATGTCGTCGGACGTGCACGACTGCCAGTAGTGGCGGTCGAAGTGCCACGGCACGACGTTGGAGGGCTCCCCGGCGATCGGCGGCTTGTAGATGAGCGTCGACTGGAAGATCCGGATCTCGTCGGCCTGGGCGAGCCGGGCCGCGACCGCGCCGAGGATCGGCTTGCGCAGGATGCGCGCGATGTCGTCGCTCTCGTAGTGGACGTAGTCGTTGTGCCGCTGCACCGGGCCCTGCTCCGGCGTCCAGTAGGCCAGCCGGGGCGGGCGCACGGGCAGGGTCCGCGCGCGGTCGCCCGCGTAGAACCGCTCGCTGGCCGCGACGAGCTCGTCCACCTCGTCGTCGGTGAACAGCTTGCGGGTGAGGTACCACCCGCTGCGCGCGTACTGCAGGACCTCCTCGTCGGTCGGCAGCAGCGCGAGATCCTCCGCCGAGAGCGCGAAGTCGCGTTCGATGGAAACGGTCACAGGACGGTCCTTTCCGAGGCAGTGGTATCGCGGACCGCCGCCAGCTCGCGCTCCTTCGCCGCGTACAGCGCGGGGATGTTGCTCGTGCCGAACGTCCGCGCGCCGTGGCGGTCGATGAGCTCGTTGAAGTACGTGCGCCGGATGTGCGTCGACTTCGCGAAGATCTGGTACATCTGGCCCCAGTGGTCGCGGTCGACGAGGATGCCGAGCGGCCGCAGGTCCTCGACGGGGACGTCGGTCTCGCCGAGGCGCGCCGCGAGCATGTCGTAGTAGCTGCCCGGCGTCTGGGCGAACTCGACGCCCCGCTCGCCCAGCGTGCGCACCGCGGCGACGATGTCGTGGGTGCTCAGCGCGAGGTGCTGCACCCCGGCGCCCTCGTGCCAGGCCAGGAAGTCGTCGATCTGCCCGGCGCGGCGGCTGATGTCGGGCTGGATGAGCGTGAAGGTCACCCCGCCGGACGGGCTCTGCACCACCTTGGACTGCATGCCCTGCTCGCCGACCTCGATGTACTCCTGGAAGATCATCGCGAAGCCGAAGACGCGCTCGTAGTAGGCGACGGTGCTGTCGAGCTCGCCGGCCGGCAGGCACACGGCCGCGTGGTCGATCTCGTGCAGCAGGTCACCCTCGGCCGGCACGGTCGCGCCGGCCGGCATGTCGATCAGGCCCGGCAGGAACTGCGGATCGGTGCGGTCGCGCTGGATCAGCCGGTGCGTCACGTCGCCGAAGCCGGACACCTCCGCGATCACCACCGTCGAGCCGCCGTGCGAGACGGTCCGGGGCTCCTCGATCGGGGTGGCGCCCGCGGCGACCGCCTCCGCGAAGGCCGCCCGGGCGTCGGAGCACCCGAACGCGACGATCGCCACGCCGTCGCCGTGCTGGGCCACGTACCGGCTGGCCCGGTGGCCGCCGGAGAGCCCGGACGTGAGCAGGATCCGGATGTCGCGCTGCCCGAGCAGCACGCTGCGCTGGCCGGTCAGACCGGTCTCCGGGCCGCCCTGCCCGTAGACGCGGAAGCCGTACTGCGCGCAGAGCTGGGCCGCCGCCGCGCGCGCGTCGCCCACATACAGTTCGACGTGGTCGGTGTCCTGGATATCCATTTGCGGGTCCCTTTCGGGTTTTTGGGGCGGGTCAGGCCTTCGTCCACTCGGTCGTCGGCTGGGTGCCGGGCGGGGCGAACACGAGGCTCACGTTGTGGCCGCCGAAGCCGAAGGAGTTGGACAGCGCATGGGTCACCGGCGCCGTGCGGGGTGCGCGCAGGTGGTCCAGGTCGCAGGCCGGATCGGGCTCGTCGAGGTTGTGCGTCGGCGGCAGCACGCCGCGGCGCAGGGCCTCCACCGTCACCGCCGCCTCGGCCACCCCGGAGGCGCCGAGCATGTGCCCGGTGACGCCCTTGGTGGAACTGACCGGCGGGGTGTGCGGGCCGAACACGGCGCGGATCGCGAGGGACTCGGCGACGTCGCCGAGCTTCGTCGAGGTGCCGTGGGCGTTGACGTACCCGATGTCGGTGGGGGAGAGCCCGGCGTCCGCGACGGCGCGGCGCATGCACTCGGCCGCGGCCGTGCCGTCGGGGCGCGGCGTCGTCGGGTGGTGCGCGTCGTTCGTCGCGCCCCAGCCGAGCAGGTCGGCGTGGCGGGCGGCGCGGCGGGCGTCGGCGTGCTCGGGGCGCTCCAGGATCATGACCCCGGCGCCCTCGCCCAGCACGAGGCCGTTGCGGCGCCGGTCGAACGGGCGGCTCGCCTCGGCCGGGTCGGCCCAGCCGCGGGCCAGGGCGCGGGCGTTGCCGAAGGTGTCGGCCAGGGTCGGGAACAGCGGGGCCTCGCTGCAGCCGCAGACGACGACGTCGGCCTCGCCGGCGCGCAGCAGCCGCAGGCCCTCGCCGATGGACTGGGCACCGGCGGCGCACGCGGTGCCGACCGAGGAGCTGAAACCCATGAGGCCGTACTTCATCGCCACCCGGGCCGCGCCCATGTTCGGCAGCATCCCGGGCAGCAGGTACGGGCTCACCCCGGCCCGCCCGCGCCGGTCGCGCTGCACGGCCTGCGCGTCGAGGGTCGCCAGGCCCCCGGTGCCGGAGAGGATGACGGCCACCCGGTAGGGGTCGACGTCGCGCCCGGCGACGATCCCGGCGTCGGCGAGCGCGGCCTCCGCGGCGGCGAGGGCCATCACGATGTACCGGTCGACGAGCCGCGCGTCCGGGCCGGGCAGCACCGACAGCGGGTCGATCGCGGGGCCGAACGCGGCCACGTCGACGGAGCCGGCCAGCGGATGGTCCTGCGGCGGGCGGGACAGCCCCGAACGGCCCTCGCACATCGCGTCGAAGACCTCGGCGGCCGTACCGCCGACGGGCGTGACGAGTCCGATGCCGGTGACGGCGGCGTGGCGCGCGCTCATGTTGTTCCTTCCGAGAGCAGCACTGCGGTGGCGGGGTCCGCGGTGACGTCGATGAGCAGCACCCTTCGGGCGTCCTCGTCGGCCAGCAGGCCCCGGGCCGAATCGAGCGCCGATGCGGTGTCGCACAGGCAGCTCACCGGGCCGGTCAGCCCCCACTTGGCGGCGACGTGGCCGAGCACGGCGTTGGGGACCGACTGGAAGAAGAACAGCGGCCCGATCCGGGTGCCGGCGTCGACCGCCTTGGCCACGTGCTCGGCGCTGGCGATGTCGCCCTCGTCGCTCACCAGCATCACCGCGGTCTCCGGCTCCGGGCCGGGGGCCGCTTCCAGGCAACGCCCGGCGACGGCGGCGATGAGCGGGTTGAAGTCCGAGTGCACGAACCCGGCCAGCTTCGGCGGCTCCACATCGCGGGGCCACTCGGCCGACGTGAGGACGGTGAGTGTTAAGCCACTCATGCTGCGCCCAACAGCAGCGCGGTGTTGGCGCCGCCGAACGCGGCGTTGAGGCTGAGCGCGTAGCCGGGCCCGGCCGGTCGCGGCGCGCCGAGCACGAGGTCGAGCGCGCACTGCTCGTCGGGCTCCAGGTAGCCCGCGTTGACCGGCAGCAGCCCGCCGCGCAGCGCGTGCAGGGTCACCGCGAGCTCGAGCACGCCGGAGGCCTCCAGGGCCTGCCCGTGCAGCGCCTTGGTCGACGACACCGGCACCGTCGCGGCGTGCCCGCCGAGGGTGGCGCGCAGCGCGAGGGTCTCCGCCGCGTCGCTCTGCGCGGTGCCGGAGCCGTGCGCGTTGACGTAGCCGACCTCACCGGGCTCGGCCCCGGCCCGGCGCCGGGCGCCCTCGAGGGCCCGGGCGCCCCCGCGGCCCTGCGGATGCGGCTGGCACGGGTGGTGCGCGTCCCCGGCGCGGCCCCAGCCGGCCAGGCGGGCGAGGGGCTCGATGCCGCGCTCGCCGGACGCGGCCGCGGACTCCAGCACCACGGCGCCGGCCCCGTCGCCGAGCAGCAGGCCGCGGCGGCCGGCGCTGAACGGGCGGACCTGCCCGTCGGCGGCGAACGCGCGGCCGGCGTCGAAGAGGGCGTACTGGTCGGGCTCGACGAGGTACCCGCCGGCGACCACGACCCGGTCCGCCTCGCCGCGCGCGATGATTCCGGCGGCGTCCGCGATCGCGGTGCTCGCCGCGACGCACGCGGAGGTGTAGGCGCGGGACGGGCCGAGCCCGGTGTTGCGCGCGAGGCCGTCCGCGAACGCGCTGCCGCCGTGGCGGGGCCGCTCCGCCGGGGCCGAGCGGGCCAGCCGCGGGTCGCCGTGCACCGCCAGGAACAGCGGCGCGGCGGCCCGCTCGGCGGTGCCCAGCTTCGCCTCGTCGCAGGCCTCGTCGACCAGCCACCACAGCTCGTCGTCGAGGTCGGGGTCGCCCGGCAGCGTGGCCGCGACGCCGACCCGGCGGCCGGCGACGTCGAAGCGGGTGACGGGCGCGAACGCCGGCCGGCCGGCGTCCAGGCCGGCGGCGAGCGCGCCCATGCCCCGGCCGAACGCGCTGAGCACGGCCAGGCCGGTGATCAGCACGTCCGTCTTGCCCTTGCTGTTCACAACGTCACCGGGCGCCCGTCTCGGCCTGTAACTCCGCCAGGACCGCGACGGCACCGTCCACGGTGGACATGCGGGCCAGCTCCTCGTCAGAGAGGTCCAGCACGGTGCCGTAGTGCTGCTCGAGCTGGTGGATCAGCCAGGCCAGCTCGAGGGAGTCGATCCCTTCCGCGACGTCCTCGCGGCGCCGGTCGCCGTAGGTGGCCAGCATCGCGACGACCTCGTCGCGAGACGGTGCCGAAGGTGCCACCGTCAGCTGCCCGCGGCCGCGGGGGCCCGGCGCTCGGCGACGGCGGCGATGAACTCGCCGACGGTCATGCTCGCGAGCTTCTCGGCCTCGTCGTCGTCGAAGCGGACCCCGAAGCGGTCCTCGACGCGCACCGCGAGCTCGGCGAGCGACAGCGACTCGAGGTCGGCGCCGGCCGGGCCGAGCGCGGTGTCGTCGTCGATGTCGTCGGTGCTGTAGTTCATCTCGGTCAGCGAGTCCAGCAGGAACTGCCGGATCTCGGTGGCGGTGTCGTCGCTCATGCCTCGGTGTTTCCTTCCTTCACGGACGCCGCGACCAGCAGGGCGCGGTCGCGGACGAGCTTGCCGGTGGCCGTGCGGGGCAGCTGCTGCACGACGCGCAGCACCCGCGGGCGCTTGAAGGCGGCCAGACGCCGGGCGAGCTCGGCCTGGACCTGCTCGGCGGTGGCGTCCTCGCGCAGCATCACGTACGCCTCGATGGCCCTGTCGTGGGTGACGACGGCGGAGACGACGCCGGGCAGCGCGGCGAGGGTGTGCTCGACCTCGGTGAGGTCGACCTTCAGCCCGCCGACGGAGACCTGCGAGTCGTTGCGGCCCTGGATGCGGAAGCGTCCGGTGGCGGGGTCCACGGTGCCGGCGTCACGGGTGTGCAGCCAGCCGTCCGCCCAGCGGGTCGGGTCGGACAGGCCCAGGTACGGCGACTCGGCCAGCGACACGAGCAGCTCGCCGTGCTCCTCCCGCACCCGCAGGCCGGGCGCCGGGGTCAGGGCCGGGCGGTGCTCGCCGAAGAGGTCGGTGGCGATGACGCCGACCTCGGTCATGCCGTACATGTTGCCGAGGCGGACGCCGAAGCGCTCCGTGAACGTGTCGTGCACGCCGGCCCGCACGAGCTCGCCGCCGGTGGTCATCCCGGTCAGCTGGGGCAGGCGCGGCGGCGTCGGCCCGGAGGACAGCAGCTCGATGTGGAAGGGCACGCCCAGCAGCGTGGTGGGCTCGGGGCCGGCGGCGACCGCGGCGAGGATGCCGTCCGCGGTCATCCGGGCCGGCACGATCACCTGTGCGCCGGCGTGCAGCCCGTAGAGCAGGCCGCCGACGAGGCCGAGCACGTGGACCATCGAGGCCAGGCACACGATGCGCTCGCCGGGCTGGGGCACGCCGGCCCCGATGGCCACGTAGCGCTCCAGCTCCTCGACGAGGTTGGCGGCGGTGCGCGCGATGACCTTCGACGGCCCGGTCGAGCCGGAGCTGAGCTGGACCAGCGCGTGCGGGGTCTCGGACGGGCGGCCCGGGTAGGTGGCGACGCGCTCCTGCACGTCCTGGAAGCCGCGCAGCGGGCCGCCGGTGGCGTGCTTGGCGGACACGACCGCCTGCGGGGCCAGTCGCTGCAGGGCGGCGTCGATCTCGAACGGGGTGAGCCGGTGGTCCAGCAGGGCCGCCCGGGCGCCCAGGCGCCAGCAGGCCAGCAGGTTCGCGACGAAGGCGAGCGACGGGGCGAGGCAGATCGCCACCGAGTCGCCGGGGCCGTTCGCGCCGATGCCGGCCGCGGCCAGCACCGCCTGGCGCTGCTCGACGAGGCGGCGCAGCTCGGCGCGGGTCACCGGGGCGTCGAGGACCAGGGCGGCGTCGGGGCGTCCGGGCCCGCCGGCCAGCAGCACGTCGTCGACCCAGCTCGGGTCGAGGGCCGGTGCGGTCACCGCGGCACCCCCTTCTTTTCGTTTCGGCACGACGGATCGGCGGCCGGGGGCACCACGGCGCCGGAAATGCCGGCGGGCGGTGCGCCGGGGCCGCTCGGGCACACCGCGCGCAGGGTTGAGCCGCTGACCGGGCCGGCCCGCATTGGCCGCCGATCAGCGTGCGCATCCCGGGATGAACACACTGCGAAGAGGTCGAGGGCAAGTGGCGCCTGACGTCCGTCATCGTTGTCCGAACTCAAGTGCCCGCCGCATTGCATAAGGAATGGGCACCTCGACTAGGGATAGACCTTACGCAATCGAAGTCGTTTGACAAGAGTGTGCAGCCTGAGCATGTGACGGGATGTCCGATCTGTCACACCACCTCCCGGGAAAACTCGTTTGGATCGTTACGATCGGCATTCTTGCAACGCCGCTGGTCAGCGCGGGTGCCCGTCGCGCGAGTTCGCCGGGGATTCGGACATTCGCCCCCATGTGCGCCCGCTTCGGGTCGAGCCGAGGTGTTTCGTCAGTTAATGCGGACCCGAACGCGCGTTCATTCGGGCCATCGCGGATATATGGCCTGGACAGGTATCCCGATGGCCCGCATACGCGCGTTTGTGGAAGTTCCACGGCAAACTCCCGGTCATTGACAAGCGCCATCGCGGAGTTCATACAATGGCCGGGCTCGCGCCGACATTGGGGTTCAGCGCGTACTTTCCCGGTACAGTGTTTCGGAGATTTGCGACTGTGAAAGCCGATACCGGTTCCGCATACCCGTCCGCGCCCGCCGGCCCGGGGCTCAACGCCGCGGTCGAGCGCTATTACGACACCACCCTCGACCTGTACGAGGACCTGTGGGGCGAGCACGTGCACCACGGCTTCTGGGATGCGGGTGAGCGTCCCGGCAGCGACGACGAGCGCCACGCCGCCACCGACCGGCTCGTCCGCGAGCTGGTGTCGTACGCCGGCATCCCGGCCGGCGCGCGGGTGCTCGACGTGGGCTGCGGCATCGGCGGCCCCGCGCTGTACCTCGCCGGCCCGCACGGCTGCACGGTCGAGGGCGTGACGCTGAGCGCCGCGCAGGCGGCCCGGGCCAACGAGAAGGCGGCCGCGGCCGGACTCGGCGAGCGGGCCCGCTTCCACCAGCGCGACGCGCTCGACAACGGCTTCCCGGACGCGTCCTTCGACGCGCTGTGGGCCGTGGAGAGCCTCATGCACATCGCCGACCGCGTGGCCTTCTTCGCGGAGGCGATGCGGCTGCTGCGCCCGGGCGGGGTCCTCGCCATCGCCACCTGGTCGGTGCGCGACGGGGAGCTCGACGCCGAGGAGCACCGCGTCGTCGACCAGATCCTGCGCCACCAGGTGATGCCGAGCTTCTCGTCGCTGGAGGAGCACGAGCGGCTCGCCACCGCGGCCGGGTTCACCGAGGTGTCCAGTGTGGACTGGAGCGCGAACGTCGCCAACTCCTGGGAGCCGACCTTCGCCCAGGTGCGGGAGCTGGGCAACGGCCGGGCGATGATGCGCGACCTGGCCCGCGACCGGGGCGTGGACGTGCTCGGCTTCTTCTACGCCGGCCCGCTCATGCTCAAGGGCTTCAGCACCGGCGCGATGACCTACGGCGCGGTCCGCGCGACGAAGCCGGCCGGGGACTGACCATGTCCACGCCGACGCAGCTCGCGGTCACGCACCTGCTGCGGGAGGTGACGGGGGAGGACGCCGCGTGGGCGGCCGGGATCGGCCCCGGGACGCGGCTCGACGGGGATCTGTTCCTGGACAGCCTCGAGCTGGCCGCGCTCGGGCACGGCCTCGCGGCCAGGTTCGGGCCGGCCGTCGACCTGGCCGGGTTCGTCGCCGGGCTCGACCTCGACGCGCTGCTGAGCCTGAGCGTCGCCGACGTCGTGTCCTATGTGGACAACACTCGCGGTACGACATGAAGCTCCTGTTCTTGTCCCTGCCCCTGACCGGGCACGTCAACCCGATGGCGGCGGTCGCGGCCGCCCTGACCCGGCGCGGCCACGAGGTGCTGTGGGCCGGCTCGGAGTCGTTCCTGCGGCCGCTGCTCGGCGACGCCGCGCAGATCCACCCGATCCCGCTGCGCGCGCACCGCGGCCAGGCCGAGCGCGGCCTCGACGCGACCCGCTCGCGCTGGGAGGGCTACATCGTCCCGCACGCGAAGAGCACCCGGAAGGGCGTCGACGCGGCGATCGAGGCGTTCCGGCCCGACCTGCTCGTCGTCGACCAGCACGCGATCGCCGGGGCCGTCGCCGCGCACGCGCACGGCCTGCGCTGGGTCTCCGTCGCACCGACCACGATGGAGCTGACCCGGCCGTTCCGCCGCGGCCTGCCCCGGGTCGAGGAGTGGATCCTCGGGCAGCTCGCCGCGGCCTGGACCGCCGCCGGGCAGCCCGGCGAGCCCCCGCACGACCTGCGCTTCTCCCCGCACGGCACGATCGCCTTCACCGCGGGCGCCCTGGCCGGAGAGCCGGCTCCCGGGGTGAGGCTCGTCGGCCCGGCCCTCGCCGAGCGCGCGCCGGACCCCGACTTTCCGTTCGACTGGCTGGACCCCGGGCGCAAGCACGTGCTCGTCACCATGGGCACCCTGTCGATGGACCTGGCCAAGGACTTCTACCGCCGCATCGCCGAAGCCCTCGCGCCGCTCGGCGACCGGCTCCAGGCCATCGTGGTCGCGCCCGACGGCACGCTCGACGAGCCCGCGGACCACGTGCTCGTCCGCCGCCGCGTGCCGGTGCTCGACCTGCTGCCGCGCCTGCACGCCGTCGTCGCGCACGGCGGCCTCAACACGGTCTCCGAGGCGCTGGTGCACGGCGTCCCGCTCGTCATCGCGCCGATCAAGGGCGATCAGGCGCTCAACGCCGAAGCGGTGCGGGCGGCCGGCGCCGGCGTGCGGGTCTCCTTCGACCACATCCGGCCCGAGGCGCTGCGCGAGCACCTGCTGCGCCTGCTCGACGACCCGGCGTTCGCCGCGGCCGCGCGGGCGGAGGGCGACCGGTTGCTGGCCGGCGGGGGAGCCGAGGCGGCGGCCGACATCCTCCAGGCACTGGCTCAGGCACACCACAACGATTGAGGCGATCCCCGTGAAAGTACTGCGCGACACCTGGCTCATCTTCCAGCGCAACATGCTGCTCATGCTCCGCTCCCCGCTGTGGGTCGTCCTCGGCATCGCGCAGCCGGTGGTGTACCTCATCCTGTTCGCCCCGCTGCTCAAGCCGGCCCTGAACGCCCCCACGATGCTCGACGCCTACCGCGTCTACGTGCCCGGCATGCTGGTCGCGCTGGCCATCGGCGGCGGCCTCTACGTCGGCTTCGGGCTGCTCGGCGACCTCGCCAACGGCAGCATCGAGCGGGCGCGGGTCACCTCCGTCAGCCGGGTCGCGCTGCTGCTCGGCCGCGCCCTGCGCGACGTGGTGACGGTCCTCGTGCAGGCGGTCATCATCACCGTGCTGTCGCTGCCGTTCGGGCTCATCCTGAACGTCGGCTACATCCTGCTCGGCTACGCCATCCTGGCCCTGATCAGCCTCGCGGCCGCCGCGATCTCCTACGGCATCGCCATCAAGGTGAACAACGCCAACGTGCTCGGCCAGGTCATCAACAACGTCGCCCAGCCGCTGATGCTGCTGTCCGGCACGCTGCTGCCGCTGACGCTCGCGCCGCTGTGGCTGAAGACGGTCGCCGACTACAACCCGTTCAACTGGGCCGTCACCGGGATGCGCAAGCTCTACGCCGGATACCCCGGCGACGTCCACGTCTGGGGCTCCATCGTCTTCTGCGGCGCGGTCGTCGTCGTCGCCATCGTGTGGTCGTCGAGCCTCTTCGCGCGCTCGGTCAAGTAGCCCGCCTCGGTTCTCTCGGGAGATTGTCATGATCAAGACCAAGGGGCTCAAGAAGTCCTACAAGACCAAGGCGAAGCGCCAGACCACCGAGGTCGAGGCGGTCAAGGGGATCGACCTCGACGTCGCCGAGGGTGAGATCTTTGGCTTCCTCGGCCCGAACGGCGCGGGCAAGACCACGACCCTGCGGGTGCTGGCCACGCTGCTGCCGCTCGACGACGGCGAGGCCACCATCGCCGGCGCGAACCTGCGCACCGAGCAGGCCGCCGTCCGCCGCGCGATCGGCTTCGTGGCGCAGGGCGGCAGCACCTCCGACGACGTCACCGCGCGGGAGGAGCTGATCCTGCAGGCGCGGATGTACGGCATGAGCCGCGCCACCGCCGCCACGCGCGCCACCGAGGTCATCGAGTCCTTCGAGCTGACCGAATTCGCCGACCGCAAGTGCAAGACCTACTCGGGCGGCCAGCGCCGCCGGCTCGACATCGCGCTCGGCGTCATCCACCGCCCGCAGGTGCTCTTCCTCGACGAGCCGACCACCGGCCTCGACCCGCAGAGCCGCGCCCACATGTGGGACGAGGTGCGCCGCCTGCGCGAGGAGGGCATGACGGTCTTCATCACCACGCACTACCTCGACGAGGCCGACGCCCTCTGCGACCGCATCGCCATCATCGACCACGGCGAGGTCGTCGCCGAGGGCACGCCGGAGGCGCTCAAGCGGGAGATCTCCGGCGACGTGGTGACCGTCGGCGTCGGCGACGCCGTCGAGGAGGCGGCGGCGCTGCTCAAGGCCCAGGCGTTCGCCCGGGACGTGGAGGTCCGCGACGACGGCGAGCTGCGGCTGACCGTCGAGTCCGGCGACACCGCGATCCCGCAGATCATGCGGGCGCTCGAGGGCGGCGGGGTCTCGCTGACCACGATCGAGCTGCACCGCCCGACGCTCGACGACGTGTTCCTCACCAAGACGGGGCGCTCGCTGCGGGACTGAGCTTTTCGTCCCCGGAACACACAGACGGGCGGCCCGCGCTGGGGCCGCCCGTCGTCCGTGTCCGAACACGGCGAGGTCCGCCGCTCGAGGGAGCGCGGCGATCCGGTGGTGGTGCGGCTTTCCGGCCGGCGGCCGGTCCGAACCGCGCTCGGCTCGAGGCCTCACGCGCCCGGCTGCCGGGCCGTTCCCTTCGAGCATCGTCCCGCCGCCGGGACGGTGTCAACCAGAGCTTTTTCAGTTAACTGTCGTGCTTGGGTCCACAGTGGACAGTCTGATCGACTGGGGGTGGTGGAAGACGTCCTGCGGGTCGTACGCCGCCTTGACCGCCTGCAGGCGCGGGTAGTTGGCGCCGTAGTACGCCGCGGGCCAGTCCCGCAGATCGCGGTCGGCGTAGTTCTGGTACACCTCGCCGGTCAGATGGGGCCGCAGCGCCTCGTGGAAGTCGTCGATCCACGCGACGTTCGCGTCCGTCTCCTCGTCGCCGGGCCACTGCGCGATCACGGAGACATAGTGCAGGGCGCCGCGGTGCACGAACGCGGTGGCGTCGGCCGGAACCCGGGCGATCGCGCCACCCGCGAGCAGGTCGAAACGCACCATGGAGAACCCGGACGGCGCGCGCCGGAACCCCTCGATCAACACGTCGAAGGCGTCCTCGTCGAAGCCCTCCTCCTGGAAGTACCCGCCGAGCCACTTCGACTGCAGGCCGTACACGATCTCCTCGCCCATGACCGTCATCATGTCCAGGTAGTCGGTCTCGCCGATGGAGCTGAACAGCGGCTCCCCGAGCGCGTGCACGGGGGCGAACGCGGCCTCGGCCTCGGCGGGCGGGCCGACGTACATGCCGTACATCCCGATGACGGGCTCGCCGTCCGGGTACGGCTCGGTGGTGAGCAGCAGGCAGAGCGCGAGCCGGTCGTCGGTGCGGTCCTGGTAGAGGTCGCGGTAGGCGGCGAAGACCTCCTTGGCCCGCTCGAACGGCCAGGCGACCATGCCGCCGACGACGGTCTTGGGGAGCGGGTTGAGCCGGTACGTCAGGCTCGTCACGACCCCGAACCCGGCTCCGCCGGCGCCGCGCAGCGCCCAGAACAGGTCGGCGTGCTCGTGCTCGTTCGCGGTCAGCCGCTCGCCGTCGGCGTTGACGAGCTCGACCTCCACGATGTGGTCGCAGCCGAGCCCGTACGTGCGGCCGAGCGGCCCGTACCCGCCGCCGAGGCTGTAGCCGGCGTTGCTGACCGTGGGGCACTCGCCGCCGGGCCCGGCCAGCCCGTACTCGAGGCCGTCCTCGCCGGTCTCGCTGTACCCCGCGTAGGTGACCCGGTCGATCTCGCGCCACCCCACGCCCGGCCCGACCTTGACGGTCCTCGCCGCCGCGTCGAACTCGATCTGCCCCATCCCGCCGACGTCGACGACGACGCCACCCTCCACAAGGGACAGCCCGCTGGCGTGATGCCCGCCGCCGCGGACGGAGAGCGGCAGCTTCTGGTCGCGCGCGTACTTGATGGCGGCGGCCACGTCTTCGGCGCTGGTGCAGCGCGCGATGAGCGCGGGCCGGGTGCGCACGCGGGTGTTGAACAGCACCCGGGCGCCCTCGTACGCGGGGTCGTAGGGGGTGAGAAGCTCGCCGTGGAAGTTCGCCAGGGGGGTCAGGTCCAACCGCACCGGCCGATCTTGTCATCGCCCCCATGGATCGGCAACCGCGACTCGTCCACTGCTCTCGATCATTTCGCTTCGCGGCCATCCCCCTTTCCGCCACCGCTCCCGCCCCGGGTGATTGCAGCGTTTATGCCGATAAATCCGGACATGTCCCGCGCGCGCCGACTCGGACCCGCACCTCCGCGACATCGAGTCGGGCTTCTCCGCGGTGCTGTGCAACGCCGACGACCGCTTCGCCGGGTTGACGCTGGCCCGCACACCCTGCGGGCCGGCACCCCGTCATGCCTGGACCGCAGCTCCCGTCACAGGCCTGCTGGCTTGCTGGCTTGCTGGCCTCGAACCGCGCGGTCCGCCGACGAGTTCGTTCGGACCCGATCGATGCCGCTATCCGCGTGCTTGCGTTCGTTCGCCCCGATTCGCCGCGTGTCCCCGGCCGCCGGGCCCCGCTCCTGGCCGCCGCGAGATCGGCGGTTATGGGCCGGCGCTGTCGTGCGGCGGTGCGTCCTGCGTGGCCGCGACCGGCGGCTCCGGATCGCCCGTGACCGGCGGCTCCGGATCGCCCGTGACCGGCGGCTCCGGATCGTCGGCGGCCGCGGCGAACTCGCCCACCAGCCGCCGCAGCCGCCTCACCACGGGCCGGTCGCCGAGCTTCCCTTCGAGCACGCCGAGCACCTCGCGGTAGTTCCACAGCAACTCGCGCGCCGTCCGCGCGCTCCGCTCGAACAACGCGGGCCCGAACCGGTGCAGATCGTCCACAAGGGACTGCAGGCTGCACACCTTGTCGGCCGCGATGACGAGCAGCGACTCCGCCCCGGCCTCCGAGCTCATCCGGCCCAGGTGCTCGCGCTTGCGCTCCCACCAGGTGAGGGCGCGGCGCTCGTCGGCGTCGGCGTCGGTGCAGTCGTGCACGATGCGGTACACCTCGTCGCCGAACGTCGCCCGCAGGGCGCCGCGGCCCGTGGGCTGGTCCTCGAGCACGTCGTGCAGCAGCGCGCCGATCGCGGCCGTCTCGCCGCCGCCCTCCTCCAGCACGATCGCGCACGTGGCGAGCAGGTGGGAGACGTACGGGGTGCCGGTGTTGTGACGCACCTGGGCACCGTGGCGGCGCGCGGCGTAGGCGAGTGCCTCCTCGAACCTCGGCGACAGCAACCCGGTGCCCCCTCGGGGCGAGAGCAAGAGAGGTGCACCACCCCGGCGGCGCTCCCCAATTTCAGGCTTAGTTTAGCCGGTGCGTCCTAATCGATCTCGTATTCGATCACCGAGCGGTCACCGTCAGTAGTGGCGCCGGGCTAGGCGAGCATGGCGGCGATGTCCGACAGCTGGCGCACCACCTCGGCGCGGCTCAGGCGGCGGCCCAGCTGCACCCCGCCCCGGGGCGAAGGCTCGTCCTGACGGTAGTACACCTGCGACTCGCGCTTCTCCCGGGGACCGCGCAGCACCAGCGTCGCGCAGGCCTGGGTTCGGTCCGTCACGGCCTGGTGCACGACCGTCGCCGTCGTCTCGTACTCGCCCCGCAGGGGTGCGCGCTCCACGGTGCGGAAGGGCTCCAGGCCGACATTGCCGGTGAAGGAGACGTACGCGATCCGCCCGCCGAGGTAGGGGCGGTAGGTGAAGCGGCGCCACGGGGTCGTCGAGCGGGTTTCGTTCAGCTCGATGAAGTGCTGGCGGCCGCCCAGGAGGATCGAGCGGAAGGGGAAGCGGTGGTCGTGCGGGCGGGAGACGTGCTCGCGCTCGGCCGGGTCGGCGGGCCAGTAGTGCAGGGTGAGGCGGCTGCCGTCGGGGTACTCCGCGGCGACGATCTTCGTGAAGCCGTTGACGTGGCGGTAGGGGCGGCCGGCGGGCTCGCGGCCGGCCCGGACCTCGGCGGTCAGCCGCTGCAGGAGCTCGCCCACGTCGAGGCGCGGGAGGAGCAACGTGTCACCCACGGCGCGTCCTTAGGTCGCGGTGAAGCTGATAGGTGAAGCTGATGTCTGAAGCGTGGCACAAATCGGACGCGCGAACGTGCACTAGCCGGGGATGCAACCTCGAAGGGCTAGCGCTTCGTGAAGCGTTCGGCCGCGTCGATCACGCGCTTCAGGGTGTCACCCGTGGCCTCGCGCAGCAGCCTCGCCGGGGAGCGGCCCGCGATGCCCGCGGCGCCCACCTCGCGCAGCCACCCTGCCGCCACGCCGAGCCGGTTGGCCCGTGCGAAGGCGTCGGCCACCTCGACCGCGCCCTGGATGCGCGCGCCGAACTCCGGCCAGCGCCGCCGGTCGCCCCGCCACCGGTGGAACTCGCCCACCGTGGCGGCGCCGGCGATGTACGCCGTCAGTTCTTCGCCCAGTAACGACACGCAGCGATCAATCCCGCTCGCCGACAGGACCCCCACCGTCATGCCACAAACGCTACCTGCAGAACGCGAGGTCAGCGACCCTACGAATCCAAGAACCGAACATACACGAAAAATCCGATATGTCGCGGCGCGAAGCGCCCGACATATCGGAAACCAGCTAGCCGAGGTAGAAAGAGGAGACGTCCGAGGCGAGCAGGTCCAGCACCGGCACACCAGCGTCCAAGGCCGCCGCGAACGCCGACCAGGAGTCGAGGTGATAGCCGCCCGCCTCCGGGAACGACTCGCCGGTCAGGTACCGCGGCAGGAGGAACGCGTTCTGGACGAGCCAGTGCACGTACCCGCCCTCCGAGCCCCATCCCGGCAGGCCGCGCGTCGAGGACAGATAGGCGCGCAGCTCCTCCGGCGACGCCCACCGGACCATGCGCGACTCGTTGGTCAGGTGCTTGATGTACGGGTTGTAGAGCAGCGTCCCGCCGAGGCCGAAGTGCTCGCGGAACTGCTCCCAGAGGAGGCGCTCGTCCGAGCCCGCGTACGCCATCACCTCGGCCGCCGGCTCGGTCTCCAGCAGGTGGTGCAGGTAGGACCAGGTGGTCAGCGGCGTCAGGAGACGGTTCGCGTCCTTGCTCAGCAGCGTCTGCACGATCGCCCCGGCGTTGCGCTCCAGGTCGTGCAGGGCCAGGTGCGGGACGACCTTGATGGCGGCCAGCACGCTGTAGAGCGACGGGTTGCGCTCGCCGTAGAAGATCCGGGCCACCGACCACGGGTCCGTCGGGCGCTCCAGCGACACCGCGGCCGTGGCCACGTAGTCCTGCAGCGACGCCACCTCCGGCGCCGCGTCCGGGTCGACGCGGCGCATCCAGCGGGTGAGATCGGCGGCGAACTCGGCGCTGAGCGCCTCGCGGCCGGTGACGCCGAAGTCGTCGAGGCACACGACCACGCGCACCCCGCGGGCGCTCAGCGCCGCGGCGGTCAGCGACTGCACGGCGTTGATGAGCGACGCCCGGGCCCGCAGCCGGACCGGCCAGAAGAGCAGCCTGGGGCGCTGGGGCTCGGCCGCCCAGTCCACGCCCCAGCCGTAGCGCCGTTCGAGCTGGCGGAGCAGGGGCAGTACACCTTCCGGGACGGTGTTGCCGGGCTGCGAGAACAGCTCGCGTTCCCACTCGAGGTGGCGCACCCGGCGCCGCGGGTCGGTGCGGGGGCCGGCCGGGGGCACCTCGAGCCGGTCCGCGAGGCCGGTGAACAGGTCGTCGCCGTGGATGTCGGTGAAGAACTCGACCAGCCCGGCGAGGCGGTCGGGCAGCAGCAGCGGAGCCGCGTCGTGCAGCGCCCACAGCACCCGGACCGGCCGTGACGCCGCCACGGCCCGCAGGGCGCCGGTGACGACGTCGTCCCAGCCGCTGTACCCCACGACGAGCACGACATCGCCCGTGACCAGCTCCGCGAGGGCCCGCGAGTGGGACTGCGACGCGGTGGCGTCCGGCGCCGGGTCGTGCAGCAGCGGCGAGGGCGGCTCCTCGCTGACCGGCCGCCAGAACCCGTGGAGGTGGAACACCTGCACGGCGCCCTCGCCCTCGGGGCGGCGGTCGGGGCGGCCGTCGAGCGCGACCGGGACGCTGAGCGCCTGCCGGCCCGTCTGGCGGACCGCGACCTCGAAGAGCGGGTCGAAGTTCGTGGTGAGGATGCTGTTGCCGAACTCGTCGGGCCGCCCGGCCAGCAGCCGCCCGACCGCCCGGACCCCGGCCGGCAGCTCCCACCAGTCCAGGCTGTTCTCGACCCGCTCGCCGAGGCGCAGGTCGACGCGCTGCCAGATGCCGTGCGTGGCCAGCGGCGAGGAGTTGAGATCGGGCGCCCGGTAGCCGGCGAGCACGGCCTGCTGGGCGACGACGTCGAACTCGCCGGGGGAGCGGCGGGCGGTGAAGACGCGGCGGTACGCCAGGTAGAGCTCGATCGGCAGCGCGTGCGGGTCGAGCCCCTCGCGCGCCTGCCGCAGCGCCTGCGTGAGCTCGCCGTCGTCGCCGAGCCCGGCCGCGTACCGGTCCGCGAGCTCGACGAGGTCGCCGAGCCCGGGCACCACCGGCATCGTCATCCCGGCGCCGAGGATGAGTGTCACCGTCCCGCCGTGGCGGATCGCGGACACGATCTCGTCGATCAGCCTCAGTTCCATGGTCAGTCTCCCGGGCTCTACTCGCCCGCGGCCCGGGCGTGCAGGGTCGTCCACAGGTCCCGCGGCCGGCTCGACAGCGCCTCGCGCACGTCGGCGTCGCTGAGCAGCAGCAGGCCCCCGTCGATGTCGGCCTCCAGCTGGTCGGGGCCCCAGCCGAGGTAGCCGGAGAACAGCCGCAGCCCGGCGATCACCGGCGCGAGCGGCTGCGGGTCGGCGGACAGGGCGATCACGCCGAGCCGGTCCTTCACCGGCCGCCACCGCAACGGCGGCTCGACGTCGGGCCGCAGCCGGGCGACCGCGATGAACCCCTCGTACCGGCTCAGCGGCCCCGCGTCGAAGAGCACCGCCGGCGTGGTCAGCAGCCGCCGCCAGCCCTGCGGGATGTCGGCCGGCAGCGGGTCGGTGGTGGGCCGGTTGATCCGCACGCCGACGGCGCCCCGCCCCCGGTCGTGCCGCAGGATCAGCACCGCGGCCTGGCGCAGGTCGCGGTCCTCGACGGCGGCGGTGGCGACCACGATCCGCCCGACGAGGTCGCGGTGGTGGCGGGCCGCGTTGTGCACCAGCGCGAGCTCGTCGCCGGCCGAGCGCAGCTCCGGCAGCTCGAAGCCGCGCTCGCGCAGCCGCAGGGTCACCTCGCGCCAGACGGTCCGCACGTCGAGCACCGCGGGCCGGTCGGGCAGGCCGCCGCGCAGCACCCGCAGCAGCTCGCCGGTGAACGCGGTGTACGGCTCGCCGGGCGGCGCCTGGGCGGTGCGGTTGCGCGGGGCCGAGACGAGCAGGCAGGTGTCGTCGGTGCCGGCCTGGTCCGCGACCGCCTGGCTGCCGGACTCCCCGGCGGCCAGGTGCCCCGCGGCCCGCCCGGCGTAGCAGCAGTCCAGGATCACCAGGCGGCGGCGGGCCCGGCTGCCGGCCACCGCGCGGCGGATCAGCTCGAAGGGCAGGCCGGCCTCGTACGGTACGGCGGGATCGGTCTCCCGCAGGCCCAGCACGAGCGAGCCGTCGATCGGGTCGACCAGCCCGTGCCCGGCGAAGTAGACGACCAGCATCCCCTCGGGGGCCGTCTCCTCCGCCGCGCGGCGCAGCACCCGGGACACCTCCCGGGCGTCGTCGGGGTCGTGCAGCACCGTGCAGTGCTCGGGCGCCAGCCCCCAAAGGTCGGGGTCCTGGAGCACCCCGGCGAGCCCGTTGAGATTCCTCGTGATCGCCGGTACCTCGGGCAGCGCCGCGTACCGCGCCCCGCCGACGAGCACGGCCCGCGACGCGCGCGGGTCAGCCAGTTCCGCCACGGTGCCGCCCGGCTCAGCCGTCGAGCGCCCGCGCCGCGGCGGCGACGGCCTCCGGGTCGGAGGACTCGATGCGCACCGACCGCCCGTCGGGGTCGATGCGGGTGAGCACGATCGCGGGGGCCAGGGGCCGCGTCCGGCGCCAGGCCGACACCGCGAGCAGCAGCTGCCCGACCGACAGCCCGGTGCCGAGCACCAGGCTGATGATCTCGACGGCCCCGGAGAGCTCGCCGGGCCGCGTGGCCGTCGACAGCCCGATCTCGGACTGCACGATGCCGGACTCGCCGACCAGCCACCGCTGGAGGTTGAGCAACTCGTCGACGTCGGGCGTGGGACCGTCCCCGAGGGGCTCGAGGTGGATCTGCAGCTGCACTGGTCAACCCGGGGTGAGAGGGATGCGGACTTCGAACCTTATCGAACCCGCGCATCCCCTGTCACCCGGTGCTCACCCAGCGCTCGCCCGGTGCTCGCCCGGGGCGTCACCCGAACAGGGCCCGGGCCGCCTTGCGCACCTTGCGGCGGGCCTTGGGCACGTCCCGCAGGGCCAGCCGGCCGTGCTCGTCGGTGCGCGCGTGCAGCAGCCCGTAGGTGAACGCGTTCTCGCCGGCGCCGTACGCGCTGATGCCGTACTGCCGCAGCAGGTCCCCGGTCACCAGCGCATCCTGGTGCGCGCCGAGCGCGTCCTGCAGGGTGGTGACCCGGTCGGCGAGGCGTGTGGCGGACTTGCCGGCGACGGGCGCGACGAGCTCGGCGGCGTAGCGGGCGCGCTTGTAGGCCTTGCGCGCCTCGTGCCGCCGCTCGTCCACGGTCGCGGTGGCGGCGCCGGTGTCCGCGGCGGTGTCCGCGGCGGCCAGGCGGGCGTCGGCGCGGCGCAGGGCCTTGCGCGCGCGGCGCAGGAGCCGGCGGCGGGGCACGCGCTCGGGCCGGGCGGAGCGCAGGACCAGCGCGTCGATCGCGTTGAGCACATCGGTGTACCGCCGGCTGTCCAGCCCCGCGACGAGCGCCCGGCGGGCCTCGGCGGCGCGCGCGGCGAGCAGGGAGGTGATGCGCGCCGCGACCGGGCCGAGCACGAGCTCCGGCGGCTCGGCGTGCACGAGCCCGGCCAGGCGCTCGCTCATCACGTCGCAGTCGCGGACCTCGCCGAGCAGGCCGGTGACCCACTTGATCTCGTCGTGCAGCCGGTCCAGCGCGGCCGGGTCGTCCGAGCCGTCGGCCAGCAGCGGGGCGAACGAGCGCAGGCTGGAGCGCAGGCGGCGGGTGGCCACGCGCATCTTGTGCACCGCCTCGGCGTCGCCCTCGCGCACGTGCGGGTCGTGCTCGACGAGCGCGTCGCGCTGGATGGCGAGGTAGGCGGTGAGCGCCCGGCGGGACTTCGAGCCGGGCATCCGCACGCCGACCGGCTGGGGGTAGTCGGGGCCGAGGGCCTGGGCGAGCTTCGACGGGCTGTGGGCCGGGCGGGCGCCGGCCCGGCGCAGGGCGGCGTCGAGGCGGTCGAGGGCCTTGGCGTCGCCGTCGACGAGCTCGATCTCCAGCTCGTGCCATTCGCGGGCGCCGCCGCCGTCGCGCAGGGACTCGGTGCTGACCCGGTCGTCGGCGAGCAGGGCGACGGTGCTGCCGTCGGCGGCCTTCAGGGCCCGCTCGACGCGGTGGGTGCGGATGCGGGCGACGGGGGCGAGGTCGGCCCCGCGGGTGAGCGCGCGGACCTGGTCGGTGACGGCCCGCGGCGGGGACTTCTGCCGGTTGTTCGCGGGCAGCTGCAGCTCGCTGCGCTCGCCGCCGGCGGGGCGCTTGAGGTGCCAGCCCGCGTCGTTGCCGCCGGTGCGCCGGCGCAGGGTGACGCGGCCCCGGGCCAGATGCAGCCCGGCGGTGTCGTAGTAGACGGCGTCGAGGCGCTGGTCGTCGGGTTCGCCGACGGCGGTGACGCCGCCGACTCCGGTGAGGTCGGGCAGGGCAAACCCGTCCGGCAGCTCGTACTTGCGCTCCACTTCAAGCTTTCCGGCCATGTCGCCCATTGTCGCAGCGAACGCGGCACGTCGCGAACGTGAACGTGGGATAAACGAGAGGTGCACCACGACGTACTCGGGCTGCTCGACGCGCATCTTGCCGAGCTGACCGCCCTTCGCCATGTCCTCGCCGCGCCCCGACCGGTGCACCCCGGCGAGCGCTGGGCCGCGGCCCTGGAGACCGTCCGCTCCGCCGACCGATACTCGCAGGCGGTGGGCGCGCTGATGGATCCCGCGCCCGTGTAACGACCGGCGCGGCCGTTAATCTGGCTGCGTGGGGGTCGTCGCTCAGCGGATTCGCTTCGCGTTGCGGCTGCTGCGCGACTGGCGCCTGACCGTCGCGTGGGGCAAGTCGCTGCTGCGCTCCGGCGTGACGAGCTTCGCCGTGCTCGCCGTCGTGTTCTGGGCGCTGCCCGGCGTGACGGCCAGCGGCGGCCCGTTGGCCCTGGTCGAGCTGACCGTGCTGCTCGCGGTCATCGGCACCCTCATGCGGCTGGTGCTGCTGGGCGTGGCGGTGCTGGTCGGCGGGGTCGGGGTGCTGGCCGTCGGCGTGGTCATCCAGGCCGTGGTGATGTTCACCGCGCTGCACCTGGCCAACGGCGTCAGCGTCGGCTCCTTCGCCGACGCCTGGATCGCCTCGTGGCTCGCCGCCGTGCTCACCGCGCTCGTGAACTGGCTCGCCGACGCCGGCAGCGAGGACGTCTTCCTCGGCCAGGCGCTGCGGCAGATGGCCCGCCGGCACCGGGGCACCCCGGCGACCGAGCCGGGCGTGCTCATCGTGCAGCTCGACGGGCTCTCCGCGCCGCTGCTGTCGTGGGCGGTGAAGGCCGGGAACCTGCCCAACCTCGGGCAGTGGCTGCGCACGGGCACGCACGCGATGCGGGCGTGGCACACGGGCCTGCCGGCGACCACCCCGGCCAGCCAGGCGGGGATCATGCACGGGGACTTCGCGCAGATCCCGGCGTTCCGGTGGTACGAGAAGGACGGCGCCCGGCTCGTGGTGACCAACCGGCCCCGCGACGCCGCCGACGTCGAGGCCCGCATCTCCACCGGCCGCGGCCTGCTCGCCGACGGCGGCGTGAGCATCAGCAACGTGTTCTCCGGCGACGCCCCGACGAGCCTGCTGACCTTCAGCAACGCCTCCCTGCCGGGCCGGTCGGCTCGCGGCTACCTGGCCTTCGTGGCCAGCCCCTACGGCTTCGCGCGGGCGCTGGTGCTCTCCGTGGGCGAGATGCTCAAGGAGATCCAGCAGGCCCGGCGGCAGCGGTTTCGCAACGTGTACCCGCGGGTGCCGCGCACGGCCGCCTACGTGGCCCTGCGCGCGGTCACCAACGTGCTGCTGCGCGACCTCAACGTCTCGCTGATCGCCGAGCAGATGAGCCGGGGCGCCCCGGTGATCTACTGTGACTTCGTCGACTACGACGAGGTCGCGCACCACGCCGGGCCGCTGCGCCCGGAGGCCCTGCAGACCCTGGAGGGGCTCGACCGGGTGCTCGGCACGCTGCACAAGCTCGCCCGGGTCGCCGGTCGCGACTACCGCATCGTCGTGCTCTCCGACCACGGGCAGAGCCAGGGCGCGACCTTCAGCCAGCGCCACGGCGTGACCCTCGAGCGCCTCGTCGCCGACCTCGCGGGCAACGGCTCCGAGTCGGCCGCCGCCGGACCCGACGACGAGGACTGGGGCCGGGCCAACACCCTGCTCGCGGGCGTGTCGCACCAGACCCGCTCGTGCGGCCCCGTCACGCACGGCCCGCGCGGCGAAGTGATCACGATCGCGTCCGGGAACCTCGCCATGCTGTACCTCACCGCCGTCCCCGGCCGCGCCGAGCTCGACGCGATCGAGGAGCTGCGCCCCGGCCTGGTCGACGGGCTCGCCAAGCACCCGGGCATCGGCCTCGTCGTCGCCGCGGCCGCGGACGGCCCGGTGGCGATCGGCCCGGCCGGCCGGCACCACCTGCGCGACGGGCGCGTCGAGGGCGTCGACCCGCTGCTGCCCTACGGCCCCGCGGCCGCCGCCGACCTGCTGCGGCACCAGGGCATGGCCCACGTCGGCGACCTGGTCGTGGTGAGCCGCGTCGACCCGGGCACCGACGAGGTCGCCGCGTTCGAGGAGCTGGTCGGCTCGCACGGCGGCATCGGCGGCTGGCAGACCGAGGCGATCCTGGTGCACCCCGCCGACTGGCCGATGCCCACCGGGGAACTGCTCGGGCCGGTCGCCGTGCACGAGCGGCTGGTCGCCTGGCTCGAGGAGCTGGGCCTGCGCGAGGAGATGCCCGAGACGCCCGCCGGCGAGAAGGATCTTCCCTTGTCCGCCAGAGTTCGAGGTGTTTAGATCAACGCATGTCTGAGGCCGCATTACGCCCCTGGAACTGGGAAGACCCGCAGGAGCTGGCCGCCACGGTCGACTCGTTCACCGAGGACCTGGCGCGCGTCGAGAAGCTCGCGCCGGAGCTGTCCGCCGAGGTGCTCGACCGCTCGCACTTCGACCGGCTCGGCCTGACCGGCATCGAGTTCGCGGCGTTCAAGACGAGCCACCCGCGGGCGCTGGGCACCGACCTCGTCTCGCTCACCGCCGCCGACGGCACGCGGACCGAGCGCGGCCAGGTGTACCGCGTGGACGACGCCGCGTACTTCACGGAGATGGACATCACCGGCCGGCTGCCGGTCGCCGACGACACCGTGGACTGGGCCTACGCCGAGCACCTCATCGAGCACGTGACCCTGCGGGCCGGCATCGCCTGGCTGACCGAGGTCAAGCGGATCCTGCGCCCCGGCGGCCTGCTGCGCGTCACCACGCCGGATCTCAAGGTCTACGCCGAGAGCTACGTCAACAACGACGGCTTCTTCGGCAAGCACCGCCGGCGCATGAACCGCGCCCTGACCGGGGTCGCGCCCGCGATGCCCGCGCGCGGGGCGTTCATGTTCAACCAGCTGTTCTACGTGTACGGCCACCGCTGGCTCTACGACCTCGAGGAGCTCACGTACGCGCTCACCGCGGCGGGCTTCGCCGAGGACGGGATCGCGGTGCGCGCCTACCGCGAGGGCGCCATCCCGGACGTGGCCGACCTCGACCAGGTGCTGCGCAACGACGAGACGATCTACGTGGAGGCTACGGCGTAACGTTCGCCGCCGGGTCCTTGGCGCCGCGGGCCCGCCGCTTCTCGACCCAGCTCGCGGCCTGGCCGGCGACGAGCACGACGATGATCGCGCAGACCACGCCCTGCCACGGCTGCGGGAAGACGTTGCGGCTGAGCAGGCCGATCGCGCTGTACGTGGCCGACCACAGCACGCACGCGGCGATGTTGGACACCACGAAGGTGCGCCACGACAGCCCGACGATCGCCGCCGCGAGCAGCACCGGGATCCGCCCGCCGGGCACCAGCCGGGACACCAGCAAGGCGGTCACCGGCCGCCGCCGCAGCCGCTCCCGCACGGTCTCGGCGAGCCGCCACGGCTGGCGCAGCAGCCGCAGCCGGCGCGTGAGGGCCTCGCCGCCGGCCCGGCAGATGGCGAACGTGACGGCGTCGCCCACGTAGGCCCCGAGCCCGCCGGCCGCGATCACGACGGGCACGGCCAGGGGACTGTAGTGCGCGGCGAGCACCGCGGTGGCGCTGACCGCGGCGCCGGTCGGCAGCACGGGCAGGATCGAGCCGGCCGCCACGATGCCGAACATGATCGCCACCGCGGCGATGAGCCCACCGAACGTGATCACGAAACGGTCAGGCTCTCGCCGGGCGCGAGCACGCGCACGCCGGTCTGCGGGGCCGTGTCGCGGGTGTGCGCGGCGAACTCGTCGCCCGGTCGGTGGAAGCGGTCCGGCCGCACCCGGCCGCACCCGATCGGCCACAGCGTGCCCCAGTGGATCGGCACCGCCTGGCCGGGCTCCACCAGGCGCATCGCCTCGGCCGCGCGGGCCGGGTCGAGGTGCCCGGGCCCGAGGGTCCAGCCCCAGCCCCAGACCGGTACCAGCGCCAGATCCACCGGACCGATCTCCTTCATCTCGTCGAAGAGCCCGGTGTCCCCGCCGAACCAGGCCGAGCGCTCCCCGGCGACGACGTAGCCCAGGGCCACGGCCCGGATGCGCGACTTCGGGGTCCGCCCGCCGTCGTGCGCGGCCGGCACCGCCCGCACCGTCACGCCGCCGACTTTGGTCTCCTGCCCGGCCCGCAGCTCGACGAAGTCCCGCTCGCCGAGCCGCGAGCGCAGGAACGCCGCCGCCCCGTGCGGCACGATGAGCCGCGTGGCGGGCGGCAGCGACCGCAGCGACGGCAGGTCGCAGTGGTCGGCGTGCAGGTGGGACACGACGACCGCGTCGGGGGCCCGGTCCAGGTGCGGCCGCGGCCCCCGGCGCCGGTGCAGGTGCGCCAGGCGGTCGCGCAGCACCGGATCGGTCAGGATCGTGACCCCGCGCTCGCGGATGGCCACGGTCGCGTGTCCCCACCAGGTGACGTCCATCCAGCCATTATGGGCTCGGGCTAGACAGCCTCGCTGACGACGGGCTCAGGCGCCGGCCGCGGAGCCTCCCAGGCCGGGCGGCCCGTGCGCACCACGAGCAGCACCAGCACCGCGGCGGCCAGGCCGGTGAAGCCCGCCACGGCGACCACATGGTTCACTGCGTCGGTGGGTGCGTGGTGCCCCGCGAGCCGGTGGGCGAAGATCGAGCCGAACACGGCCACGCCGAGGGCGAACCCGAGCTGGCGGAACGTGTTGACCGCGCCGCCGGCCATGCCGCTGCGCTCGTGGGGGACCGCGGCGAGGGCGGCCGAGGCCATCGTCGGCAGCACCGCGGCGACGCCGAGCCCGACGACGATCAGGCCGGGGATGAGCGCGGTCGCCGGGGACGCGGGCGTGAGCCGGGCCTGCAGCAGGGCGCCCGCGCCGATGAGCAGCAGGCCGATGCCGATGGACCAGCGCGGGGACACCCGCTGCAGGAACCGGCCGCCGAACGCCCCCACGAGGAACGAGGCGGCGCTCATCGGCAGGGCGCCGAGCAGCCCCGCGTCGACCGGGCCCTTGCCCATGAACTGCTGCAGCCAGACCGTCGTGAACGGCAGGTAGGCGAAGGCGGAGGCCTGGGCCAGTACCGATGCCGCCATGAGGGCGCTGAAGGACGGCTTGGCGAACAGGCGCAGGTCCAGCATGGGGTGGTCGGTGCGCCGCTCGGCGACGACGAACGCGGCCAGGGCCACGGCGGCGACGGCGAAGGCGGCCAGGGTGCTCGGCGCGGTCCAGCCGGCGTCGCCGCCCCGGATCAGGGCGAACGTGACGGCGGTGGCGCTGAGCGTGAAGGTGACGATGCCGGTCAGGTCGAGCCGGTTGCCGGTGCTGGAGCGGCCGTGGGACTCGGTGACGCCGCGCAGGGTGAACCAGACGGCCAGGAGGCTCACCGGGAGGTTGACGATGAAGATCCAGCGCCAGCCGAGGTGCTCGGTGAGCAGGCCGCCGGCGATCGGGCCGGCCGCGGCGGCGGCGCCGTTGACCGCGCCCCAGACCCCGAAGGCCACGCCGCGGTCGCGGCCGGTGTAGGCGACGCTGAGGATCGCGACGGTGGTGGCGAGCATTGCGGCCCCGCCGAGGCCCTGCAGGAACCGGGCGGCGATGAGCAGGCCGGCGTTCGGCGCGACCGCGCACAGCAGCGAGGCGGCCGCGAACACGACGGTGCCGCCGAGGTACACCCGGCGGCGCCCGTGCCGGTCGGCCAGCGACCCGGAGGCGAGCAGGACGGCGGCGAGCGCGAGGGCGTACCCGTCGAGGACCCACTGCAGGCCGCCGATCGTGACCCCGAGATCGCGGGAGACGGCGGGCAGCGCGACCGTCACGATCGTGACGTCGACGAGCAGCATGAACGTGCCGATGGAGACGGCGACGAGGGCAGACCATTTGGGCATGCCGTCGAATGTGCGGCCCGCGCCGGTTCATGGGTAGCCGTCCGGCCCGGGGTGGCGGATTCCGACATCGTTTATCGTGGGCCGGTGGAAGTCGACACCCTGGACCATCAGATCGTCGACGCGCTGCGGCTGGACGGGCGCGTCCCGTTCAGCGCCCTCGCCGAGATCCTGGGCGTCTCGGATCAGACGGTGGCGCGGCGGTACCGCCGGATGCGCGACGGCGGCCTGCGGGTCGCGGCCCTGCCCGACGGCGTGCGTCTCGGCTACGACATGTGGATGATCCGCCTGCAGACCACGCCGGACAGCGCGGGGGCGATCGCCGAGGCCCTGGCCCGCCGCCCCGACACCACCTGGGTGACGCTGGGCTCGGGCGGCACCGAGGTCACGTGCGTCGTGCAGAACCCGGGCACCGCCGACCGCGAGACCCTGCTGCTGCAGAAGCTGCCGCGCACCCCGCGGATCGTCTCGGTGCGCGCGCACTGTCTCATGCACCACTTCGCCGGCGGCCCGATCGGCGGCGAGGCCCGCGGCACCCACCTCAGCGCCGAACAGGTCGCCCGGCTGCGCCCGCCGGTGCCGCCGCCGGGCATCCCCGCGGTGCTCACCGGCGAGGACCGGCCGCTGCTGGCCGCGCTCAACCGCGACGGGCGCCTCGGCTACCCGGCGCTCGCGGCGGCCCTGGGCTGGTCGGAGTCGACGGTCCGGCGGCGCCTGGAGCACCTGCGCGCCACCGGGGCGATCTTCTTCGACGTGGAGATGGACCCGGCGCTGCTCGGGTACCCGGCGCGGTTCCTGCTGTGGCTGACGGTCGCGCCGGCGCACCTGGCGGCGGTGGGGGAGGAGCTGGCGCGGCACGAGGAGGTCGTGTTCGTCGCGGCGACCACGGGCGAGACGAACCTCATGGCGACCGTGATCTGCCGGGACATGGCGCAGCTGTACACGTACGTCACCCGTCGCATCGGGCCGCTGCGCGGGGTGGAGCGGCTCGAGTCGGTGCCCGCCCTGCGCCATGTGAAGCAGGTCGCCGCGGTGGTGTGAGCCGATAAGTCGGGCACTTCGTGCCACGACTTATCGGCTTTATCCGTTGCCAGGCGATATATCGGTTTCGGCCCGGGATTTCGCGGGCGGGTCCGCGGTGAAGGGTCGCGCGTCGGGCGGGACCCAGCCGGTGCGGGCCGCCTCCGTGGCGAGGGTGCCCGGGCGGTAGTGCTCGTTGAGGAGCCGCTTGTCGAGCACCTCGGGGTGGCGCGCCGCGAAGGCCGCGAAGTCGGGGTCGTCCGGCGTCATGCGGGCCGCGATCAGCTCGACCCAGGCGCGGCTCATCGTCACGTGGTACTTGCGGGGCTGCCCCGCGTACCGGGCCGTGCGCCGGATGCCGTCGCTGACGAGCCCGAGCGCCGCGTCCGGGCCCACCCCGTGGATCGCCAGCCAGGTCAGGTGCACGTGCTCGCGGTGCCCGAAGTGCCCGGGTCCGGCGGTGACCGCCGCGAACAGCTCGTCGAAGGTGGGGCTCATGTGGCGGCCTCCGTCAGCGCGTGCAGTACCGCTGCGGCGTCCCCAGCGGCGTCCGGGGGCAGGGTTGCCAGGGCGCGCCGCTCCAGGTCGGCCATCGCTGCCAGCACCCGCGTGGCGACGGTCGTGCCCGGTGCGGTGAGCCGGACGACCACCGTGCGCCGGTCGCGCTGGTGCGGGCCGCGGCTCACCAGGCCGCGTTGCTCCAGGCGGTCCAGGATGCTCGTGAGGGTGGTGGGGCGCGTGCCGGCCGCGGCGCCCAGCTCCGACACGGTGCACGCGCCGGCCGGGTGGCGGGCCAGGTTCGCCAGGGCGTTGAGCTCGGACGGGGTCAGTTTCAGATCGGCCAGCTCGGTCGTGAGCCGGTGCAGGGTCGCGTGGGTGGCGCGCTGCAGGTCGAGCAACAGGAATACCACGAGATCGGACTATACGATATCGCAGTAGTTTACGCAGCCTCGTGGATGTGGTACGCGCCCGTTTTGCGGCGTTTCTTGGCGGTGTACATCGCCAGGTCGGCCTGGCGCAGCAGCTCGTCGGGCAGCGAGGCGTCGTTCGACAGGGCCACGCCTACGCTCGCGCTCGCCGGTAGCCGGTGGCCCTCGACGATGATCGGGGCGCCCACCGCCTCCACCACCCGCTCCGCGATCCGCACCGCGGCCGCCAGGTCCGGCAGGTCCTCGGCCACCACCACGAACTCGTCGCCGCCCAGGCGCCCTACGGTGTCCTCGAGCCGCACGCAGTGGGTGAGCCGGCCCGCGACCGCGCGCAGGAGCTCGTCGCCGGCCTCGTGCCCCAGCGTGTCGTTGACCAGCTTGAAGCCGTTGAGGTCGACCAGCAGCACGCCTACGTGCCGGCCGTTGCGGCGGGTGCGCGCCAGGGCCTGCGCCAGCCGCTCGCCGATCAGGCGGCGGTTGGCCAGGCCGGTGAGCGGGTCGTGCAGCGCGCGCATCGTCAGCTCGGCGGTGAGCGCGGCGCCGTCCAGGGCCAGCGCGGCCTGGGTGCGCAGCGTCTCCAGCGCGCGGCGCAGGTCGGCGTGCAGGGTCCGCTCCGCGGTCACGCACAGCACGCCGAAGAAGCGGCCGTTGACGACCAGCGGGAGCAGCAGGGCCGTGCGGGTCGTGGTCAGGCCCGGCACGCCGAGCTCGGCGATGTCGCCGACGCCGA
Organism: Dactylosporangium sp. NPDC000244; assembly: GCF_040300725.1. NCBI lineage: Bacteria > Bacillati > Actinomycetota > Actinomycetes > Micromonosporales > Micromonosporaceae > Dactylosporangium > Dactylosporangium sp. NPDC000244. Next base: position 206,088 of record NZ_JBEPEH010000001.1, read on the forward strand.
GCACCTCGCCGGCCTGCATGAGCGCGCGCAGCTGCGGCGGCGGGGCCAGGCGGCGGCCGACCAGGCCCGTGTCCGCGCCGTCGAGGTCCGTGCCGGCCGCCGCCGCCACGACGAGTTCGTCGACCTGCGGCACCAGCAGCACGGCCAGCGCGTCCGGCGTGTCGGCGAGCAGCGCGGCGGCCCCGTGGACGGCGAGATCGTGCACGGCCTCCGTGTCGGCCGCGGTCAGCAGGCCGGTGCCGGTGTCGGCGAGGATCTGGTCGCGCACCATCGTCTTGCGCAGGGCCGCCAGGGTGCGGTCCAGCCGCCGCAGCAGCCGCGCGTGCACCCGCAGGGACCACGCCTGCCGCACGAGCACCGCGCCGTTGAGCGCCAGCGCCGCGACCGGCACCGCCCACCCGTGCTGATCGGCGCGGTCGCCCCAGGCCGCGAGCAGCACCGCGTCGATCACGCCGACGGCCAGCAGCGACACCCAGGTGACGACCCGGCCGTTGAGGTTCACGCTTCGCTCATCGGCACAGGGCCGCACCCTGCTAACGTTTTCGTGCCGCTTGCCGATGGGAAGACCCGTGGCAGCGGCAGCGGTACTCGTGAGGCGACTGATGGTCGCGATCGTCGCCTGCATGCTGGCCGCCGCGTCGTGGGCCACGCTCTACGCGGCCGGCCTGCCGATGCCCAAGCAGATCGTGTGGGTGGCCGGCCCGTTCGGCCTCGCGATGTCCGCGTGGATGGCCTGGCTGGCCGGGGAGGTGCCCGGGATCGCGGCGAGCGCGCGGCGGTTCTGGCACCGGTTCGCGCTCGCGACGGGGCTGGTCACCATCGGTACTGCCATCATGACCCCGGCCCGGCTCAGCCCCGAGTCGCCGTATGCGCTGCGGCTCATCCAGATCGCCGCGCCGGTGCTCGCGACGAGCATCCTCATCGTGCTGTACGCGCTGCTGCGGCTCCCCGTGCGCACCCGCACCCGGGCCGAGTGGACCCGCCTCGGCCTCGACGGGCTCACGGTGCTCATCACCACGGCCCTGTTCCTGTGGCACCTCGCGCTGCGCCCGATCGCGGAGCACAACGGCCACCTCGGCGTCGTGATCGGCCTCTCCCTCGTGGGCATCACCTGCCTGGTCACGCTCGTGGCGGTGCTCAAGGTCGTCATGCTCGGCAGCGGTACCGTCAGCCGCCGCTCCATGGCCCTGCTCGCCACGACGCTGGTCGCCGGCGGGCTCAGCTCCGCGGTGTCGCCGCTCATCGCCACCCACCCGCGCCTGGCCGGGCTCCAGCCGATGCTCACCCTCGTCGAGTGCCTGCTCGTCGCGGCGGCGGCCCGGGCCCAGTGGCGCCCCGCGGCCGCCCAGCGCACCGCGCGCGGCGGGCGCACGTACAGCAAGCTGCCCTACTACGCCGTCGGCGCGACCCTGGTGCTGCTCGCGTTCGTGGCGTACACCGACCACCGCGACATCGCCGCCGTGGCCACCGGCGCCATCGCGGTCAGCGCGATCGTCGGCGCCCGCCAGCTCGTCGCGCTGCGCGACAACCAGCGGCTGCTCGCCGAGGTCAGCGCGCACGAGCGCCGGCTGCGCCACCAGGCCACCCACGACGCCCTCACCGGCCTGGTCAACCGCAACCACTTCACCGAGCTGCTCGGCGCCGCGCTGCGCCACCCCGGGCCGACCGCGGTCCTGCTCATCGACCTCGACGACTTCAAGCTCATCAACGACACCCTCGGGCACGCGGTCGGCGACGAGGTGCTCATGACCGTGGCCGAGCGCCTCCGCGGGGCCGTGCGCGCCGAGGACGTCGTGGCCCGCCTCGGCGGCGACGAGTTCGCGGCCATGCTCTACGAGGTGCCCGGCGAGCACGCCGTCGGCGTCGCCGAGCGCATCCGCGACGTGCTCACCACCTCGGTCCGCGCGGCCGGGCACGAGCTGCTGGTCCGGGCCAGCGTGGGCGTCGCCACCTCCTCGCCGGAGCTCGCCGAGGACGTCGACACCCTGCTGCGCAACGCCGACCTGGCCATGTACGCGGCGAAGGAGCGGGGCAAGGGCGGCCACTTCGTGTACGTGCCGGGCATGACGACGCGCATCGTCGCCCACGCCGAGATCGGGGCGCGGCTGCGCGACGCGATCGATGCCGGGCAGCTCCATCTGCAGTACCAGCCGATCGTGCGCCTCGACGACGGCCGCACCGTCGGCACCGAGGCCCTGGTGCGCTGGCGCCACCCCGAGCTCGGCGTCATCCCGCCCGGCGACTTCATCCCCGCCGCCGAGCAGACCGGGCTCGTCGTGCCGCTGGGCCGCTTCGTCATGCGCGAGGCGTGCGCCCAGCAGGCCCGCTGGCTGCGCGAGCTCGGCGCGTCCGCCCCCGGCTACGTGTCCGTGAACGTCGCCGGCCGCCAGCTCACCGACCCCGACTTCGTGACCGACGTGCTGGCCGCCCTCGACGACGCCGGCCTGGACCCGCGCCACCTCACCGTCGAGGTGACCGAGACCGCGGTGGTGGACGAGGCCGCGATCGCCGCGCTGCAGCAGCTGCGGGACCGCCGCATCCGCATCGCGCTGGACGACTTCGGTACCGCCGCCTCCTCGCTGGGCCTCCTGCTCACGTGCCCGGTGACGGCGCTCAAGCTCGACCGCTCCTTCGTGGACGAGATCACGACGGTGGCCCGGCAGGAGGCGGTGGCGACGGCGGTGATCCGCATGGCGCAGGCCCTCGACCTGGACACCGTGGCGGAGGGCATCGAGACGGAGGCCCAGGCGCGGATGCTGCGCCACCTGGGCTACACGTTCGGCCAGGGCTACCTGTACTCCCGCCCGCTGGCCCCCGAGGACCTGGCCAGGCGGGCCGCGGTCGCCCCGCCCGCCTTCGCGGGCCTCGCGGTCCACCACGCCACCTGAGTACTCGGCCGCGGCCTCGGTCCTTCGGCCGGCGCGATCAGCCATTCGTATTCTTGTCTACATCAATGTCCGAGTGAACGATCGCCATACATGGAACGCATCACGGTGACCTTCGAGGGCGAGGGCGCCGCCACCGGCGAGCTGACGTGGGGCCAGCAACAGGTCTTCCAGGCCATGCGGGAGATGAACAGCTCCATGAGCATGGGCGGCGTGGTCCCCGTCCACGACGGCCGCACGGTCGCGGACTTCGCGGATGAGCTGCGCTTCTTCATGAGCCGCTACCCGTCGATGCGGACCCTGCTGCGCTTCGCCCCGGACGGCCGCACGACCCAGGAGACCTTCGGCTCGGGCGAGGCGTACCTGGAGGTCCACACCGCCGAGGCCTCGGCGGCGGCCACCGTCGCCGCTCCGGCCGTGTCCTCGTCGTCCTCGTCCCTGGTCCCGGTGGCCTCGGTCGCGCTGCCGGCCGCCGCGGAGGCGCTGGCCGCGGAGGTGTTCGCGGCGTGGAAGTCGCGCCCCTTCGACTACGGCACCGAGTGGCCGATCCGCATGGCCGTGGTCCGCTCGGGCGCCGGCGGTCCGGTCACCCACGTCCTGGTCGAGGTCACCCACATCGCGACGGACGTGACGGGCCTGGCCACGATGATCCGTGAGCTGTCCCAGCGCGACTCGCTCGGCCCGGAGCCGGTGCCGGGCCCGCTGGACATCGCCGCCCAGCAGTGCTCCGCGACCCGCCAGACCGACAACGCCATGCGCCACTGGGAGTCCCAGCTGCGGGCCGTCAACCCCCAGCGCTTCCCGCTCGGGTACCGCGACCCGGCGGCACCGCGCTTCCGCCAGGTGGTGTGGGCGTCGCGGGCGCTGCACGCGGCCAGCGAGCGCCTGGCCGCCCGGCTGGCCATCGACACCGCCCCGATCCTGCTCGCCGCGTACGCCGTGGCCTTCACCCGGGTGGTCGGCGGTGCCCCGTTCGCGACCCAGGTCATCGTCGGCAACCGCTTCCGCCCGGGCCTGGCCGAGGTGGTCTCCCCGTTGTCGCAGAACGGCCTGGTGGTGCTGGACCCGCGCACGATCACGGCCGCCGAGGCGGTCCTGCGGGCTCGCCAGGCGTCGATGAGCGCGTCGAAGTACGCCTACTACGACCCGCAGGCCCGCCAGGCCCTGCTGGAGCGGGTGGCCAAGGACCGCGGCGAGCCGATCGACCTGCAGGTCTTCTACAACGAGCGCCGCCTGGCGCTGCGCCCGCCGGCGACGGCCGCGGACGACGGGGCCATCCGCGCGCTGCGGCGCGAGACGGCGCTGATCCGGGAGACCGAGCTGCCGTACTTCAACGAGAAGCTGATGGTGAACATCGACGACGTCCCCGACACGGTCCAGATCACCACGGAGGTGGACACGGCCTACCTGACCATCCCGCGGCTGCACCTCCTGCTGGCGGAGATGGAGCACTTCACCGTGGAGGGCGCCCTGAACCCGGAAGCACCGGCCATCCCGTAGCGCTTCCAACCTCCCAGCAGACGCCCCACCGCAGCCCAGCCAGCCCGGGCCCGCCACTTCGCGCACCCTGCAACGTCGCTCGGGCCGCCGCTCGGTTGACGATCCGTCTCGGCTCATTCGCGCGTTCCGCCGTGGTCCGCCGCTTCGCGGTGCCCAGTCCACTGGTGAACTGGTGCGCAGGTCCGCCGGCCGCAGGACCGTCGGCTTCGGCCGGTTGCCGCGTCACTTCACGACTCACCGGACCGCGGGTTCCTAGTTCGCGGCGCAAGTCCATTGGTCCGTCGGGTTGCGGCCCGCGCCTCGGGTCGCCCGCGCCTTGGGGTGCGGCCCGCGCCTCGGGTTGCCGCCCGCCGGCCCGCAGGTGCCCAAGTGACCGCGCCGCCCCGTCGCGGAAGCGCTTCGGATGCCTGGACCCTGCTCAGAGCCCCGCCATGCGTCCTCGCTCCCTGGCCTCGTCCCGCCCAAGACCGTCGAGCCCGTCGAGCCGCCACTTCTTCGCGTTGAACAGCCGGATCCAGAGCCCGGCCGCCCACGCCGCCTCGATCTCCTCGCGGTTGAACCGCCGCCCGCTCGCCCGCTGGTACCCGTCGAGAAACTCTCCACTCTCCTGCAGCGTCGCGCCCCACCGCCCGTCGCCCGCCGGCCACATCGCCGCCGCCACGCCCACGATCACCGCCTCGGGTTCGGCCACCACGCTGTCCCAGTCGTGCACGGCCAGCGGCACGTCCCCGCGCCACCAGATGTTGTGCGATTCGAAGTCGCAGTGCCCGATCACCGGCTCGGCCGCGAACCGCCTCAACCGCGCCCGTACCGCCAGCGCCGCCGCATCATGCCAGCTCTCCTCCGCATGCAGATCGACGTCCCGGTCATCGGGCCAGGGCCAGATCGGCCCTTCCTCGTGATGCCAACGAACCCAGGGCGGTGACGGCGTCGTCGAAGGCGTGTCCCGCACCCGCGGCGCCATCTCGATCAGCCTTGCCAGCAGCGCCGAACACTCTGCCGCTCCCGCGACTCCCGCTCCCGCGACTTCCGCCCCCGCATCGAAGCCTCCGCAAGCCTCGCCGACCGGCTTCTCGTGACCGTCGCCTGTCGTGCCGAGCGGGCCGGACGTCGAAGCCGGCCAGACCGCCTCTCGTCGTGTCGTCGACACCGCCGGGCCGGCGGCGGGACCGGCGGTCGGCTCCACGGCCATCTCGGCGCTCACCGCCAGCTCACCGAATCGGGTCGGCCCCGCGATCGGCTCAGGACAGGGGAAACCGGCCCGCCAGAGATGCCGGTGCACGTGGGCGCACCCCAGCAGCCGGTCCTCCGCCGGCCGCGCCTTCACCACTACCGCGCGCCCGTCGGCCAGGCGCAGGACGTGCACGACGGCCAGGTTGCCGGTCGTGCGGAGCGTCCCGGTGACGTCACTGCCGAGCCAGGCGCCGATGGCGGCGTGCGGAATCATGTCAACGGCAGCCATGCGAGCACCTCCCGGATCTTGTCGTCCCAGAAGGCCCAGTCGTGAGCGCCGGGGGAGAACTCGGTCTTCAGTGGGATGCCGCGCTCGGCGCAGGCGTCGCGGAACCGTACGTTCGAGGAGTACAGCACGTCCTCCGTGCCGCACGTGACGAACAGTGGCGGCGGGTGCTCGACGGTGTCGAGCAGGTGCAGCAGGTCGTTGTCGGTGCCCTCGATGGTGGGCGGGGTGCCGTAGATGCGCCCCCACATCCGCGGGTCTTCGGGCCGGACCAGTTCGCGCGCCCGTGTGGCGAGGTCGAGGACGCCGGAGAGGCTGGCCGCGGCGCCGAATCGGTCGGGGTGGCGGAGGGCGAGCTTGAATGCGCCGTACCCTCCCATGGAAAGCCCGGCCACGAACGTCCTCGCGGGATCGTCGGTGAGGCGGAACAGGCCGCGGGCGGTTCGCGGCAGCTCCTCGGAGATGAACGTCCAATATGGACGGCCCCAGACCTCGTCGGTGTAGAAGCTGCGTTCGACCCGCGGCATGACGATGGCGATCTGCCGCTCGGCGGCGTAGCGCTCGAGCGACGTGAACCGCGTCCAGGCGCTGTCGTCGTCGCTGAGGCCGTGCAGGAGATAGAGGGTCGGGAACTCGGCGGTCTGGCCGGTCGCCTGTTCGGGAAGGAGGACGGTCATGGAGGTGCCGACCCCGAGCGCGTCGGAGGAGAAGTCGCATCGGATGCGGGCCATCGTCATGCTCCCATCGTAGCTCAGTTTGGTGGTAGCTGTCTGCCCCGGCGGCGGTCGGTGAGGCGGCGGGCCTTCACGCGCGAGCCGCAGTCGGTCATCGAGCACCATCGCCGCGAATGGTTGCGGCTGCGGTCGAGGAACAGCCAGCCGCAGCCGCCCTCGTTCAGCGGGCAGATGCGGAAGTCGTCGACGTTTTCGCTGGTCAGCACGTCGACGGCGATCGCGGCGAGACGATCCTGCACGGCGAACGCGGCCACGTCGCCGATCCGCAGGTGCGCGGCCGTCGGGGCGTCAAACGACAGCGTGACGCGCGCCCGGGCCACCGCGGCCGAGTAGCGCGTGCTGAGCTGCTCGAGCGCCGGCTGATACGGCAGCCGTGTCTTCAGGGTCTCGTCCAGCCGCACAAGCAGTACCGTATAAAGGGCCTCCCGGATCGCCAGGGCCGCTGCCAGGGCCTGCTCGCCCTGCCACGTGAGCCGGATGTCGGGTGCCTCCTCCGGCTCCACGACGGCCGTGCGGATGGCCCACCTCAGCAGCTCCTCCGGCGTGCTGAGGTGCTCCTTCTCCGGCTCGGCGTTCGGCACCCGCGGCTCGACCGTGTTCACCAGGTCGAGCGCGGTGTGCCCGCCGACGACGCGGAGGGCGGGCTTGTCCGTCGTCTCCATATGTGCGATGCTACCACCGTACCGCAGTTGACTGGAATCACATCGGAGCGGGGGAGTGCTGATGCTCGAACACCGACGCGCAAACCTCGCACTGGCCGCACTATCCATCTCGACCTTCACCTTCGTCACCACCGAGATCCTGCCCGTCGGGCTGCTGACGCTCATGGCCGACGATCTGCATCGTTCGAGGTCGCAGGTCGGGTTGCTGATGACGGGCTACGCGGTCGTGGTCGTGCTCATGTCGTTCCCGCTCGCGCACCTCACGCGACGCATCCCGAAACGGCTCCTGCTCGGCACCACGCTCGGCGTGTTCTCCGCCGCGACAGTGGTCACCGCGATCGCGCCCGGCTACGAGGTGCTGCTCGGCGCGCGGCTCATCGTCGGGCTCAGCCAGGCGCTGTTCTGGTCCATCGTCGCCTCGACCGCGACGAGTCTCTTCCCGCCGTCGCAGCGCGGCCGCACCGTGGCCCGCATGTCCATCGGTGCCGCCCTGGCCCCGGTGCTCGGCGTGCCGCTCGGCACCTGGCTCGGGCAGCAGGCGGGCTGGCGCGTCGCGTTCCTCGTCATGGCCGTCGTCGGAGTCGCGACCTGTGCCGTGGTGGTGGCACTCGTACCGTCCGCCCCGCCCGAGGCCGACTCGGCATCGCGAGGCGTGAACCCCTCGCTCCGGCGCTATGTGCTGCTGGTGCTGTGCACCGCCATCGTGGTGACCGGCGCGCTGACCGCCCAGACCTACGTGACGCCGTTCCTGCTCGACGTCACCGGATTCGCCGCCGCGACCCTCGGCCCGCTGCTGCTGGTGACGGGCTCCGCCGGATTCCTGGGCACTCTGGTGGTGGGGCGATTTCTCGATCGGTACCCGTGGTTCGCGCTCGTCGTCCCGATGGCCCTCATCTGCCTGGCACTGGTCGTGCTCTACGCGCTCGGCACGATGAAGGCGGCCGCGATCGTGGCCCTGGCTCTGAACGGCTTCGCGTACAGTGCGATGGCCGCGGCCGTGCAGAACCGCATCCTCCTGGTCGCCCCGGGCAGCACCGACCTCGCCTCGGCCGGCGGCAGCTCGGCGTTCAACGTCGGCATCGCCACCGGCTCGTTCGTCGGCGGCGTGATCATCGACCACGCCGGTGTCCGGTCCGTCGCCCTGGCCGGCGCGCTCATCACCGTCGTCGCCGTGGCGCTCCTCCTCGCCGAACCCCGCCTCGCTCGCACCCGCCGCGACCCGTCCGCAACGCCGGCAGAGCCGCAGGCCGAGGCGGCGACGCTGAACTGGCAACGCGCGGCGGCCTGAGACCGGCCGGTCAGGGGGCCTCGACCCGGCCGGAGCGGCCATCGCGGTGCGACCGCGCCTCGGGGCCACGGTCGTGTCCGGGCCACGCGTAGCCGCACCGCGCTTGAGAAACCAGCCGCGCCGCGTCAGACCCGCGGACGAGCCGTGCGCCGGGCTGCGCCGGATGAGACTGAGCCGCGCGCCGGGACCGCGCCGGGTCGGGCCGCTGTGGTGGGACCGGACGGAACAGAGCCGGGCCGGATCGTGTGAGGGCGTGCTGCTTCGGACTGGGCTGCGAGCGGGGGCCGGCACAGCGTCGGGGCGGGCGTGTGGCGCCGGGCCGTGGCGTGGGGGAGTCCGGCTCGTGTGGAACTCGTCAGACCGCGACGCGGTGTGAATCGGGTCGAGGCTGCAGTGCTCTGAGGAATCCCTATCGGTCGATGCGGTGTTCCCGCTGCGAGATAACACGAGCGATGACACAGGCTCCGGGCGGTCTGCGGTGCTCAGACCTGGGCTCGCGGCGGGGTTGCGTCGGCCCGTGCGCCCGTCTCGTGTGAATGGGTCGGCCCGTCGGCCATCCCGCTCGCGTGCACCCGGCAGTCGTGGAACCACAGCCACGGATCTGGGATATCCGCTGAGACCGCGTGGCGGTGGCTGCCGAGGCTGAGAGAGAAAGGCGGCCGTCATCGGGAAATGGGGCTGATACTGATCCACAACTGTTGCTCGATGTCGGCTATTCGACAAATTCCGGTGTATTTCTGCCGTCAATGGATTCGTACAAGAAAGAGACCCGGAAACAGCCTGTCGGATCCGTTACATCGGCGAGTGGCGGGCGGGGTTGGGAAGTGGTGCGAGACGGCTCTCACCTGCGGAAACGATCTCGGATAAAGGATCGATGACCGGCCGTTCGGGTGGTCCTCGTGATCGCATTCTGTGCCTACCATCGGCATTGCCGTAAGGGCGGCGAGCATCCAAGATCGGAGGCTGGGTCGTTGCTGGACACCGTCGTGCCCCCATCGGCGACTTCCGCGGCCGAGGCCGAGAAGCCGGGCCGTCTTGAGCGGCGTCTGAAGCGGCGGCAGGCGAAGCTCGCCGAGACGCACCGCGCCTACGAGGACTGTAACGAGCTCGCCGGGCCGCTGACCACGCCGGGGCGGGCGCAGCACCCGGTGGTCTACCGGTACGTGGGCGGGGTGGGGCGGCGGGTCGTGCTGTCGCTGCTGATCGCGCTGAATTTCCTGACGGGGTTCGTCTTCGTCGGCTGGCTGCTGCTGCCCGAGCACATTCCCGGCGTCGGCCAGGACTGGCACGTCATCGTCGCGCGGGTTGCGTTCTGTTTTGTCGTGCTGGTCGAGGCCGTACGGATGCTGCAGAACTTCGCGGTGTGGGTGTTCGCCTGCAAGGCCAGGGACCCGGTGCCGATGGTGCCCGAGCGCGGCCTGCGCATCGCCATGCTCACCACGATCGTGCCGGCCAAGGAGCCCATTGACGTCGTCGTGCGGTCGCTGCGGGCCATGCAGCAGGTGCGCTACGACGGGCAGGTCGACATCTGGATTCTCGACGAGGGCGACGACCCCCGCGTGAAGGCGATGGCCAAGCGGCTCGGCGTGCACCACTTCAGCCGCAAGGGCCGGCCCGAGTTCAACCAGGACCACGGCGCGTTCCGGGCCAAGACCAAGGCCGGCAACCACAACGCCTGGCGGGCCACGCACGAGCACCTCTACGACGTCGTCGCGCAGATGGACCCCGATCACGTGCCGCTGCCCAGCTTCCTGGAGCGCACGCTGGGCTACTTCCGCGATCCCGACGTCGCCTTCGTCGTGGCGCCGCAGGTGTACGGCAACATGTACGACAACTGGGTCGTGCACGGCGCGTCGGTGCAGCAGTACCTCTTCTCCGGCCTCATCGAGCGCGGCGGCAACGGCCTCGACGCCCCGCTGCTCATCGGCACCAACCACCTGTACCGGCCGCTGGCGTGGGGGCTGATCGACGGCTACCAGGACTCGATCATCGAGGACCACCTGACGAGCATGGTCGTGATGGGCGCCCGCAACCCGCTCACGGACCGGCGCTGGAAGGGCGTCTACACCCCCGACGTCGTCGCGGTCGGCGAGGGCCCGACGAGCTGGACCGACTACTTCAACCAGCAGAAGCGGTGGGCGTACGGCGTGTGGGAGATCCTCCTGTGCCGCTCCCGGCCGCACCTGAAGAACCTCGGGGCCGGGCAGCGCCTGTGCTACGGCCTGGTGCAGTCCTACTACCCGAGCGTCGCGCTGTCCGCGGTCTCCGGGATCGTGGCCACCGGCACGTACCTCGGGCTGGGCATCAACGCGGCGACGATCGAGTGGCAGTGGTGGCTCGGGCTCTGGTCGGCCAGCATGGGCAGCTGGGCGGTGCTGTGGCTGTGGCTGCGCCGGTTCAACCTGGCCCGGCACGAGCGTAGGGAGATCGGCGTGCACGGCATGGCGCTCGCGCTCTTCGCGGTGCCCGTCTACGCCGCGGCCGGGCTCGCCGCGCTCGCCCGGCGGCCGCTCGCCTACGCGGTGACGGCGAAGGGGCGGCTGCGCAGCGCCGACGGGCCCAGGACGTTCCGGACGCACGCGGTCTGGGCCCTGATCGGCGTCGCGCTGCTGGCGACGAGCGGGCTCATGGGGTACGACTCCATCGCCCTGCGTTTCTGGGCCTCCGTCAGTGTGGTCGTCGGGGTCGTCCCGCCCCTGATCGCGTGGGTGGCCTATCTGCGCGACCGCGGCGTCGAGGTGCCCGAGGAGGATCCGGTGACCGCAGGGCTCGTCGTCACCGTCCGCGCCACGGCGGCCAGCGCGACCGCCGTCGACGAACTGCCGACCGTGCGCGGGTTCCCGGCCGTGCCCCACGCCGGCTTCCCGCTGCCGAACCCGGCCGTGCCGCAGGGGAGCGCCGCGTGATCACGCTGCCGCGCGTCATGCTCGCCGCCCTCGTGCTCATCGGCGGCTACGTCTTCGTCGTCGCCCCGCGGGTCGAGGCGAACACGCGCACCACGGCGAGCTGGCAGGAGCAGGTCGCGGAGCCGGTGCCGAGCTTCAGCCCGGTGCCGAGCGCGCCGAACAAGAGCCGGCAGACCTTCCCGCAGGCCGGCACCGCGTTCTTCGGCGTGTTCACCGAGAAGGGGCCCGGCGACCTCACCGACTACGACGGCTTCGTGCGGGCGGCCGGCAAGAGCCCGCAGGTCATGATGTTCGCGTCGGGCTGGGGCGCGGAGAAGCACTTCGACCGCCAGCCCTTCGACCGGATCGTGAACCGCGGGATGCTGCCGATGCTCGGCTGGGAGCCGTGGGACTACCGCGCCGAGTCCAAGACCGACCGGGACCGGGGGACGCAGCCGCAGTACCGGCTGGCGAGGATCAGCGGCGGGGACTTCGACGGCTACCTCACCGAGTGGGCGCAGGGCATCAAGGCGCTGGGCTATCCGGTGGCGATCCGCTTCGCGCACGAGATGAACGGCTACTGGTACCCGTGGGGCGAGTCCGCCAACGGCAACCGGAAGGGCGACTACGTGGCCGCCTGGCGCCACGTGCACGACCTTTCGATCGCCTCGGCGCCCGCAACGTCATCTGGGTCTGGAGCCCGAACGTCGTCTACGAGAACGCCACCCCGCTGACCCAGCTGTACCCGGGCGACGAGTACGTGGACTGGGTGGGTTTGTCGGGCTACTACGGCACCGCGGGCATGGAGACGTACCAGACCTTCGACCAGATCTACCGGCCGACGCTCAACGGGCTCAAGCGGCTGAGCCGGCGCCCGATCGTGGTCACCGAGACGGCCGCCACCGACAAGCAGGGGCGCAAGGCCGACTGGATCACCGACCTGCTGCAGACGCTGCCGCAGCACCCGGAGATCATCGGCTTCCTCTGGTACGAGTCGGTCAAGGAGACCGACTGGCGCATCGCCGCCACGCCCGCCGCCTCGGCCGCGTTCGCCCAGGGCATCGCCCGGCCCTACTACGGCGCGACCTGGGACCCCGACATGGTCCCGCGCCGCCTGACCCGAGCCAACTAGAGGAGCAGCGTCGTGGTGAGCCCCACGCCCGGCGGGTACGTCGTCGGCATCGACCTCGGCACATCGAACACCGTCGCGGTGATCCGCTCGCCCGACGGGCGGCGCCGCCCGGTGCTGTTCGACGGCGCCCCGCTCATGCCCTCGTCGCTCTTCCTCACCGACCACGGGCAGCTCGCCGTCGGCCGCGACGCCCAGCGCCTCGCCCAGCTCGACCCGGCCCGCTACGAGCCGAACCCGAAGCGGCGCATCGACGAGCCCTCCGTGCTGCTCGGCAGCGCCGAGATCCCGACCGTGCACCTGCTCGGCGCGGTGCTGCGGGCCGTCGCCGCCGGGGTCGCCGAGGTCACCCGCTACGCGCCGCCCGTCGTGCTCACCTACCCCGCCTCCTGGGGCCAGACCCGGCGCAAGGCGCTGCACGACGCCGCGCTCGCCGCGGGGTTCACCGACGTCAGCATGCTGCCCGAGCCGGTGGCGGCGGCACGGTACTTCATCAGCGCCCTCAACCACCCGCTGCCCCGCGGCGAGGCGCTCGTCGTCTACGACTTCGGCGGCGGCACCATCGACATCGCGGTGGTGCGCAACGACCCGCAGGGCTTCACCGTCATCGGCTCCGGCGGCCTCGAGGACGTCGGTGGCCTCGACCTCGACGCCGCGCTCGTCGAACGCCTCGGCGAGGTGCTGCAGGCCTCCCAGCCGGACGTGTGGCGCCGCCTGCAGGACCCGCGCACCGCCCAGGACCGCCGCGACCGCCGCCTCTTCTGGGAGGACGTCCGCGGCGCGAAGGAGATGCTCTCGCGCACCACCGTCGCGCCGGTCAGCGTCCCCGGCGTCGAGTCGGCCCTGCACCTGACCCGCGACGAGCTCGAGCAGAAGATCGGGCCGATGATCGCGCGCACCGTCGCCGAGACCGCCCGCGTCGTGCGCGACTGCGGCCTGGAGCCGAACAAGCTCGCCGGCATCCTGCTCGTCGGCGGCTCGTCCCGCGTCCCGCTCGTGGCCCGCATGTTGCACCGCGAGCTCGGCGTCGTGCCGACCGTGCTGGAGCAGCCGGAGCTGCCGGTGGCGGAGGGCGCGGTCGTCCACCCCTCGGAGCTGGCCGCGGCTTCGGCGGTCAAGGCCACCGCGTCCGTCCCGGTGAGCGCGCCACCCTCCGGAACGGTCTACGGCACCGAGAACATGGTGATCCCGGTGTCCGGCGTGCCCATGTCGGCCCCGCCGATCTCCCGGATCTCCCCGATCTCCGCGATCCCGGTGTCCCCGCCGGTGGGCACGCCGATCCCGAAGCCGCCCACCATGGACGGTCCGCCGCCGCCTCCGCCCCCGGGCGGTCGCGGGCGGGCGGCCCTCATCGCCGGTGTCGCGGCGGTGGTCCTGCTCGCCGCGGGCGGCTTCTTCGCCTACAAGGCCCTGAACAAGACGGACACGACGCCGACCACCACCACGATCGGCAAGTGGGAGAAGCTCAGCGAGATCCCCTCGAAGATCGGCATCGAGGGCGCCGGGGCGGCGGTCGTCAATCGCCAGCTGTACGTCATCGGCGGCTACACGGCCGAGGAGCCGCGCGGCCAGACCAGCGACGTCTACATCTACGACCTCGACCGCGACAGCTGGCTCAAGGGCCCGAAGCTGCCCCGTCCGCTGAGCCACATGTCCGTGGTCCTCGACGGCGGGAAGAGCATCTGGGTCCTGGGCGGGCTCGCCAGCGACGGCGCCACCGACCAGGTCTGGCAGCTCAAGCTCGGCGCCGACGCGTGGGAGGAGGGGCCGAAGCTGCCGGCCAAGCGCAACTCCGGCACCGCGGTCTACGACAGCGACGGCATCGTCTTCGCGGGCGGCACCGGCTCCGACGGCTTCGCCACCGACACCGTCTGGGCCCTGGGCACCAGCGGCTGGACGACGACCGGGCAGCTCTCCGAGAAGCGCGAGAAGCTCGCCGCGACCACCGACCGGGCCGGGCGCGTCTGGTTCATCGGCGGGCGGCGGCAGAAGCCGGACAACGCCACGCTCGACTCCGTCGACATCATGCTCAACCGGCAGATGACCGGCGAGCACCTGAAGCTCGACGGGCCGCGCGAGGGGGCCGCGGCCATGAACATCAAGGGGATCGGCCTGTGCGTGCTCGGCGGCAACAACGGCGCGAACGCCTACGACTGGTGGTGCCAGGACGGCACGCAGACGGCGAGGCTGCCGAAGCAGGAGCTGCCGCGGGCCGGCCAGGCGGTCGCGGTCTCCGACGGCGTCATCTACACCGTCGGCGGCTACAACGGCTCGAAGAACCTCAACGGGACCTTCGACGTGCAGGCGTTCCAGTACACCAGCTGAGTCACGGACTTGGCCCAGTGGGAACGGCACCGAATTGGCGCTTCTTCGGTCCAAGAGGGCCTGCTTGAATCGCCGGTGTGACTGTCGTGGACATGTGGTTCGACCCGAAGTGCCCCTGGGCGTGGAACACCTCGCGCTGGCCGCCGGGGTGCCGAGGTCCTCGCCGACCGGGTCGAGCCCCGCGCGCGCTGCACATCGGCTCGTCGGCGTTCTTCGGCCCGGTGGTGACGCCGGTCCCGCGCGGCGAGGCGGCCGGCCGGCTCTTCGACGGCCTGCTGCTGATGGTGCACACGCCGGGCTTCTACGAGCTCAAGCGCGGCAACCGCGTGTCGCCCACGGTGGACTGACCCGTGTGTAGGGTCGAAGGCGTGGAGCATGACGGGTTCGTGGTCCGGCCGGTCGGGCGCGTCGAGTCGCCCCTCACCGAGCGCGCGGACGCGCCGCGGCAGGGCGACGAGGGCGCCCCGCAGGCGTGGCTCGTGTTCGACGAGCGGGTCGCCCCGGCCCTGGCCGACCTGCGCCCCGGCGACCGGGTGCTGCTGCTCACCTGGCTGCACCGCGCCGACCGGGACGTGCTGGCGGTGCACCCGCGCGGCGAGCGCGACCGCCCGCGCACCGGCGTGTTCAGCACCCGCGCACCGGACCGGCCCAACCCGATCGGCCTGCACGGCGCCGAGATCCTCGCGGTCGACGGCCTGCGCGTGCGGGTCTCGGGCCTGGAGGCGATCCACGGCACCCCGATCCTGGACGTGAAGCCGGTCCTCGGCGAGGTCGACGCCCGCTGAGGCCCGCCGCGCCTCAGGCCTTGCGGACCTCGCCGGCGCAGGCCGAGGCCACGCCGGCCCACGCGGTGGCGAACCGGGCGGACGACGCCGACTCCAGGGACTGCTTCTCGCGCACGACGTCGCCCCAGAAGTCCAGCATCTTCGCCTCGCCGAACCGCTTCGCGAGGCAGGAGATGCCCAGCAGGGCGATGCCGTACCGCGCGTCGATCTCCACCCCGCCGGCGCGCTCCGGCGGCGGGCCCATCGCGATCTGGCCGTCCCAGCCCTGCTTCACGAACTTGTGGATGGACGGCAGGCGGCTGCGCGTCGCCTCGCCGTTGCGGTCCGCGATGTACTCGGCGATGCCCTCCTGCAGCCACCACTGCTCGGCCGTGGGGTAGTTGTCGCCGATGGTCACCACGTGCCCGAACTCGTGGGTCAGCACGATCTGCAGGTAGGGCCGGCCCAGGTCGTCGACCGGGATCACGACGCCCTGGGCGCCCATCGAGTAGCCGTCGTAGTAGGGGCCGAGGTCGGTGTTGTCGAACCACGTCTTCCACTCGCTCGGCGAGGCGACGTACACGATGTACCACTTCGGCGCCGGGCCCCAGTGCGCGTAGCGGTCCGCGACCTCGGCCGCGGCGTCGGCGGCGCTGAGCACCTGCTGGAGCTTGTTCGCGGTGGCGCCCGAGCCGGCCACGATGACCCGGTGCCCGGTGACCGCCTTCAGGTCGGAGGCGTCCCAGGGGTCGGTCGCCTGCGCGTACTTGGTGACCGTGGCCTCGCCGCCGGAGATCGCCCAGGAGGTCTGCACGAACTGGCGGGACTCGGGCTTGCAGCCCTCGCCGAGGCAGTAGTCGTACTGGACGATGACGTCCCAGCTACCGCTGCCGTCGGAGCTCTGGCTCGGCTTGTCGATCAGGTTCGGCGTCCAGGCCTTCACACCCAGTGACCGCAGCGAGCCGAACCGGCGCCGGTAGCCGTCCTTGAGCCCGGCCGCCACGCCCTCCAGGTAGCCGTCCTGGTCCCCGGCGAGCAGCGCCTTCGCCTGCTTGTCGAGCGCGGTGCGGATCTTGTCGGCCACGGTGGGTTCGCCGGTACCGGTGGTCGCCGCGACCGGCCCCGCCGAGGCCGACGCGCTCGCCACGGCCGACGGCGGGGCGGCGGCGGTCTGGCCGCTCGGGCCCTGCGCGGCGACCCACACCACGAGCGCCAGCACCAGCACGGACGCCACGACCAGGCCCGAGATCAGCGGCCAGCGCCGGCGGCGCGGCGGCGGGGGAGTCGCAGGGTAGCCGGGCGGCTGCCAGTACATCGGCGGCGGGGCTGACACGGGCGGGGCGGACACCGGCGGGAGGAACATCTCCGGGCCGCGTTGCTGCGGGACCATGGTCACCGGCTCGGTGACGGCGGCCGGCTCGGTGTTCTCCCCGTCGTGCACCCAGGCACCGTACTGGATGCGCGCGGACTGCGGAATCCGCGAAGCGGTCACGCGCGGAGTCGGCTACCGGACGTGGGACGGCCGGGGGCGCCGCGCGGCTGAGCGGCTGGAATAGGATGCCGCGATGCCTTTCCGGTTCGCGGTGGACCTCGGCACGTCCAACACCGTCGCGGTGGTCGACCGCGGTGACGGCACGCCCCGGCCGCTGCTGTTCGACGGCAGCCCGCTGCTGCCCTCGGCCGTCTTCGCCGACGCGTCGGGGGCGCTGCTGGTCGGCCGCGACGCCGAACGGCACCTGATGACCGACGCCGCGCGCTTCGAGCCGAACCCGAAGGGCCGCGTCGACGAGGGCGTCATCCTGCTCGGCGACCGCGAGCTGCCCGTTGCCGAACTGCTCGCCGCGGTGCTGCGCCGGGCCGCGACCGAGGCCGCGCAGACCGGGGTGCCGGTGACCGGCTCCACGGTGCTGACCTGCCCCGTCGACTGGGGCAACACGCGCCGGTCGGTGCTGCTCGACGCGGCCGCCCGCGCCGGGCTCGGGCGCGTCACGCTGCTGGACGAGCCGGTGTCGGCGGCGACGTACTGCGTCCGCGCCCTCGGCGGCCGCCTCGCGCCCGGGCGCTGCGCGGTGGTTTTCGACTTCGGCGGCGGCACGCTCGACGTGACCGTCGTGCAGGCCACGGGCGCGACGCCGGCGCTGCGGGTGCTGGCGACGGGCGGTCTGGCCGATCTGGGCGGTACCGACGTCGATGACGCCCTGGTCGGACACGTCGGGCACCTCGTCGCCGCGGCCGACCCGCAGCTGTGGCGCCGCCTGGCCGCGCCGCGCACGCCGGCCGAGCTGCGCGACCGCCGCACGTTCTGGTCCGAGGTCCGCCAGGCCAAGGAGATGCTGTCGCGCGCCGCGTCGGCCCCGATCCACGTGCCCGGCGGCGACCACGCGACCCACCTCACGCGCGAGGAGCTCGATCGTGTCGCCGGCCCGCTGGTCGACCGCGCCGTCGACGAGACCCGGCGGGTCCTGGAGCGCTCGGGCGTCACCCCGGCCCAGCTGGAGGCGATCGTGCTGGTGGGCGGCTCGAGCCGGCTGCCGCTGGTGGCGAGCCGGCTGCACGCGCGGTTCGGGCTGGCCCCGGTCGTGCCCGAGCAACCCGAGCTCCCGGTGGCGTTCGGCGCCCTCCTGCTGGCCAACGGCACCGCTCCCGCCCCGGCCGGGCCACCGCCGGTCCCCTCGGACCGCACGTCGACCGGCACCGTCTACGGCGCAGGTCCTTCGACATCCACCGCGATGCCGCCCGTGGCTCCGGTCAGCGTCCCGCCCGTGGCTGCGGTCAGCTCGTTCCCGGTGGCCCCTGCCAGTGTCCCGCCCGTGGCTGCGGTCAGCTCGTTCCCGGCGGCCCCTGCCAGTGTCCCGCCCGTGGCTGCGGCCGGCACGTTCCCTCCGGCTCCCGGCGCGATGCCGCCCGTGGCCGCGGCTGGCGCGTTCCCGCCGGCCCCCGGCGCGATGCCGCCCGTGGCCGCGGCTGGCGCGTTCCCGCCGGCCCCCGCCAGTGTCCCGCCCGGGCCGGCCGCCGCCCCGCGGCGCCCTTCCGTGATCATCGGGCCCGGCGTGACTATCCAGGGCAACGTGGCCATCTACGGCGATGACTCCCTCATGCCGCGCGACGAGCCGGAGCACGACGAGCCGGCCCCGGAACCGCCACGCTCCGTGGAGCCGCGCCGCCGGGGCGGGATGCTGCGGCGCCTGCGGTTCGCGGCGCTGCCGCTGCTGCCCGTGACGCTCGTCATGGTCCTGACCCCGTGGGGCCGCGCCCTGCTCGACGACGGCCGGGCCAAGGCCGAGTCGCTGTTCGGTGCCGGGCCGAGCCCGAGCACCTCGGCACCGGCGAGCGAACCGGCCCCGCCGGCGGCGGCGTCCTCGGCGCCGGCCACGCCGCCCGCGACGGTGCAGCTCCAGCCGAGCTCGGGCAAGGCCGGAGTCGCGGTGAAGCTGACCGCCAACGGCTTCGCGGCGGGGGAGAAAATCGAGGCCCGGGCCGGCACGAAGCTGCTCACCACCCTGACCGCGGACGCCGACGGCGCGGCGGAGGCGAGCGTGACGGCGGCCCCGGCGGGCACGAAGGCGGGCGCGGTCGTCGTCCAGCTCGTGGGCCGGACGAGCCGGAAGTCCGCCACGGCCACGTACCGCGTCGCCGCCTGACGTCCCCGCGTGCGCCGGGGCGCTACTGTCGAGCGGCCCGGCCCGAACGGCGGACGATGCCGGGCGATGCGCCGATGGCATCCGCCCGCGACGTACGGTTCGGTCGGACTCCATGTGGCAGTGTGCGGTCTGCGGCACCAGTAACGGTGGCGACGTTGCGGCCTGCGGGTCGTGCGGTGCCCGGCGCCCGTCTCCGAGCGCGCCCGGCCCTGCTCCGAGCGCGCCTGGCTTGTCTCCGAGCGGGCCCGGCCTGGCTCCGAGTGCGCCTGGCACGTCTTTGAGCGCGCCCGGTCCGGCTCCGAGCGCGCCCGGTCCGGCCGCTGAGGGGCTCGGGGCGTGGCCGCCGCCCGGCACGCTGCCCGCCGACCCGCCCGTCGCCTGGCCCGCATCCGCGCCGGCCGACGCGTTCGGGTCGTGGTCGCCCGCGAGCGCGCCGCCGAACCCCGGTGCCGAGGGCGGGCCGGCCTCCGGGCCGCCCGCGCCGAGCTGGCCGTCCGCCGGCACGCCGGCCCCTGGTCTCCCCGCGCCGGACTGGTCGCCCGCCGGCGCACCGGCCCCTGGTCTGCCCGCGCCGGACTGGCCAGCCTCCGGCGCGCCGGCCTCGGGGCCGCCCGCGCCGAGCTGGCCAGCCGCCGGCACGCCGGTGGAGGCCGGCGATCTCGCCGCGCAGAACTGGCCCGGCGCCGGGCCCGGGCTCGGGCAGACGCCGGTGCCGTGGGTCACCAGCGCGCCGCCCCAGCCGCCGTGGGTCCCCGCCGCCCCGCCCGCCGGGGAGCCGCCCCGGAGCCGGCCGATCTGGATCTTCCCGGCGATCGTGGCGGTGGTGCTGCTGCTGGCGGGCGGTACCGTCGCGTTCGTCCTGCGCGACCGCTGGCTGCCCGGCGGCGGTGGCGAGGCGAGCCCGACCACGGGCCCGACGAGCACCGCGAACCCGGTCGCCCCGACGGCGACCCGCACCGCCGCGCCCACGACGGCGGCGCCGCCCACGGCCGCACCCACGTCCGCCGGCCCGACGCTGCCGGCGAGCGTGGGCGCCGTACGACTGGATCCGAGCCTCGATCCCGCGCAGGCACCGGCCGTGGCCGCGACCTTCGACAAGTACTTCGCCGCCGTGAACGCCCGCAACGCGAGCGCCGCGCTCGCCGTCATGGACCCCAACGGCTCGATCAACCAGGGCGACGCGGGCGCCGTGAAGCGCTTCACCGACGGTATCTCCACGAGCACCGACGACGACATCCTGCTGCTCAGCCTCGGCTCGGACCCGACCGGCAAGGGCCTCCTGCAGGCCCATGTCACGTTCCGCAGCCAGCAGCAGGCCGGCAAGGGCCCGAAGGGCCGCGAGTCGGAGACCTGCACGCGCTGGGA
This sequence comes from Dactylosporangium sp. NPDC000244, assembly GCF_040300725.1. Taxonomy (NCBI): domain Bacteria; kingdom Bacillati; phylum Actinomycetota; class Actinomycetes; order Micromonosporales; family Micromonosporaceae; genus Dactylosporangium; species Dactylosporangium sp. NPDC000244. The sequence goes on from NZ_JBEPEH010000001.1 coordinate 226,725, forward strand.
CGTGACGTACTCGATCACCCAGCCCGGCGGCGAGTACCGCATCTGGGGCAGCACCAACGCGGGCAACCGCCCCTGCTGACACCGCCGCGGGCCTCGGCCGTGCTGCGGGCCTCGGCCGTGCCGCGGGCGCTTGCGGGACGGCGGCGGCTTGGCCGCGCGGGATAGCATCCGCGGCGTGCTGGAGTCGACCCGAGCCGTTCGCATCGCCGCCGTCCTGACCGCCGTCCTCGCGATCGGCGTGGCCTTCGGCATCCGCGCACTGGCCGGCGGCACGCTCTTCAGCAACGGCCCGCTGCAGCAGAACACCGGCACGGCGCTCTACGCATCGGCTGTCTACGCCGGCGTAGTCTTCCTCGCCCCGCGCTGTAGCCCGCTGACCGCCGGTGCGTACGCACTGGCCTGGTGCTGGGCCGCCGAGACGTTCCAGCTCACGGGCATCCCGCACGAGCTGAGCCGGTACAGCCTCCTGCTGCGTCTGATCTTCGGCGATGCCTTCGACTGGCTCGACATCGCCTGGTACCCCGCGGGAATCGTCCCCCTCGTGCTGCTGGAGCTCCTGGTGAAGCCGCGGCGCCGAGCCGCGTGACCGACCGCGGCGGTGCGGGCGCGGCCGGGGCCGGCGTGCGTCAGATGGCGTGGCCGGCATCCCCGCACGCCGCGCCCGTGTGACAGCCCCGCAGCGCCGAGTGCCGGGCACTTACGCATACCTACAGCCGTACCCAGCGGGGTACGGCTGTAGGTAAGTGGCGTGCGAAGGGATCAGGTGGCGGTGATCGCGCCGGTCGCCAGCAGGGCGACGAGGATGCCGCCGACGGCGACGCGGTAGTACACGAACGCGGCGAAGGTGTGCCCGGCGACGTACTTGAGCAGCCACGCGATGCTGACGTAGGCCACGATGAAGCTGATCACCGTGCCGACGCCGGTCTGCACCCAGCCGACCGTGGCGGCGATCTCGTCGGCCCGCGTGACGGCCTCGAGCAGGCCGCCGCCGGCCAGCGCCGGGATGCCCAGGAAGAACGACAGGCGGGTCGCGGTCACCCGGTCGAGCCCGCGGAACAGCGACGCGCTGATCGTGGCGCCGGAGCGCGAGACGCCCGGGACGACCGCGATGCACTGCGCGAGGCCGATGATGAGCGCGTCCTTCCAGCCCACGTCGCCCTCGCCGCGCTTCTGCTTGCCCAGGTGGTCACCGAGCGTCATGACGATGCTCCACACCACCAGGCCCGCGGCCACGAACCACATGCTGCGCAGGACGCCCTCGATGTAGTCCTTGAACAGCAGGCCGACGATGACGATCGGGATCGAGCCGACGATGACGTTGATCGCCATCCGCCAGTCCTCGTGCTGCCGCGCCTCGGCGTTGAACAGGCCCCGGAACAGCCCGGTGATGAACCGGATGATGTCCTTGCGGAAGTAGATGACCGCCGCGAGGATCGCGCCGACCTGGATGACCGCGGTGAAGGCCGTGACGCCCTTGTCGTCGATCGGGATGCCCATCAGCTTCTCGGTGATGGTCAGATGCCCGGTCGAGGACACCGGGAGGAACTCGGTCACGCCCTCCACGACGCCCAGCACGATCGCTTCCCAGATCTGCAACGCCGTTTCCTCCTCGCCGCGCCCGACTTGCCGGAGAGGAACTTACCGGACGCGGCTGAGAGGACTTTCAGTCACGGTGGTGCTGGTTGGCGTGCCCGGCGGCGAGTTCCTCCCGCAGCTCGGTCAGGTGCTCGGTGTCCTCGGGCAGGTCGAGCCGCTCGAGCAGCTCGAGCGCGGGCGCGATCTCCAGCGAGCCATAGACGTCATGGAAGCTGTACAGCACGCCGCTGAACACCGCCCGCCGCAGCCGCTCGTGCTCGGCGGCCGCGGTGTAGACCGGATACTTGAGCTTCCACGGAACCGGGCCGCTCACCTTCAGCACCGAGCCCGCGCGCCGCTGGAGCCCCTCGTCGTCCTCGCCGAGCCGGTTCACGTCGCGGGCCAGCACCTCGGTGAACGCGCGCTCGACGGTCTCGATGTCCTCGAACCAGTCGACCCACAGCGAGTACAGCACCGCCTCGCTGGGCCGCGGCTGCTCGAGGTGCTCGCGGATCGCCTGCCAGTGCGTGGCCCAGAGCTCCTCGTCATCGGCGGCGTTGACGAACCAGCGCAGCTCGACGGTCACCCAGTAGGCGTCGAGGATCTCGAGCAGCCCGAGGCCGACCTCCAGCTTCTCGGCGTTCGAGAGCGCCTCGTCGCCGCGGATCTCCGGCATCAGATCACGAGCGGCATCATTGGGATCACCGTCCGTGTCGAGCTCGTGCGCGGCCAGCCAGGCTCGTGTGCGATTGCTGCGTGCAGTCTCCACGATCGACAAGTATCGCCGGTCGCCCGCATTCCCGCGCTACCGCGGATCCGGACCGTGACCTGCGCCCCACAAGATCGACCGGCCGCGACGGCGCCCCCGCCCGGCGTTGGGGGTGTCAGGCAGCGGATCCGAGGTTCCGGTCGAGCTCCCCCATGGCTCGCAGGGCGGTGCGCAGCTCGCGGCGCGCGGCCTCGAGGTCGATGTGCACCGCGGCCGCGAGGGCGGCGTTGCGGATGTAGGTCGAGAGCGGCTGCCCGGCCGCGGCCGCCGCGGCGGCGATGGAGTCGAGCTCGCCGCGGCTGAACCGGACCGACACTACCGAGCGGATCTCCGGGGCGGGCTCGCTCGCGACCTCCTCGCCGGCCGCCAGGTCGCGGTGCTCGTACAGATCCTCGGCCGCGGCCTCCATCTCGGCCACGCTCAGGCCGGTGACCTCGTCGATCTCGTCGCTCATGACGGCATAGTGAGTGGCCCCATGGCCATATTAGAGGGGGAGGACGCCGACGGGGAGGGGGCTGCTCGCCACGTGGTCGAGCAGCGTCGTGCGCAGGGCCTGGGCCGCGTGGGGCAGGACCGACCCGCGCCGCTGGGCCAGCGCGATCGTCCGGTGCACGCCCGGCGCGACCAGCGGCGCCGCGTGCAGCAGCGGGCGGTTCACCAGCGCCATGCTCGGCACCAGGGCCACCCCCAGCCCGGCTTCGACGAAGGCGAGCACCGCGTCCATCTCCCCGCCCTCCACGGCGTAGCGCGGCGTGAACCCCGCCCGCCGGCACGCCTCCAGGGTCGTGTCGCGCAGGTCGTACCCCGTGCGGAACATGACCAGCGGGGTGTCGCGCAGCTCGGCGAGCGCGATGCGGGGCGCGGACAGGGGTGCGACCGAGGCGACCACGAGGCTCTCGCGCAGCACCGGCACGGTCGACAGGGCCGGGTCGGTGCCGCGCGCGGGCTCGACGATCAGGGCGAGGTCCAGGCCGTGCGCGACGAGCGCGGCGACGAGGTCCTGGGAGCCGCCCTCGTCGACGTGCAGCTCGATGTCCGGGTACCGCTCGTGGAACTCGCGCAGCACCAGCGGTACCAATGACGTGCACAGACTCGGCGTCGCGCCCAGCCGCACCCGTCCGCGCCGCAGGCCCACCACCTCCTGGACGGCGTCCCGGGCGCTGTCGGCGTCGGCGACGACCCGGCGCGCGAGCGGCAGCAGCGTCTCGCCCGCGGTCGTGAGGGCCACGCCGCCCCGGGAGCGGTCGAACAGCGGGGCACCCAAAGCCGACTCCAGGGTGTGAATTTGTTTACTGAGTGTCGGCTGGCTCACACCGAGTTGCTCCGCCGCACGGGTGAAATGTCGTACTTCGGCGACGGTCACGAAGTATCGAAGCTGCTGTAGCTGCACGTTCATAGCCTACGGCTATCGCCACTGTGACCTTCATGCATTGGACGAATCACGAAGCCCGCCCCTAGCGTCGGCGGAGTGGCGGTAATGACGGCAGAACGGACGAATCGGGTCAAGCCCCGGAGCAAGACCTCGTCCGTGGCGCTGAAGATCCTGATGGCGGGCACGGGCCTGCTGCTCGTGCTGTTCCTGTTCGCGCACATGGCCGGCAATCTGAAGATCTTCGTCGGGGCCGAGGCGTTCGACCACTACGCGCGCTGGCTGCGCGACCTGGGCGCCCCGCTGCTGCCGCACACCGGGTTCCTGTGGCTGCAGCGCGGCGGGCTCACCGTCGCCGTGCTCGCGCACATCGCCGCGGCCGTCGTGCTGGCCCGCCGGGCCCGCGCCGCCCGCCCGGTCCGCTACGCCCACCGGCCCAAGGTGCAGGGCAGCTACGCGGCCCGGACCATGCGCTGGGGCGGCGTGATCATCCTGCTGTTCGTGGTCTTCCACATCCTGGACCTGACCACCGGCACCGTGAACCCCGTCGGCGACCACGAGCACCCGCACGCCAACGTGGTCGCGGACTTCGCGCCCGGCCGCTGGTACGTGACGCTGTTCTACACGCTCGCGATCGTCGCGGTCGGCTTCCACCTGCGCCACGGGATCTTCTCCGCGCTGCGCACCCTCGGCCAGCGCTCCCCGCGGGGAGAGCGCATCGCCCGGGCGGCGGCCCTCGTGGTGTCGCTCGTGCTGGTCGTCGGCTACCTCTGCGTACCGTTTGCCGTTCTGACCGGGCTGGTGAAATGACCATGAACCTCTGGAGCGAGGGCGACCCGATCGCCGACGCGGCCGCCCCCGACGGGCCGATCGAGACCCGCTGGGAGCGGCGGCAGTTCGCCGCGAAACTCGTCAACCCGGCCAACAAGCGCAAGCTCACCGTCATCGTGGTCGGCACCGGGCTGGCCGGCGGCTCCGCGGCGGCGACCCTGGCCGAGGCCGGATACAAGGTCCGCTCGTACTGCTACCAGGACAGCCCCCGCCGCGCGCACTCGATCGCGGCGCAGGGCGGGATCAACGCCGCCAAGAACTACCGCAACGACGGCGACTCCGTGTACCGGCTGTTCTACGACACGGTCAAGGGCGGCGACTTCCGGGCGCGGGAGTCCAACGTGTACCGCCTCGCCCAGGTCTCGGTGAACATCATCGACCAGTGCGTGGCCCAGGGCGTGCCGTTCGCCCGCGAGTACGGCGGCCTGCTCGACAACCGCTCGTTCGGCGGCACCCAGGTCTCGCGCACCTTCTACGCGCGCGGGCAGACCGGCCAGCAGCTGCTGCTCGGCGCGTACCAGGCCCTGGAGCGCCAGATCGCGGCCGGCAACGTCGAGATGCACGCGCGCCACGAGATGCTCGAGCTCGTCGTGGTCGACGGCCGGGCCCGGGGCATCGTCGTGCGCGACCTCGTCACCGGCGAGATCACCACCGACCTCGCCGACGCCGTGGTGCTCGCCTCGGGCGGCTACGGCAACGTGTTCTTCCTGTCCACGAACGCGAAGGGCTGCAACGTCACCGCGTCGTGGCGCGCGCACCGGCAGGGCGCCCTGTTCGCCAACCCGTGCTACACGCAGATCCACCCGACGTGCATCCCCGAGTCCGGCACGCACCAGAGCAAGCTCACGCTGATGAGCGAGTCGCTGCGCAACGACGGCCGCGTCTGGGTGCCGGTGCGGGCCGGCGACGACCGCGTCCCGGCCGACATCCCCGAGGACGAGCGCGACTACTACCTCGAGCGGATCTACCCGTCGTTCGGCAACCTGGTGCCGCGGGACATCGCCTCCCGGGCCGCCAAGAACGTCTGCGACGAGGGCAGGGGCGTCGGCCCCGGTGGGCTCGGGGTGTACCTCGACTTCGCCGACGCCATCGCCCGGCTGGGCCGGCCCGCGGTCGAGGCCAAGTACGGCAACCTCTTCGAGATGTACGAGCGCATCACCGGCGACGACCCCTACGTCACCCCGATGCGCATCTACCCGGCCGTGCACTACACGATGGGCGGGCTCTGGGTCGACTACGACCTGCAGTCCAACATCCCGGGCCTGTTCGTGGTGGGCGAGGCGAACTTCTCCGACCACGGCGCCAACCGGCTCGGCGCGTCCGCGCTGATGCAGGGGCTGGCCGACGGGTACTTCGTGCTGCCCAACACCATTAACGACTACCTCGCCGCCGGCCCCTTCCCCAAGGTCGCCGAGTCCGACGCGGCCGTGGTCGCGGCCCGCGGCGCCGTGGAGGATCGCATCGCGAAGCTCCTGGCCGTGGACGGGGACCGCACCGTGGACTCGTTCCACCGCGAGCTCGGCCACATCATGTGGGAGTACTGCGGCATGGAACGCACCGAGGAGGGCCTGACCAAGGCGATCAGCCTGATCCGGGCCCTGCGCGAGGAGTTCTGGACCCGCGTCAAGGTGCCCGGCACCGGCGAGCAGCTCAACCAGAACCTCGAGCGCGCCGGGCGGGTCGCGGACTTCTTCGAGCTCGCCGAGCTCATGTGCGTCGACGCCCTGCACCGCGCCGAGTCGTGCGGCGGGCACTTCCGCGGCGAGAGCCAGACCCCGGACGGGGAGGCCATGCGCCACGACGAGCAGTTCTCCTACGTCGCCGCCTGGGAGTTCGCCGGTACCGGCGAGCCGCCCGTGCTGCACAAGGAGGCGCTCGAGTTCGACTACGTCCACCCGAGCCAGCGGAGCTACAAGTAATGGACATCAAGCTGCGTGTGTGGCGCCAGAGCGGGCCTCAGGACCGGGGCCGCATGGTGACGTACGAGGTGCGGGACATCTCGCCGGACGCCTCCTTCCTGGAGATGCTCGACGTGCTCAACGAGCGGCTCATCGTCGAGGGCGAGGAGCCGATCGCCTTCGACCACGACTGCCGCGAGGGCATCTGCGGCATGTGCGGCATGATGATCAACGGTGTCGCGCACGGCCCGCTCAAGGCGACGACGACGTGCCAGCTGCACATGCGCCACTTCAAGGACGGCGAGACGATCGACGTGGAGCCGTGGCGGGCGGCGGCCTTCCCGGTCGTGCGCGACCTCGTCGTGGACCGCGGCGCGTTCGACTCGATCATCCAGGCGGGCGGGTACATCACCGCCCCGACCGGCGCCGCCCCCGACGCCCACGCCACCCCGGTGCCCAAGGCCGACGCCGACGCCGCGTTCGAGGCGGCCACGTGCATCGGCTGCGGCGCCTGCGTGGCCGCGTGCCCGAACGGCTCGGCGATGCTCTTCACCGCGGCCAAGGTCGGCCACCTCGGCCTCATGCCGCAGGGCCAGCCGGAGCGCGACACCCGCGTGCTGGGCATGGTCGCCGCGCAGGACGAGGCCGGCTTCGGCGGCTGCACCAACGCGGGGGAGTGCACCACCGTGTGCCCCAAGGGCATCCCGCTCACCCTGATCGGCCGGCTCAACAGCGACTACCGCAAGGCGGCCACCGGACGGCGCGGATAAGCTTCCGACTCATGCAGTTGTCGGAGCTCGCCGGGCGGCGGGTGGCGGTCTGGGGTACCGGCCGGGAGGGCATCGCCGCGATCGAGGCGATCGCCCCGGTCGGGCCCGCCTCGCTCGTCGCCGTGCAGGACAAGACCACGTTCCTGGCCGCCTCGCGGTGGGACGGGGCCGTGCCGCTGTTCGAGGGTGAGGCGATGGGCCCGGCCATGGACGGCGTCGAGGTCCTCGTGCGCTCCCCGGGCGTGGGCGAGTCGAACCCGTGGATTCAGGAGCTGCGCCGGCGCGGGGTCGTCATCACCGGCGGCACCGCCCTGTGGATGGCCGACCACGCCAAGCAGACCATCGGCGTGACCGGCTCCAAGGGCAAGAGCACCACCACCACGCTGATCTCGCACCTGCTCACCGCGACCGGCCGCCCGAACGAGCTGGGTGGCAACATCGGCATCGCGGTGCTGTCGCTGCCGCCGGCCGAGCGGTACGTGCTGGAGCTGTCGATGTACCAGTGCGCGGATCTTCAGGATTCTCCCCGCGTCTCGGTGGTCACGTCGCTGTTCGAGGAGCACCTGGACTGGACCCGCGACGGGCTGCCGTCGCAGTACTACGCGCACAAGCTCAACATCGCCATGCACGGGCCGGAGGCGGTCGTCTACAACGCGACGGACCCGACCCTCTCCGCCGAGCTGGCCGCGCGCTCCGGGCTGCCGCTGGTCCCCGTCGAGCCGTGGGAGGCCGAGGGCTGGATCGTGCGCCACGGCGAGCGGCTCTTCCCGCGCGACGCCTTCCCGCTGCGCGGGAGCCACAACACCGGCAACCTCAGCGTGGCCCTCGCCGCGCTGGAGGCCGCCGGCGTCGACGTCGTCGGTGAGCGGGCCGCGATCGAGGCGGGGCTGCGCTCGTACACCCCGCTGCCGCACCGCCTCACCCCGATCGCGGACCCGTCCGGCGTCGAGTTCGTCAACGACTCGCTGTCCACCGCGCCGCAGACGACGATCCACGCCATCGAGGCGTACGCCGGGCGCCCGCTCGTGGTGCTCGTCGGCGGCCAGGACCGCGGCATCGACTACACGCCCCTGCGCGACTATCTGCGCGACAAGGCCGTACCGCTGACGCTGGTGGCCATTCCTGATAGCGGCGAGCACATCCTCGACGTCGTCGGCGAGCTGCCGAACGTCCGCCGGGAGGTGGCCGAGGACCTGCCCGCCGCCGTCGCCCTGGCCCGCGGGCTGGTCCCGGCGGGCGGCGTGGTGCTGCTGTCCCCGGCCGCCCCCAGCTACGGCCGCTACGACAACTACGAGGCGCGGGCGAAGGCGTTCATCGCCGCGATCGAGTCGACCCGGGTCACAGGTACGGGCGGGTGAGCAGCTCGAGCCCGTGGCCGGCGGGGTCCATCACGTAGAACCCCCGGCCCTCGTGCTCGTGGTTGATCTCGCCCCGGCGCCGCCGCTGCGGGTCGGCCCAGTAGTCGACGTGCCCGTCCTGGAGCCGGGCGAGGGCGCGGTCGAACAGCTCGTCGTCGACCAGGAACGCGTAGTGCTGCATCTGGATCTCCACCGGCGGCTCGGCGAACTGCAGCAGCACGCCGTCGGCGAGCTGGATGTTGGTGAACGGGCCCCAGGACGGGGCGTCCGCGGCCTCGAGCAGGTCGCGGTAGAACCGCGCGGACGCACCGCGGTCCTTCGCGGCGATGATGGTGTGGTTGAACGTCGCTGACACTCGGCTTCCTCACTGTTGTCTCCGGCACGCGATCGTCGACAGCGCCTGGTCGGGGCGGTCCGCGGGCCGGAGCGGTGAGGGTCAGTCAGCCACCGGGTCGCCGATCCGTGCGTGGCTGGAGGCCGGTCCGGTGGTCACAAGATCGAACATTATCATGAGCCGCATGGGAGCCAGGGCCACGCTGCTCGCGTTCGTCGACGGGGATCTGCCGCCCGCGCTGCTCGGCGCGGTGCCGACCGACCCGGCGGAGGCGGAGGAGTTCGTGCGCCGCGTCCACCCCGGGTTCACCGTGGAGGCCGACCCCTACGAGGACAGCACGCTCGCCGAGACGTACCCGCCGGACGGCACCACGCACGTCGCGATCCTGGCCGGCGCCGAGGTGCTGGCCGACAAGCGGCTCGTCTGGGACTGCCCCTCCGAGCTGCCCGGGCACCTGCTCGCGCTGGGCGCCGGCCGCCGGATCCTCATGCTCGGCATGCATTCGGTGATCGACTGGCTGTGCTTCGCCGTCTGGGAGGACGGCGTGCTGGTGCGCTCCCTGGGCCTGCTGCCGGACGAGGGCATCCAGGAGAACATCGGCGAGCCGTACCCGTTCGAGCGCCCTTTCTGGGCCGGCGAGCACCCGGTCGAGCCGGACGAGGAGGAGGGCGAGTATCCGCTGCCCTTCCACCCCCTCGAGCTGGGCGACGTGGTGCTGCGGGAGCTGTGGGGCTTCGAGGCGCTTGACTGGACGGACGTGCCCATGCGCGGCTTCCGCACGACCGAGCCCGAGGCCGGCGAGCCGGCCTGACCGGGTGCCCCCGGACGCCGTTCCCCCGGCCCCGGTGACGGCAAGAAGCGTCAGCAGTTGTACGCGCACCGCGGCGGCAGCAGCCGGCTGCGCAGCCCCCGCCGGACCCGGCCCGCGGCGAGCAGGGCCACGCCGAGCGCGAGGCTCAGCAGGGCCGGCGTGGTGACTCCGGCGAGGTTGCTCCCGGTGACGGGCAGCGAGCCGGAGCCCGCCGCGGGCGCCGCAGCCGCAGCCGCAGCCGCAGCCGCGACGGTCACGGCCAGGCTCAGCGCCCGGGCGGTGCCGTCCGGCGCGGCGCCGACCGCGACGATGGGTTCCCACCCCGACGGTGTTCGAGGACAGCTGCACCGAGTACGGCGTCCCGACGGTGGCGTCGGGCGGGCTGCTGGGCGAGATGGCCTCGGGCCGGTGCGTGCCGTGGGTCTTCGTCTTGTGGCGATCGGCGGAGAAGGCGGGCGCCCCGGTGGCCCCCGCGCTCACCAACCCTCGGCGCTTGTAGCCCGGCAACGAAAAGTTGCGAAATGTTCAGCCCAGCCAGGACGCCTCGGCCAGGGCGCGGGCGGCGGCGTCGGCGTACGTCGCAGCGGCCAGCCAGGCCTGCGCGAACGCGGTGCCGTCGTCGTCGCCGAGGCGGCCGAACGCGTTGCGCGGGCGGTCGTTCGCGGCCGCGACGAGCCGGTCCAGCAGCGCCGCGCCGGCGTCGAGCCGGGCCCGCCGCAGCCGGGTCGCGTCCGACGGGCCGCGGCCGGCCGGGAACGTGAGCATGACCCGGCCGCCGTTGACCGTGCGCTCGACCTGCGCGCTCAGCAGCTGCAGCGCCGGATCGCGCACGGCCGGGCGCCACACCTCCTCGGCGGCGGGCCCGGCCGCGGCAGGGCGGGCCGAGGCCACCTCCTCGCGCAGGTGCTCCTGCGGCAGCTGGCTGCTGTGGAGCCGGTCGAACGCGAGGTCGGCGTGGCCCTCGACCCGCCACTGCTCGCCCTCGACCGGCGCGACGGCCAGCGGGAGCACCGTGCCGGGCCGCCCGGGGTCGGGCCGCGCGATCAGCAGCATCCGCAGGCCGGCCGCGCGGCCGAGCACGCGCAGGTTCTCCCGGTAGCCGAGGGCCGGATGATCCACGGCGACCCGCAGCGTGAGCGGGGTGCCGTCGGCGTGCTCGGCCTGGATCGCATCCCCGTCGGTGCCGCGGACCGTCACCGTCAGGAACAGCAGATCGGCTCCCGCGGTCCGCTCGGTGAGCGGCTCCGCCAGCGCCGCGAACGCCCGGTGCACCTGCGCGGCGACCGGCTCCGCCCACAGCCCGGCCAGCGGCTCCTCGTGCCAGGCGGCCCCGGAGGCGGTGACCGCCCGCACCCCGCGTCCGGCCCCGAGCTGCCGGCTGCCGGCCGCGGTCGCGCCGGTGACCACGAGCCCCGCCCGGGTGAACCCCCGGTGGGTCAGCGCCGTCTCGCCCATCGCGAGGGTCGCGTCCCCGCCGCGGGCCGCGCGCTTCGCGTCGCCGGGCATCACGTCGGCGACCATCCACAGGCGACCGTCGCGATCCGCCGCGTACGTCACGACCCCCGCGTGCCCCGTCCCGGCGAGCACCGCCGTGCAGCACAGGCCGTACAGGCGCAGGCTCCCCTCGACGTGGTACTGCCGCCGCGCCGTGCCCAGCTCGGTGCTCGCCCCGGTCCGCAGCGCGTGCGCGACGAGCAGCAGCTCCCGCATCGCGTCGCTGAGATCCGCGAGCCGGTAGTGCGCGTCGTCCCCGCGGGCCGCCTGCAGCTGCGTGGCCACGACCCGGGCCGCGGCCGCCAGCTTGTACACCTTCGTCGCCTGCGCCTCGTGCGCCGCCCGCAGCAGCGCCGCCCGCGCCACGGTACCCGACCCGCTGACCCCGCCCCCGAGCACCGCCACGGCCGCCCGCCAGACCTGCTCGACGGCCGCCCGCTGGGCCACCCCGAGCTCGTCGCCCGGCGCCTCGGGCGCCTTGTCCCCGGCCGCGACCTCAGCCGAGACCTCAGCCGCGACCTCGACCTCGACCTCAGGCGTCCCTTCCGGTGTCGCGGAGGCGTCCCAGACCGGCGCGTTGGACAGCACGCCCGCGCGGTGCAGGCAGTTCGGCGCCAGCAGGCAGGTGCACGTCACCTCCGCGGCCGTGCGCACCACCCCGCCCGGCGCCAGCAGCGTGACGGTCGTGGCGTCGTCGATCGCCACCGTGTACCGATCCCCGTCGGCGACCACCGCCAGCGCCGCGAACCGCCCCACGGCGTCGTCGAGCTTCTTGCGCAGCCGGGCCGGCAGCCCGTCGACCGCCTCCACCAGGACCGGCGCGTCGATCGGGGGCAGCGATGCGTTCACGGTTTCACCTTCTCCGCGACCCAGCGGGCCAGCTCCAGGGGGCTCAGCGCGGCGACCGGCATTCCGGCCGCGACGAGCTGTGAGGCGACGGACACCGAGTACCGCGGCCGCCCGGCGTCATCCAGGCTCGCGCAGCCGAGCACGGTCACGCCCGACTCGGCGAGCGCCCGCGTCTCGGCGAGCAGCCCGCCGATCGGGTAGCCCTCCTCGAAGTCGCTGACGAGGACGACGAGGGTCCGCGACGGTACCGTCACGAGGCTGCGCGCGTGCCGCAGCCCCTTCGCGATGTGCGTCCCGCCGCCGACACGCACCTCCAGCAGCAGGCCGAGCGGATCGCCGACCCGGTCGGTCAGGTCCACGACCTCGGTGGAGAAGGCGACGAAGTGCGTCGTGAGCGCCGGTACCCCGGCCAGGATCGCCCCGGTCAGCGCGGACCAGATGATCGAGGCCTCCATCGACCCGGACACGTCCACGACGAGCACGAGCCGCCAGTCGACCCCGCGGCGCGCCCGGGTCTTGAACACCGGCCGCTCCGGGATGACCCGCACCCGCCCGTCCTCGTCGCGCCGGGTGGTGGCCAGGTTCGCCCGCAGCGTGCGCGGCAGGTCCAGCGGCCCGCCCGGCCGGTACGTCGGCCGCGGCGTGCTGATCCCCGCGAGCGCCGGCCGCAGCCGGGTCGCGAGCCGCCGCGTGAGCTCGTCGACGATCCGGGCCACGAGCGGCCGCAGCCGGGCCAGGGAGCTCTCGGGCATGCCGCCGGCGAGCGACAGCACGGTCTGCAGCAGCTCGACCGAGGGATTGACCGCCTCGGGCTCGAGCAGCATGACGGCGTCGCGCCGCCCGCCCTCGGCCGCCCGGGCGAGCACCTCCTCGCGGATGCCGGGCCCGAACAGCGCGGAGAGCTCCTCGGCCCATTCCCGCACGCCGGGGAACGGCGCCTCCCGCCCGGCCCGTCCGGCCGCGTCGGCCGCAGAACCCTCGCCGCGCCCCCTCCCGTACAGCTCGTCGAGCGCGGTGGCGTACCGCCGGGCGGCCGCACCCATCTGCTGGTCCTGCCGCCCGAGCAGCAGCCGCCACCGGTCGATGACGGCCAGGCTCCGCTCAGCCTTGTCGGGCTTGTCGGGCGCGGTCGTAACGGGCTCGGCCTTGTCGGGTGCGGTCGTGGCGGGCGAGGTCTCGTCGGGTGCGGTCGTGGCGGGCTCGGTGGCGTCCGTTGCGGTCGCGGCGGGCTCGGCCTCGTCGGACGCGGTCGTGGCGGACTCGGTGGCCTCCGGTGCGGTCGCGGGTGGCATCAGGCCCAGCGACTCGGCCGCGGCCCGGCCCGCGCGGTCCGCGAGCAGGAGCCGCAGCAGGGCCGAGGGGTCCACGTCGGCGACGTCGGCCGGGGTGGTGTCGCCGAGGCGGTCGCGCACGACCGACAGCAGCCGGTCCCGCCCCGCCGGGCTCACCGCCTGGAACCCGCCCCGCAGCGCCGGCAGCCGGGCCAGGAACGCGTCGTCGGGCAGCATCGCGACCCGGTCGAGCAGCCCGTCCAGCGCGTCGGGGCCGGACTGCAGCAAGGGCTCCGCGGCGGCCAGGAGCCCCCGCAGGTGCCCGAGCAGCCGTCGCCGGGCGTCGTCGTCGGCCGCCGCGTCCACCCAGGACGCGACGCGCGCGCCGAGCACGGCCGGCTCCGCGAGCCCGAGCAGCACCTCGACCGCGCCGGCCGCGGCCGCCATGGTCGGCGTGCCGTCCGCGGCCAGCCGGCGCAGCGCGTCCGCGAGCCGCAGCCCCACCCCGGCGGCGTCGGCGCGCCGGCCCAGCGCCACGAGCGCGTGCACGTCCGCGAGGTCGTCGGAGCCGGCGAGGCCGTCGACCTGCCGCACTGCCGCCGCCTCCAGCGCATCGCCCAGCGCCCCGAGGTCGGCCAGTCCCGCCGCGACCGCGGCCGGCAGCCCCGGGACGTGCCCGTGGCGCAACCGGTCGAGCAGGCCCAGGGCGGCCATCAGCTCCTCGAGCGTGGCGCTCGCCGGGACGTGCTCGGCGACCTCGGCGAGCCGCTCGGCCGCCAGCCCCGCCAGCCCGCACTCGGCCGCCGCCGCCAGCCCGCCGATGATCTGCGCCGCGGTCGCGCCCTCCGCGCCCTCCTCGCGCCGCCGCCGCTCCCGCAGCGCCCCCTCGGCCGCCTGGGCGAGCGTGACCCCGCGCACCCCGGCGACGTCGAGCATCGCCTCGGTCCCCGGCGTCCACTCCACGCTCCACCGCGTGGTGAGCGCATCGACCCCGGCCGTGCCCTCGACCCCGGTGGACTCGGCGTAGGGGATCCGGCACGCCGCGAGCTGGCGCAGCGCCACGTCCCGGCGCCGGTCGAGCTCGGAGCGCAGCGGGTCGAGCCGCAGGTCCTTCACCGCCGCGCCGGCCACGGGCAGCCGCAGCTGTTCGAGCAGCGCGGTCACCGCCGGGCGCAGTCCCGACCGCGGCGCCCCCGCCGCCAGCGCGCCGCGCACGTCCCCGACGAGCACCGCCTCCATCGCGGTCGCGACGACGCGCCCGCGCCCGAGCACCTCCCCGTGCGCGAGCACGCTCTGCAGCGCCTCGACGAGCTCTCCCCGCCCGGGCGCGGGCAGCCCCCGCAGCCGGGCGAGATCGCCGGCCAGCCGCACGACCTCCCGCGCCTCGGCGGGCCCGGCGGGATGCCCGCCGGCCCGCACCCGCGCGCAGACCTCGACGACGGAGGACAGCGCGGCCGCCTCCACGCCCTCGGCCCGCCCGGCGGCGTCGACCACGGCCTGCTGCCACCGCGGGTCCCGAATCCCGGCCGGGTACCCGGACCGCGAGTCGAGCAAAGCGAAGCTGTAGGGCACCAGCGACGTGACCACGTCCGAACCCGCGGCCCCCCGCTCGCTCGCGAACGCCTCCTCCGCGCCGGGTCCGGCGCCCTTCGCACCGGGCCCGGCCTTTTTCGCGCCGGGTTCGGCCTTTTCCGCGCCGAGTTCGGTGTCGTTCGAGCCGGGTCCGGCGTCAGCAGCGGCCGGGTCGGTGAGCAGCGCGGCGGTGTCCTTCGCGCCGGGTCCGGCATCGGTGCCGGCCGCGCCGGTGAGCAGCGCGGCGGCGTGGAACGAGCCGACGACGGCCGCCACCCGCCGGTCCCCGGCCGCGGCCAGGCACCGGCGCATCCAGGCCTCGCGGCGCAGGTCGAGCTCGGACACGCCCGGCCCGGTCGCCGCGTCGGTCCGCATGGCCCACCCGACGAGCAGCGCCGCCCGCCGCACCGCCTCGGGGTCCGACCCGGGCGCGCGGGCCTCGACGACCCGGTCCCACATGTCCTCGTCGGGCCGCCCGCTGGCCGCCTGCCGGAGCGCGTCGCCGAACGCCGACCCCGGCGCCGGCGACCCCGACTCCGATTCCGACTCCGGGGAGTCCACGACCGCGGGCGACGCCGACGCGGGATCGTGCCAGACGCGGGAAGCAAGGGGCAGATCGCACGGCACGACCTCGACCCCGTGCTTCGCCGCCCACCGCACGGCCACGAGCTCCGGCGAGAAGTCCGCGAACGGGTAGAACGCCGGGCTCCCGTCAGCCCCGCGCACGCCCGCGAGCGCGACCGGCGCGGCGGTGCCCGGGTCGGCCAGCCAGGGCAACCAGGACGCGAACTCGGCCGGCAGCTCGAGCAGCAGCACCTCGGGCCGGAACCGGTCGAGCAGCTCCCCGATCACCACCGACAGCGCGGGGGAGTGGTGCCGCACCCCGATGAGGAACGGCACCGTGGCCCCCGCCAGGGCCGCGATCGCCTCGTCCGGATCGACCCCGGCGAACCCGGCCCCACCGGATGCACCCCCGGCCCCCGCAACGCCCGACGCCACCGAGCGCAGCGCGGCCGAAGCGGCACCAATCAAGCGCGGCGAAGGCGCGCCATCCCCGTAGGGCGAAGGCGCGCTGCCCGGGAGCGGCGCGCCGTCGCCGATTGCGTCACGGCTTGAGGACATCGCGCAGTTCCCACAGCCGGCTCCACAGGCGGGCGCCCTCCTCGGCGCGGCGGCGCACCGCGCCGTCCCAGTAGCCCAGCAGCTTCGCGCCGTCGGCCGGGTCGTCCTTGCACACGACGCCCTGCAGGTGAGCGGGCAGCAGGGAGAGGACGTCGCGGTCGCCCGGGAAGTATGCGGCGGCGAGGCCCAGCGATGTCGCCACCGCGACCGCCTCCGCCGTGCTCATCACCGTCGACGGGCGCTCGACCTCCCAGCCCTCGACCGACCGGCCGGCCCGCAGGTCGCGGAACGCGGTCACGAGCGCCTCGAGGACCGCCTCGTCCACCTCGAACGGCGTCTGGACCCGGTCCAGGGCCGCCCGCGCCTGCCGGCCGACCAGCGCGGTCTCCTGCGCCAGGTCGGGGATCGGGCCGACGGTCTCGAAGTTGAAGCGGCGCTTGAGGGCCGCCGACATCTCCGACACGCCCCGGTCGCGCAGGTTCGCGGTGGCGATGAGCGTGAAGCCCGGCGCGGCGTGGACGGTCGCGCCGTCGGTGCCGGACAGCTCGGGCACCGCGATGCGCCGGTCGGACAGGATCGACACCATCGCGTCCTGCACCTCCGGCAGGCACCGCGTGATCTCCTCGATCCGCGCCACCTGCCCGGCCCGCATCGCGGTCAGCACCGGCGACGGCACGAGCGCCTCCGGGCTGGGGCCGTGCGCGAGCAGCAGCGCGTAGTTCCAGCCGTATCGCAGCTGGTCCTCGGTCGTGCCCGCGGTGCCCTGCACGACGAGCTCGCTCGTGCCGCACACGGCGGCCGCGAGCAGCTCCGACAGCATCGACTTGGCGGTGCCGGGCTCGCCGACGAGCAGCAGCCCGCGCTCCCCGGCGAGGGTGACCACGCACCGCTCGACGAGGGCGCGGTCGCCGACGAACTTGCGGGCGATCTCCAGCTTCGCCGGCACGCCCTCGGGCCGCTTGCCCTTGGGCAGGGCCAGCTCCCCGTCGCTGCCGACGATGAAGGTGACGACGGCCCGCGGGGTCAGCCGCCAGCCGGGCGGCCGCGCCCCGCCGTCGAACGCGGCGAGGAACGCGAGCTCGGTCGCGTGCGCGTGCTCGGCGGGATCGACCTGCCGGGGAGCGGTCACAGTGGCGGTCATGAACGGCCCTTCCAGAAGAACGCGGACAACGAAACAGCACTCATCGACGGCCCCGCGTCTGCAGCTCCTCGAAGCGCGGCGTGTCGCCGGACGTGATCCGCTCCCAGGCGATCGCGAACAGCTGCGGCGCCGGCGCGACCGGGACCACGGCCCCGAGCGCGGTGCCGTCCTCGCCCGCCCCGATGAGCAGCGGCAGCTTCCACCGCTCCAGCGGCGGCAGCGGCGCCTTCCACGCCATCCACCCGCCGGGCAGGAACAGCGACCGTCCCGCGCGCGGCCGCTTGGCCTCCACGACGAGGTCGGTGCCGAGCAGCTCGGCGCGGGCGGCCTTGAGCCGGGCCGGCTTCCACCCGGTCCACCCGGCCACGTTGCGGTCGGTGGGGTCGGGCAGGGTCAGCAGCTGCAGGTAGAGCGCGGCGGCGTCGGCGCTGAGCCCGTGCCGGTCGGCGACCTCGGCGACGAGCTGCGGCGCCGAGCGTGACGGGTCGTGCGGCGCCTCGACATCGGGCGCGTCGAGCCAGCGCGCGATGTCGTCGCCGAGGATCGCCCGCAGCGCCACGATGCCCTGCGGCGCGCCGTCGAGGGCCGCGATGAGCGCGTCGACCCGCCGGTCGCCGGGGCCGTCCATGCGGGCCGTGCGGACCCGGGCCCGCCGCCAGTAGCCCTGGGCGGAGATCACGAACAGCCCGGCGTCGAGCTCGTGCTCGCCGCGCTCGACGTCCAGCCCCAGCTGGGCGAGGGCCTTGTCCATCGAGGTCTCGTCGGAGCCGGCGACGGCCACCTCGAAGGCCGGGTCCCGCGTGAGCCGGCGCACGGACTCCAGCACGCCGGGCAGGGTGGCCCGGATCGGGTCGCCGGCGGGGAGGCGGCGCACCAGCCAGGGCAGGCCGCGGGCGACGGCGAGGAGCAGCTCGGCGCCGTCGACGCCCTGGTCGGGCGCCTGCAGCCACTTGCACGTGCCCGGGTTGGCCACGCCGTGCAGGAACGACGACGGGCTCAGGGTGGACTGGGTGACGGCCCGGCGGAACTCGGTGATGAGCTCGTCGCTCACCGGGGTGCGGGCGCCGACCTGCTCGGTCCGCCAGGCGCCGAACCGCGCCGGGTCGGGCCCGGTGGTCCACAGCTGCGCCGGGTCGGCGGGCACCAGCGCCGCATGGGCGCCGCTGATCTTCGGGGCCAGCGTCGGGTCCCGCCGCAGGTGGTCGATCGCGGTCTCGATGGCGTAGTCGGTGACCGTCGGGTCGGCGGGCTCCCAGCCCTCCTTGGTGGCCGACCACTGCCGCGCGTCGGCCGCGCCGGACAGCAGCACCGTGGCCTCGGCGAGGCTGATCCCGCCCGCGGCCGACAGCGCGCGGACCGTGTCCGGGTGCAGCAGCGCCGTGGACCCGCCGCCACCGTCGGCGGCGAGGGCCCGGCCGGCCGCGACGAACCGCAGCACGCCGTCGCGGTCGATGCCGTGGCGGTCGTATTCGCGCGCGAAGCGGATCTCGTGCCCGGGCACCGCCCCGAACCGGCCGTCGGCCGAGTGCTCGATGCCGCTGGCCGTGCCGTCGTGCGGCGAGACCTGGAACGGCAGGAACGTGCGGCCGGGGCCGGACTCGTAGGTCTGCCCGACCGTCATCTCGGGCCGCCCGCTGTCCGGGCCGATACCGACCCGGCGGGTGCGCCCGGCGCCGTCGAGCAGCCCGGAGCCGGCGATCACCCCGAGCGCGTCCAGCAGCGCGGCGCGGTGCTCCGGCTTCGTGGCCGGGGACGCCGCGCGCAGGAGGACCGAGGGCAGCACGCCGAGCGTGTCCCACCAGTCGAGGTCGCCGTTGCGGCACCAGTCCTCGAGCGGGGTGCGGGGCTCGCCGCCGGTGAGCGCGGCGCCGCAGTCCATGAAGTGCCTGACCCACTCGCGGCCGTGGTCGTAGCAGCTCGGGATGAGGCCCGAGAGGGCGTCGTTGAGCACGCCGTCGGCGGCCAGATGGGCGTCGGGGTTCTGCAGCGCGGCGGCCGCGGGGCCGCCGGCCAGGATCTCCTCGGTGACGCCGGTGAGCCGGGCCAGCCGCAGCGCCGCCCGGGCCGCGTGCCGCACGACCCCGCCGACGCCGGCGAGCAGCGCCGGGTGGCTCAGCTCCGGCAGCGCCGCCCGGACCGCGTCCCGCACGGCCTCGTCGGCGATGGTGGCCCGGTCGGCCTCGGCGCCGGCCAGGGCCGCCACCGTGGCCATCAGCGTGCCGGCCGCGTCGTCGCCGAACGCCCGCAGCGCCCGGGAGCCGGCCTCGTCGCGGGGGCGCAGCTGGTGCCAGTAGGCCACGTGCGGCACGAGCGCGGTGGCCTCCGCGAACGGGCCGCTCTCGCCGGTGGTGCTGGTCCGGGCGAAGCAGAGCCCGTCGGGCGTGTAGAGGTGCACGACCACGGCCCGCCAGGCGCGCTCGACGTAGAGGCCGTGCACCGTGTCGGAGCCGGGGAAGCGGATGCCGCCGCCCAGCACGCCGGCGTTGCCCGAGCGGGACGAGGGCGGGTTGGCCATCGCGAACGCGCGGCCGTCGACGCCCTCGCCGGCCTGGCCGCCGTCGGTGCGCCGCACCCGCCAGCCGACGAGCCCGTCGTGGGCGCCGAGCGGGCTCTGCGCCATGCGCGGCGAGGCCGGCCGGATGCCGCAGTTGCCCGCGTCGAGCTGCTGGCCGTCGGTCGCGCCGTCCTCGAAGAAGCGCGGCAGCGAGGCGCGGCCGCGTTCGCCCGTGGCGGCGTCGTACTCATACCACCGCGACGAATAGTCGGGCTCGTGCCGCAGCACCCAGTGGTGCCGCCCGTCGCTCACGACCGCGCCGAGCTCCTGCGCCTTGCGGTCACCGGCCCGCAGCGGCCGCCCGCCCGCGGTGCGCCCGCCCCCGGGCAGCGGCAGGGAGTGCTCGCCGAGGTCGTTGAGCCCGTCCTCGGCGGCGGTGAACACGTCGTCGGGGGCGCCGCTCCAGTAGCCGGCCCGCTCCCCGCTGCGGTTCCAGCCCACCAGCAGCTGCCCGTCGACGTAGCGGACCGCAACGTGCCACGAGTAGCGCAGCTCGTCGGCCGGGACCCGCAGCGTGTGGTCGAGCTCGACGCCCTCGTCGCCGATCACGAGCACCCGGTCGTTGCGCCGCAGCACCAGCGCCGGCCACTGCGGGGTGATGAACAGGTTCTCGGTCAGCGCGCCGCGGTCCAGCCCGCCGAGCATTTCGGTGGCGGCCTCCAGCGCGGGCCACCCGAGCTCGTCGAGGACCCCGGCCCGCAGCGTCCGGCCGAGCACCGGGCCGAGGTCGAACGCGGTGATCCGGGCGATCGCCTCCGGGTTGACCGCGAGCCCGTCCGGGGAGGCGACGAGGGTGAGCCGGTCGAGCTCGTGCCCGATCGTGGTGAGGCCCTGCGCCTCGACCCGGTCGGCGAGGCGGTCCAGCCACCAGTGCAGCGCGGTGCGCAGGCCGGGCACCGCGACCACCTGGCTGACCTTGACCGCGTCGACCTTGGCATCCTCCGAGCGGTAAAACGTGTGGAGGTGCCCCTCGATGCTCGCGGCGACCAGCCCGCGCAGGCGCTCGTGGCCGGCCACGGCGCTGAGGTCGCGACGGCCCTCGCCGTCGTCGCCGAGCCAGACCCCGACGTCGCATCGCGCGTGCTCGTGGGCCTCGGCCATCGGCACGTCCAGGCTCAGCATGAGGTCGGCGAGGTCCAGGTCGACGCGGCCGTGCGAGGTGGCCAGCTCCAGCGGCGTGCCGTCGGCGATGAGCCGCGGCGCCATCCGCTCGGCCAGCGCGAGGTAGCGCGCGTTGCGCCGCTTGCGCCAGCCCCGGCTGCGGTCGGCGCGCACGAGCCAGCCCGCGGGCCCGTCCGGCGACTCGGCGGGCGCGTCGACCGTGCCGGCCGCGCCGGTGAGCGCCTCGGTGGCCCCGGTCTCCTCCAGGATCTCCAGCCACGTCTCGAACGGGCAGTCCTGCGGGAACATGCCGAGCAGCTGGCCGCGGACCTTCGGGTCGCGCTTGGCGATGCGCAGCAGGGCCGGGCGATACGCCTTCCAGAATCCGCCGGGCGCCCGCAGCAGCGACGGCGCCGCGAGCAGCTCGGTCAGCAGCGCCTCGTCCTCCTCCGGGCCGAGCTTGGCCGCCTTGGCCAGCCGCCCGAGGTCGACGTGCATCTGCGCGTAGGGCGGCATCCCGCCCAGCGTCCGCTCCAGGCACAGCCGCCGGAACCGCTCGTAGGCGACCGCGGGCGTGCACCGCCCGGCGAGGTCGCGGGCGTGCTGGGCGAGCGACTTGGCGGTCAGCGCGCCGGCGAGGGCGAACTCGAGGAAGACGGTGTGCTGCCGCTCCTCGTCGATCTCCAGCGCGTAGGTGCGCTCGGCCTCGCGGGCCTTGCCGAACATGCTCGCCGCGTAGGTCTGGCTGTCGGCGGCCAGGAACGCGCGGGCCGCCTCCTCGTAGAACGTCGGCAGGAAGTGCGGCACCGCGCGGGCCAGCCGGTCGCCGAGCTCGTTGAAGCCGTCGCGGGCCGGGCCGATGCGGGACTTCGCGACCCGCACGAGCCGCTCGATGTCTTTCACCAGGGCCAGCGCGTGGTGGCCGTTGGCGGGGTCGTGCACGAGCGCCCAGGCGGGGAAGCCCAGCGCCTGCTGGCGGACCAGGCCGACCTCGGCGACGGTCTGCGGCGCGGCGAAGCCCAGGAACTCCATCGTGAGGTCCTCGGCCTGCCCGAGCGTGCCCGGCACGAGCCGGACCACCTTGCGCTCGCCGAGCACCGGGTGCGCATACTCCCGCGTCGTGAGCGTGTCGACGGTGTCCTTCTCGACAGAGGACCCGAGCGGCAGCACGGCCCCCGCGTCCAGCAACGCCTCGCTCACGCGTCCTCCTCCTTCGACTCCTCGACCACTCGGCCGGCGTAGAGCGCCGCGGCCATGCGCATGCCTTCGGACCAGGCGACCGGCCCCACCTCGGCGAGCGGGATCGACTTGCCGTCGGGGTGGACGAACACCAGGTCGCCGGTCTCGGCCTCCGTGTAGGGATCGTCGGCCCCGACCCAGCTGCGGGCCTCCAGGCCGCGCCCGTCCTCGAACACGCGGCAGACCGCGTAGCCGCCCCGCACCGGATAGCCCAGCGAACCGGCCCGGGCGAGCAGGTGCCGCAGCTCGGCGAAGCGGCCGCCGGCGTAGTCGCGCACGCTCGCCGCGCCCGGCTCCAGCTCCGCCGGGCGGGTCCAGGTCTGGCGGAAGAGCTGGTCGACGGACTGCTTGACGCCGAGGTCGGCGGCGAACTCGCGCAGGTCCTCCAGGTCCGGCAGGCGCGTCGGGTGCGGCACCGCGACCCGCTCGGCCGGGAGCCGGACCGTCTCGCCGTCGAGGTTCACGACGCCGATCCCGTCGGCGGTGGCGTCGCGCAGGAACCCGGCCTCGTCGGGGTCGAACGAGCCGTCCTCGTCGAGCACCGCGACCACGAGGTCGGTCAGCGCCGCGCGCCACGTCTCGTCGGCCCAGACCCGGGCCAGCAGCTCGGCCGGCACCGGCAGGGAACGGATCATCCACAGGTCGACCTGCTCGCGGACCTCGGCCTCGTGCCGGCCCAGCCACTCGGTCAGCTGCCGCAGCCCGGCCACCACCGGGTCGTCGCGCAGCGCCGGAGGCAACGACCTGAGCACTTTGCCCTTCTGATTACGGCACGCTATGCGCCCTGCATCCAGGGTCACCTCATAGCCGCCGCCGGCCGCGAGCCACGCCATCCGGGTTGCCTCCGTTCCCTCGTTGATCGGATGCCCGGCAGACTAGCGAGGGGGTGCGACATTTTTCCGCGGGCCTGGCATCGTGGACGGCATGTGCAGGAACATCCGCGTGCTGAACAACTTCGAGCCGCCCGCGACCGAGGACGAGATCGAGGCCGCCGCGCTGCAATACGTGCGCAAGGTCGCCGGCATGACCCGCCCGGCCGCGGCGAACCAGGAGGCCTTCGACGCCGCCGTGCAGGCGGTCACCGAGGCGACCCGGACACTGCTGGACAATCTGGTGACCCGCACCCCGCCGCGCGACCGCGAGGTCGAGGCCGCCCGGGCCCGGGCGCGCGCCGAGCAGCGCTACGGTCCGCGCGACCGGTAGCAGCCGTGCGGTTGCTGGAACGGGAGTCCGCGCTCGCGTCGCTGACCGAGTACGCCCGCGCGGCGCACGCCGGCGAGGCCCGCCTGGTGCTCGTCGGCGGCGAGGCCGGCGTCGGCAAGACCGCGCTCGTCGAGGCGTTCACCGAGGGCCGGCCCAACGTCGTGTGGGGCCTGTGTGACGGTCTGTTCACGCCGCGGCCGCTGGGCCCGCTGTTCGACATCGCCGACCAGCTCGGCCTGGACCTGCGCTCGGCGGACCGGGACGAGCTGTTCGCCGTGACCCTGCGCGCGCTGCGGGACGTCGACGTCCTCGTGGTCGAGGACCTGCACTGGGCCGACGAGGCGACGGTCGACTGGATCCGCTACCTCGGCCGGCGGCTGCGCGGCACCGTCGCCGTGCTCACCTACCGCGACGACGGCCTGTCGCGGGGTGACCCGCTGCGCCTCGCGCTCGGCGACCTCGGCACGCAGCGCGGCACCCGCCGCATCGGCCTCGCCCCGCTGTCGGAGCCGGCCGTGCGCGCCCTCGCCCGGGAGCGCGGGGTCGACCCGGCCGAGCTGTACCGCCTCACCGGTGGCAACCCGTACTTCGTGACCGAGCTGGTTCGCGACAGTACCGCCGGCATCCCCGCGTCCGCCGCCGACGCCGTGCTCGCGAGGGCCGCGCGACTGCGCCCGGACGCGCGCGCCGTGCTCGACACCGCGGCCCTGATCGGCACCCGCGTCGACCCGCGCCTGCTCGCCGAGGCCACCGGCGCCACCCCTGAGGCGCTCGACGATCTCGTCGCGTCCGGCCTGCTGACCGGGGACGGCGCGGGGCTGCGATTCCGTCACGAACTGGCGCGGCTGGCGGTGGAGCAGGCCGTACCGCCGCATCGAACCGCACCCGCGCACGCCGCGGTGCTCGCCGCGCTCCAGCGGCTCGGCTCCGGCGACGACGCGAGCCTGGCCCACCACGCCGAGGCGGCCGGCGACCGGGCCGCCGCCCTGCACCACGCCGTGCGCGCGGCCCGGGCCGCGGCCGGGCTCCGCTCGCACCGGGAGGCGGCGGCGCAGTACCACCGCGCCGTGCGGGCCGACGGGAACGATCCGGAACTGCTTGACGCGCTCGCCTTCGAGCTGTCGATGATCGACGCCTGGGCGGGCGTGGCGGAGGCGGCCGAGCGGGGCCGAGTGCTGTGGCGCGCGGCGGGCAACGGCCTGCGCGAGGGCAATGCGCTGCGGATGCGCTCGGCCGCCGGGGTCAGCCTGTGTCGCGGGGAGGAGGCGCTCGCCGACGCCGAGGCGGCCATCGCCGTGCTCGAGCCGCTCGGCCCGAGCGGCGAGCTCGCCCTCGCCTACGGGCACCTCGCCAAGCACCACATGCTCGCCGACCGCTACGCCGAGGCGACCGAGCTCGCCGGCCGCGCGCAGGCGATCGCCGCCCCGCTGGGCCGCTTCGACCTGGTCAGCGACACCCTCAACACCGAGTCGGTGGCCCGGCTCATGCTGGGCGAGGAGTGGATCCCGCTCATGCGCCGCGCGCTGGACGTGGCGATCGAGCACGGTCACGACGAGAAGGCCGGGCGGGCGTACACGAACCTCTACGGCCTGCTCTGCCGGGCGCGCCGCTACGCGGAGGCCGAGCCCGTCTACCACGAGGCGATCGCGTACTGCGACGAGCACGACGTGGACACGTACGGCACCTGCCTGCGCGGCGAACGCGCCTCCGCGCTCGCCCGCACCGGCCACTGGGACGAGGCGATGGCGCTGTGCCGGCAGGTGCTCACCCGGGTCGAGGAGGCGTCCCCGATCAACCGGATCTATCCCTTGTACGTCCACGCCACGATCCGCGCCCGGCGCGACGAGGACGGCGTGTGGGCGGCGCTCGACGAGGCGGCCGAGTCGGCCGACGGCGCCGGCGAGCCCCAGTGGATCATCAAGGCGCGGCTGGGCCGGGCCGAGGCGCGCTGGCTCGCGGGCAAGCACTCCGACGCGCGCACCGAGGCGGAGCTTGCCGACGACGTCTGCGCCCGCGCCGACGGCTGGCTGCGCGGCTGGGTCGCGACCTGGCTGCGCCGCACCGGCTCGGACCGTCCGGCGCGCGGCGAGCTCGCGGAGCCCTTCGCGCTCGAGTGGGCCGGCGACCACGCGGGCGCGGCCGCGGCGTGGGACGCGCTCGGCTGCCCGTACGACGCCGCCCTGGCCCGCCTCGGCGCCGGGGACGAGCCCGGCGTGCGCCGCGCCCTGGCCGCGTTCGACGACCTCGGCGCGACGGCGGCGGCGCGGGTGGCCCGGCAGCGGCTGCGTGACCTCGGCGCCCGCTCGATCCCGGCCGGCCCGCGCACGGCGACCCGGGCGCACCCGCACGGCCTGACGCGCCGCGAGCAGCAGGTGCTCGACCTGGTCGCGGAGGGCCTGACCAACGCCGAGATCGCCGCGCGGCTGGTCCTGTCGGTGAAGACGGTGGACCACCACGTGTCCGCGGTCCTGGCCAAGCTTGGCGTGGCCACCCGCGCCGAGGCCGCGCGCAAAACCGGGTAGGCACCCACCCAAACCTGGGGAATGCTTCCCGATTCGCCGGCACCCCCGCCATCCGTACGGTCGGTGCATCGCTCGAACCGAAGGAGGCGCTGGCAATGCCGCTGTACATGGACATCCACAGCATCGAGGGCGGCGTGTCCGTCGACGACGTCGTCAAGGCCCACATGGCCGACCTGCGCACACAGGGCCGGTACGACGTGAGCTACCTGCGGTACTGGGTCGACGAGGCGCACGGCAAGATCTTCTGCCTCGCCGAGGCGCCGACGGCCGATGCGGCCGCGGCCGTGCACCGCGAGGCCCACGGGCTCGTCGCCGGCGAGATCTACCAGGTCCAGGAAGGCTCCTGACGCCGATGCCGACCTTCATGGACGTGCACGCCGGCTACGCGGACGTCACCCCGCAGGAGCTGGCCGCGGCGCTGGACGCCGACCGCGAGCACGCCGTCGCCGAGGGTGTCCGGTTCGACCGGCACTGGCTCGACCACGCCTCCGGGCTGGTGTTCCGGCTGGCCCACGGGCCGGACCGGGAGGCCGTCCTGCGCGTCCATGAACGCGCGGGACATCCGGCCACCGATGTGTACGAGTTGCCGCAATAATGTCGTTGCACCTCTCCCGCCTGTGCCGTACTGGGGGCACGCCGAGGGGGCGGGAGCGCGCCGGCCGTGTCACCTTGAGGTCCGCCCTGGGAGGCCCCTTGGTGACACGGCCTGGACGCGACCCGGACACGGAATGGATGGGCCGACGCGCCGATGTCCGTCGATCCCGAAGGCGGGCACGATAGGCGTCGATGGCGTTGACGGAGCGGGTGCGGGCCGCGCTGGACTGGTCGCGGATCCCGGACGAGTCCGGCGAGGAGATCGTCCGCGCCAACGAGCAGCGCCTCGCCCGCATGGTCGCCTACGTCCGGCTGGCGACGGTGCCGTTCCTGGCCGTACCGCTGGTGGAGTGGCGCAACCTCCCGAGACCCTGGCTCGTGCTCCTGGCCCTGCTCGCCGCGGCCGCCTGGGCCCTGTTCGTGCTGCGCCGCGTCCGCCGCAACGAGGGGCTGCGCGACGACCAGCTCCTGGCCTTCGCCGACGCCGCGTTCTGCGTCGCGCTCATGGCCGCCGGCTCCCGGGCCGGCGTGCCCGAGCAGCGCAACGCCGTGCTCACCGAGCTCGTCCCGGTCAGCCTGGTCAGCCCCGTCGTGCTCGCCTTCGCGGTCGGGCTGCGGTGGCGGGCGGCCGCGGCCGTCGCGCTGCTCGGCGCCACCTGGGTGGCCTCGGTCTGGCCCGACGTCTCCCAGAAGCTGGGCTCCGACCTGCTCGGGTTCGTGGTCTGGTACGTCGCCGGACTGGCCGTCGCGACCCTCATGCGCGGCATGGCGGCGCAGACGGCCGCGGCCGTGGCCCATGCCCGCCGCCTCGACCTCGCCCTGCACCGCGAGGGCTTCCGGCGCTCCCTGCACGACGGCGTGCTGCCGATCTTCGACGGGATCGCCCTGGACGAGCGCGTCGGGCGCGACACCCGCCGGGCCGCCCGCCGCGGCGCGATCCGGGCCCGGGCGCTGCTGTCCGCCGACGCGCCCGCCGACGGCTTCGAGGCCCGGGTCTTCGAGCTCGCGGCCACCTTCGCCGACCTCGGGCTGCTGCTGTTCCCGCGGGTGTACGTCCACGAGGAGCCCCCGCCCGAGGTCGCCGCCGCCCTGCTCTCCGCCGCGCACGAGGCCCTCGCGAACGCGCTGAAGTACGCCGGTGCCGACGCCGAGGTCGTCCTCTTCGCCGAGGCGACCGCGGACGGCGTGGAGATCTCGGTGCTCGACAGCGGGGCCGGCTTCGACCCCGGCCGCACCCCGCGCGGGCGCGGCTACACCTCGTCGCTGCCGGCCGTCACCGCGGCCGGCGCCGGCTGGGACGTCAGCTCGGCGCCCGGCCAGGGGACCAAGGTGGTGCTGCGGTGGCCGGCCCCGTAGTCGTGGTCGACGACCACCGCCTGGTCGCCGGCCCCCTCGTCACCGTGCTCACCCCGCTGCTGGCCGGGCACGGCTTCACCCTCCGGCCCCTCGCGACGAGCGTCGCGGCGTGCCTGGCGTCCGGGCCGCCGGGCCTCGCCGTCTGCGACGTGATCCTCGAGACGGGACTGTCGGGCGCGGAGGCGGTCAAGGCGCTGGTCGCGCACCGGTGGCGGGTGCTGCTCATCTCCGGGTACGCGCCCGAGGAGCAGACGCTGGACGCCATCGCCGCCGGGGCCGCCGGCTACGTGGAGAAGTCCGAGGACGCGGCCGGCCTCGTCGCCGCCGTGCGCGCCGTCGACGCCGACGGGCTGCACCTGTCCGCGGCCCTCGCCGCGATGTTCTACGCCGACCTGCGCCGCCGCCCCCTGCCGTCCGGCGCCGAGCTGGCCGCCGGTGACCTGCGGGTGCTGCGCGCGTGCGTGCAGGGCGAGCCGCTCGGGCGCGCCGCGCGGGGCTGCGGGCTCACCCTCGGGCAGGCCCGGGAGGCCGTGGCGCGGATCTTCGCCGCGGCCGTGGCCCGGCGCCAGCAGCACCAGCTGACCCCGCGCGAGCTGGAGGTGGTGCGGCTGGTCGGCTGCGAGCACCTGTCGACGGCGGCCGCGGCCCGGCGCCTCTTCGTCTCGATCGACACCGCGAACACCCACCTGCGCTCGATCCGCCGCAAGTACCACCTCGTGCACCCCGAGGCCCCGCGGAACCTGCCCCAGCGCACGGCCGCCCAGCTCTGGGCCAGGGAGCTGAACCTCTGCTGACCCGCTCACCAGGACTGGGGAGTGCGACCCCTACCCCCGAACCGGGAGAATCGAGGACACGGCGCGGTGGTCGCGCGGGGGGTGTGACCACCGCCCGGTTAGACTCGCCCGTGACCCGCGGCCGGGCCGATCTCCTCGCCGTGGCGAGCTACGTGCTCGCCGCCGTCGTGCTCTGCGGGCGGCTGCTGGCCCATCCCGGGCAGCGGCTGCCGTACACACCCGGCGACCGCATCCAGGCCGAATGGCACCTCGCGCTGGCCGCCCGGCTGCTCGGGCGCGGCGGGAACCCGCTGCTCATCGACCGGATGAACGCGCCCGTCGGGGTCAACGGGATGGCGAACACGACGCAGTACGGCCTCGGGGTGCCCATGGCCCCGATCACCTGGCTGCTCGGCCCCGGTGTCGCGTTCGACGTGCTGATCGTGCTGGCCCTGAGCGGTACCGCGGCCGCCTGGTTCTGGCTCCTGTCCCGGCACGTCGTGGACTCCCGGCCCGCCGCCTGGGCCGGCGGGCTGGTCGGCGGGTTCGCGCCCAGCGTCGTCGGCCACGCCACCTTCCACCCCAACCTCGCCGCGCAGTTCCTCGTGCCCGTCATCGCGTGGCGGGTCGTGCGGATGCTCGATTCGCGGCGGTACCTGCGCGACGGCCTCGTCCTCGCCGCGCTGGTCGTGTGGCAGGTCTTCATCAACGAGGAGACGCTGTTCATCACGGCCCTCGCGCTCGGCGTGTTCCTGCTGCTGTGGCGCGGCGTGCGCTGGCGTCCCCTGCTGCCGGGCCTCGGCGTCGCGGCCCTGGCGGCGACCGCAGTGCTCGCGTACCCGCTCTGGTACCAGTTCTTCGGCACCGGGGCCTACCGCGGCGGCGAGCGCCAGATGACCGCCTTCCACACCGACCTGCTCGGCGTGACCTCGTTCTCCCGCACCTCGGTCGCGGTGCGCTGGAGCGAGTACCCGCCGGCCCCCGGCTTCTCGGCCGAGCAGCACGCGCACCTGGGCTGGCCGATCATGCTGGCCGCGCTCGCGTTCGTGCTCTGGCAGCGGCGCGACCGCCTGACCCGCTCGCTCGCGATCACCGGCGCGGTCTTCCTCGCGCTCTCGCTCGGCACCGGCCTGACCCTCGGCGGCCGCTCGCTCGGCATCCCCGGCCCCTACGCCCCGCTGGCGCGCCTGCCGCTCTTCGACACCCTGCTGCCGACCCGGCTCGGCGAGGTCCTGACCTGGTGTCTCGCCCCGCTCGCGGCCCTGGCCGCGGCCCGCTGCCGCCTGCCGTCCCGCCTGCTCACGATCGGCCTGGCCGCCGCGCTGCTCGTCCCCGCCGCCCCGACGCCCACCCCGGTCGAGCCCCGCCCGGCCGTCCCGTCGTTCGTCAGCGGCGGCGCGTGGCGCGGCTATGTCGATGCCGATCATTCGGTACTGGTCGTGCCCCTCGCCGACTTCGAGCACTGGACGGCGCTGTCCTGGTCGACCGCGACCGGCCTCGACATGCGCCTCTCGCACGGCTACTTTCTCGGCCCCGAGGGCGGCGTCACCGGCCGCCACGCGATCGTCGGCCCGCCGTCCCGCCCGCTGGACCGGCTGCTGCGCGATCCCCGGCCGGTCACCGACGCCGACCGCGCCGCGGCCCGGGCCGACCTCGCCCACTGGCGCACCGCCATCGTCCTGGCCCCGCCCGGCCCCGCGTACGCGGCCCAGCGCCGGCTCCTCGACGACCTGTTCGGCCCCGGCCGGCTGATCGGTGGCGTCTGGCTGTGGGACGTCCGAGGGGTGCGGTAGGAGGCCCTGAACACGGCGTACGCGACACTGATCGCATGACCAGCCCGCTCGCGCGCCGTGTGTACGAGACCTGCCACCTGACCGGCTCCTTCCGCCTCCGTTCGGGGCAGGTGAGCGGCGAGTACTTCGACAAGTACCTGTTCGAGGCCGAGCCCGCCCTGCTGCGCGAGGTCGCCGCGGCGATGGTCGAGCTGCTGCCCGAGTGCGACGCCCTCGCCGGGATGGAGATGGGCGGCATCCCCATCGCGACCGTGATGTCGCAGCTCACCGGGTTGCCGACGGTCTTCGTGCGCAAGGAGGCGAAGGCGTACGGCACCGAGAAGGCGGCCGAGGGATTCCCCGTCGCCGGCCGCCGCATCGCGGTGATCGAGGACGTGGTGACCACCGGCGGCGCGCTGCTGGCCTCGTGCCGGGCGCTGCGGGCCGAGGGCGCCGAGATCGTCGCGGTCGTCTGCGCGATCGACCGCGAGCAGGGCGGCCGCGACAACCTGGCCGCCGAGGACCTGCAGCTGCGGCCCGCGCTCACCCGGACCGACCTGGAGGCGGCCGTCCGGGCGCAGTGATCCCCAGCCGGTGTTGAGCTCGCGACTGGCGCGGCGGCGGTACCGTCGTGCTCCACGGCAGACGACGGTGGAGCGATCATGATCGGTCCGTGGGAGATCGGGCTGGTGGCGGCCCTGGCCATCGCCGGCGGCTACGCGCTGTGGCGCATCGTCGCGCGCGTGCGGTTCCGGCGGGCCGCCGGCGCGCGGGGAGGGCCGTCGGGGCCGCCCAAGGCCGAGGCGGTCACCGCGGACCGGCTGGTCAAGCGGGCCGAGGCGGCCGTGGCGCGGCTGCGCGAGCAGACCGACTCGCCCCGCGACCCGGTGCTGCGCGCGCAGATCGGCGACGTCGACGACCACGCCGCCGAGGTGCTCGCCGACCTGCGCCGCTTCGCCGAGCAGGTCAAGGCGATCGAGCGCTCGCTGCGGGAGATCCCGGTCGACCGGCTGCGGCGGGACCTCGGCACGGCGACGGCCCAGCGCGACGAGGCCGGCGACGAGGCGCTGCGGGCCGAGCTCGACCGGTCGGTGCACGCGATCGAGCAGCAGCTCGCGGTGGCCGACCGGCTCGACACCACCCGGCGCACGCTGCTGGCCCGCATCGAGGCGGCGGTCTTCGACCTCGAGGGGCTCGGGGCGCGCGTCGCCGAGCTGATCGTCATGCACGACGCGGCCGGGGCGGGCGACACCGAGTCGCGGCTGTCGGAGCTCACGGGCGACCTGGAGGGCATGCGGGCCGGCCTCGCCGAGGCGCGCGGCCTGTCCAGCACCGTCCTCGGAGGCTCGCAACCGGCTCCCGAGCAGCGCGCATCCGCGCCGGCCCCGCCGCCCGAGCCCGCGCCCGCGCCGGTCAGGCCGGGGCGGGCCCGCTGGGACCTCGTCGCCGTGGCCGTGGCCGTCGTCCTGGCGCTCACCTGCCTCGCCAACGCCGTCATCCCGCACGCGAGCAGCCCGTCGGCCGGCGGCACCTGGGGGCCGGACGAGTGCGCCCGGACGATCGCGTTCATGGGCGAGCTGACCGGCGACGCCGCCGGGGACGGGCCGGGGGAGCTCGACGCCGTCACCCTGGCCGTGACCCAGGACAACGCGGCGCACCCGGACGAGTGCGAGGTGCGGCTGCGGCAGTACGACACCGCGATCACCGGCGACGTGGCGGAGTCGGCGAGGAAGATCGCCGAGGACGCGTCGATCGTCGCGGTCGTCGGGCCCACCTACGGCCACGAGGCCGAGTCCGCGGTGCCGGTCCTCGAACCCGCCGGGCTGGCCGTGATCAGCCCGTCCGCGAGCGACTCGAACCTCACGGCGAAGGGCTGGACCGTCTTTCACCGCACGCTGCCGAGCGACGACGACCAGGCCGACGCCGCGGCGCGGTACCTGCGCGACACCCTGAAGGCCGGGCACGTCTTCGTGATCGGCGACGACACCGCCTTCGGCAAGGACGTCTCGGCCCGCGTGGCCGCCACGCTCGGCGCACCGGCCGTGGCCGGGCAGGCCGCCGTCGCCCAGGACAGCACCGACTGGGCCCCGGTCGTGGACCAGATCCGGCACAGCGGCGCCGACGCGGTCTACTTCGGCGGCTGGGCCGACGACACCGCGCCGTTCGTGCAGCGGCTGCGGGCGGTGCTGCCGAAGATCCCGCTCGTGACCGGCGACAAGGTCATCACCGAGACCTTCCGCAAGACCGCCGGCGACGCGGGCCACGGCACGTACGCCACCTGCCCCTGCCTGCCCGTGACCCAGGGCCTGGAGACGTTCCGCTCCCAGTTCAAGGCCCGCTTCGGCGACACGCCCGAGTACTACGCGCCGGAGGCGTACGACGCGGCCCGGATCGCGCTCGCGGGCCTGCGCGCCGGGAAGACCACGCGGCCGGCGATGCTGCAGTTCGTGGACGCCTGGGACCGCGACGGGCTCGGCCGGCGCATCCGGTTCGGCCGCGACGGCGGCCTGGCGGGGCCGGCGCTGAACGTGTGGGCGTACCAGTCCGGCGACGACGGCTACTTCGCCCCGAAGAGCCCCATCGCCTGACGCCTCCTGGCTCCTTTTAGCGCACTGCAAATCCCCGTTATGCCTTCCTTCGCCGCCCGCTGCGGCCCCTGACCCGGCAGTACGGTCGTGGCCGTAGCCGTCGAGGTTGCCGCACGGGCTCCCGGCCCCGCCGATGCCCGTGTTCCGCCAGGACAAGGAGCGCGGCGTGTTCGACCAACGCCCGGCCGGTCGGCCGGGTCATCGCAGCTCGGGGCCCGAGTCCACCGGTCTTCGCCGGTGGCTGGGCCGGCCACTGCTGACCCTCGGCGTGCCCGCGTTGATCGCGGTGCTCGGCGGCATCGCGCTCACGTCGCAGGCCGCCCTCGCCGGCCAGGACGCGCCCGAGGTCGCGTGCACGCTCGCCGTGCCGGCCGACCCGTTGAGCGCGAAGGGCCTGGCGACCCCCTACCGCCTCGAGGCGCCCTGCCACGAGGCCGACGCCGGCTCGGCCGCCTTCGTCCAGGCCACGATCGTCGACCCGGCGACCGGCGCCATGTCGGTCTACAACCCGCTGGTCGTCGACGCCGGCGCCCGCCCCGCCGTGCCGCCGGCCCCGCCGAAGCTGCCCGCCGGCGCGGTCGTCGGCCTGTGGTTCGGCTTCAACGGCGACCAGCTGCGCCTCGCCGGCGACCACGGCAGCCTCGCGGCCGGCCGGTGCGTCAACGGCGAGCGGAACTCGATCTTCGGCCAGTTCGCGTACTGCAACGCCCCCGCCGTGTTCACCGCCGCCGGCAACGCGATCGCCGCCGGCAAGCTGAAGGTGCCGGGGCTCGGCACCGCCGCCGACGGCCGCCCGTGCCCGTCGACGCGCGACTTCGGCCTGGTCGACATGGACCAGAGCGACAACGTCACCACCACCTACCTGGTGCTCGCCGACGGCACGACCGCGCAGAACACCGCGGCGAACCGCGCCGCCCTGGCCCGCCGCGGCGCCCGTGTCGCGGTCAACGGCAGCGACAACGCCCTGCTCGACGCGCACGTCTTCCCGGCGCTGGGGTGCACGCCGTACCGCGCGCCCGACCTCGCCGACGCCGGCGCCCCGGCCACGGCGCTCGCCCTGAACGAGCTGCAGGCCGCCGCGCACCAGGCCGCCCCGGTGGCGCTGGTGCCGACCTCGGACCCGATGACGCAGGTGGCCGGCAAGCCGAGCGTCGCCAAGACCAACCTGTACCGCGCCGGCGTCGGTCAGCCCGCCGTCGCCGCCGCGACCGAGACGCCCAAGGCCTACTGCGCCGATCTGCTCCGGGTCGGCCCCGACCGCATCGAGCTCGACCGCAGCCTGACCGTCCGGGCCGCGTCGCCGGACCCGGCGGCGGCGAACAGCCTGTTCACGTTCCTGGCCCAGCGCTTCAGCGGCTCGTACGACGTGCTGGACTGCCCGCGGCTGCTGCACACGAAGAACCCGGTCACGGTGACTACCGACGCGAAGGGCATCGTGGTGAGCGCCCGCTTCGGCGGCCCGTCCCGGCCCTCCGCATCCCCGCCGGCCTCCGCCGCTTCGCCGGCCCCCGCCACCACCCGGCCGGCGGCGGCCGGACGGCAGCCCGAGCACGGCCGGGCGTCGGCGCCCGCGACGACGACCGAGCCGCCGCAGACGGCGGTCCGCACCACCGAGCCGCCGCAGACGACGGTCCAGACCACGCAACCGCCGCAGCCGGTGCGCACGGCCACGCAGGCGGCGCGCCCGGTCCAGACCGGTCAGGCCGGCCCGCCGGCCGCCACCCGGCCGGCGAGCACCGCCACGACGTCGGCCCCGCCGCCGGCCGCGGACGCACCGGGGGACGAGGCCCCACCGGCGGCCGACGCGGGCCAGCCGGACCTGGTCGTCGACGCGATGCGGCTGAAGGCCCCGGACCCGAAGGCGAGCGTGACGGGCACCTCGTTCGCGAGCACCATGGTCGGCGTGGTCCTGCTCGTCGGCGGGACCATCGGCTGCACCGCCGCGATCGTGCGCGCGTACCGCCGCAACCGAGGCAAGTACTTCCCCGAGCCGGCCGCGGAGTAAGCCCAGGTGCCACCCGGGCGTGCTTGCGATCGAGAGTGATGAGTCTCAATATGTGAGGCGTTGGCTGCTTCCCGCCTCTCGAGAGGACTCGGTGATGATCAGAGCTCGCTCCGCCACGCTGCTCGCGGCCGCCGCCACGGCCGCGGTCGTCGGGGTTCCCGCCGCCGCGCACGCCGCCGTCGTCAGCCAGGCGTTCGCCGCCGACTCCGGGGACAGCTGCCGCTACGGCTCCAGCAGCGGCACGTTCAGCTGGCCGCAGGGGCCGGTCTCGCCGCTGCCCGCGCCCGGCGTCGGCGTGTCCGGGAAGGTCGCGGACCGGCCGCTGCCGATCGATCCGGGGCCGGTGTGCCGCGACGACGGGTACAGCAGCACCGTCACGTTCGTCGCCTACCTCGGGACGACCGAGGTCGCGAGGCAGAGCCGCACCGCCGACAACGGCACGGTGCCGTTCTCGTTCGTGCTGGGCGGCGCCTCGGCGGACAAGGGGATCGACCGGATCACGGTGCAGGTCTGCCGCAACCCCGTCGTCACGCTGCCGCCGAGCTACTGCGGGCGGGCGGTCACGTACGTCGCGCCCTGACCCCGCCGGCGTGCGGCCCCCGAATCGGCGTGCAACCGATTCGGGGGCCGCGGCGCACCTATGGGGCAGGGAGGTGTCATGCCGGGCGCAGAGACAGACGAGCAACAGCAGTTCCGGGAGTACTTCACGGCACGGCACGACACGGTTCGGCGCACGGCCTACGTGCTGTGCGGCGACTGGCACTGGGCGGACGACCTGACCCAGACCGCGTTCATCCGCCTCGCCGTCGGCTGGCGGAAGGTGCGCGACCGCGAGGCGCTGGACGCCTTCGTGCGCACGTGCCTCGTGCGGGCGTACCTGTCCGACGCCAAGCGCGTCTGGCGGCACCGCGAGCGGACCGTCGCCGAGCCGCCCGACGTGGCCGGGCACGGCAACGCCGCCGAGCGGGCCGACGGGCGGATGGCGTTCGAGGCGGCGCTGCGCAGGCTGCCGCCGCGGCAGCGGGCGGTGCTGCTGTGCCGCTACTACCAGGACCTCGACGTCGCCGAGACCGCCGCGACGCTCGGCTGCTCGCAGGGCACGGTGAAGAGCCAGGCCGCCCGCGGCCTGGCCAAGCTCCGCGAGCTGCTCGGCGACAACGCCACGACGACGGTGCCGGGAGGGCGATCGTGAACCGGATGCACACGGAGCTCATGCACACCGACTTCGAGGACGTGGCCGGGCAGGCCGCGCCGCCGACCCGGCTCACGGCCGACGGGGTGCTCGCCGAGGCCGTGCGGTGGCGGCGCCGCCGGGCCACGACGTGGGTGGCCGCGGGCGTCGCGACGCTGCTCGCCGCCGGGGTGGGGCTGAGCCTGCAGCAGCACCCGGCGGCGCGCCCGGAGCCGGCCGGGCCGCCGGACCCGTCGGTGACGCCGGCCCGCAACGACCCGTTCGGCGGCCTGTACTCGCTCGTCGCCACGGACGACGTGCACCTCTTCGCCAAGGTCGGCGCCGCGTCCCTGCGCTCCGAGGACGGCGGCGCGACCTGGAAGGCGTGGACGGACACCTCCGGCGGCGGCGAGCTCACGTCGCCCGCGCCCGGGGTGCTCACGACCACGGTCGAGACGATCAACGACAAGTTCGACGGGCAGCCGGCGAACGGGCCGAAGGCGTACTACACGCATCGGATCAGTACCGATGCCGGACAGACGTTCCGCGACGTGCTGGTGACGACCGAGGCGGTCGCGGAGGTGCCCGCGGGCGGCTGGCTCTTCCACACCTGCTACTCGGCGAGCGATCCGTGCCCGTTCCAGGCCCTCGACCCGGGCCGCGCGCGGCTCGCGCCGCTGGCCGCCCAGCCGCCGCTGGAGCGGGCCGAGGCCGCCGGCGTGCCGGTCTCGGCCGGGCTGTGGGTCACCGGCACCGATCCGGCCAGCAAGCTCCCGGCCGTCGCGGTCAGCCACGACCGGGGCCGCACGTGGACCAAGCGGGTGCTCGCGACCGGCAAACAGGCCCTCGGGGGCGTCGTGGCGACCGTCGACGGCGTCACGGCGTACACCATCGTCCAGGTGCCGAACCCGAACTATCCCGGCACCCAGCGCACCCCGGCGCCCGACGCCTCGGTCGGGCTGCTGTTCCGCACGACCGACGGCGGGCAGACCTGGACCCAGGCCGACCCGGGCCACACGCTCCCGTCGAGCTACGAGTACTTCGACGGCGACGCGTACGTGGCGGCCGACGGCACCCACGTCGCGGCCTCCCCGCGCAGCCGGCCGCAGCAGTGGTTCACCAGCCGCGACGGCGCCGCCTACCGGGCCGGGCGGCCCGACGGGCTGGGCGAGAACCTCAACGCCACCGGCGAGCACCCGCCGGTCGTCGCCCGCCCCGGGTTCTACCTGGCCTTCGACGACGAGGCCATGTACCGCTCGCCGGACGGGCTGCACTGGACCCGCGTCCCGATCAAGGCGCCGTAGCCGGCGGAGGCGCCCGGGTCCGCTCGCCGCTGGCCCGGGCGTTAGGCTGACGTATGTCGATGCTCGAGACCCTGGGCGTGCTCGCGCACCGCGGCGGCCTGATCGTCGAGCACCCCGAGCTGACCGTCGGCGTGGTCCGCGCGATCTCCCGGCCGACCGGCCTGGAGCTCGAACTGCTCGCCCGCCGCCCGCTCGACCACCGCGACGTCCTGCGGCGCCAGGCCGACATCCGTGCCGGCCGCACGGGCCCGCCGCCGGCCCCGAGGCGCCTGCTGCCCGCGTTCGACGAGGGCATCGACCTGCGCGTGGGCTGGCTCGACGACACCGGCCGCGCGCACTGGGAGTTCGGCTCGTGGGAGTCCAGCAGCGACTACGACGGGTTCCGCCTGCGCACCCGGCTGCAGTTTCCGCCGCGGTACTCGCACGTGCCCGTCGCCCTCGCCTGGCCCGAGATCGGCTTCCCCGAGACCGTCGTGGACCTCGCGCTGCCGGACCGCGTGACGGTCGAGCGCGGCACCGTGTCGATCTGGGACGCCCCGCTGGACACCGCGATCCCACCGTCGCCGCTGCACTACCGCGCGGACGAGACGATGCTCGGCGAGCCGCGGGTCGAGGCGGGCCGGATCGTCGCCGAGCCGCGGGTCCTGCACCGCGGCGATGACGCCGCCGTGGTCCTGACCCGGCTCACGGCCGTCGCCGGGGTGCTGTCCCTGGAGATCGTGAGCATCGCCCACGGCGAACGGGCGAGGGCCGCCACCGCCGCCGACTTCCCGCCGCGCGAGGCGCATCTGGAGACCGGCGCCTCCATCGCGACCCTGGACGGCCACGCGGCGACCCGGGTCCGGCCCTACGCGGCGTCGTCGTCGGGCGGCGCGACGGCCTTCCAGTCGCGGGCCGAGTTCGCGGTGCCCGCACCCGCCGGCGACACCCTGACGCTGCTCGTCGCCTGGCCGGCCGCCGGGCTCTCCGACGCCGTCGCCGCCGTAGCGGTGCACGCGGCCTGAAGCGGGCCGCGGCGCGCTCGCCCGGGCGGTAGCATGCCGCCGTGACGACCGAAGCCGCCCTCGCCGAGCCGGTTCTGGCCGAGCCCGGCCCGGCGCCGAAACGGTTCACCGGCGACCGGCGGGCGCTGAGCGGGCTGCTCGCGCTCTGTGCCGTGCCGATGACGATCTCGGCTCTCGTCCATCGGTACACCCGCATCCCCGACGGCGACGAGCCGCACTATCTGGTCATCAACGAGTCGCTGCGGCGGTACGGGTCGATCCACGTCAAGCGCGTCTACGACAACTGGGAGTTCAAGGCGTTCCACCCCGGCCCGCTCGACGCGCACCTGGCCGCCGCGCCGCACCAGACGCTGCCGTGGCACGGGATCGGCGGGCCGCTGCTGTGGCATGTGCCGTACCTGCTCGGCGGCCGCCTCGGCGTGCTGCTGTTCATGGTCGCGGTGTCGCTGCTGACCGTCGCGAACGTCTTCTGGCTCGTGCGCGGGCTCGGCCTCGGGCGGCCCGTCGCGTTCCTCACCGGCCTGGGCATCGGGCTCGGCTCGACCGTGCTGACCTACACCGCCAAGGCCTTCGTGGAGCCGCTGGCGGCGCTGGCGGTGCTGTACGGATTCCGCGTCCTGACGAAGGAAACCCTGCGCGTCCGCGATCTCGCGCTCGCCTCGGCCGCGCTGGGCACGCTGCCCTGGGTGCACAGCCGCTTCATTCCGCTGGAGGTGCCGCTGGTGCTCCTGCTGGCCTGGCGAATCCGCCGCGACGGCGCCCGGCGCTGGACCGCGCTCCTGGCACCGCTGGGCGCGCTGACCGCGGGCCTGTTCACCTACCTGTGGCTCGTCTGGCACAGCCTGAACCCGTCGATCAACCAGGCCGGCGACACGTCGCTGCTCTTCGGGGCCGACCCGGCCACCAACCTCGTCGGCGTGCTGCTGGACCAGGAGCACGGCGTGCTGTTCTCCTACCCGATCCTCCTCTTCGCGCTCCCGGGCCTGATCCTCGGCTGCGCGGGCGAGCGCCGCGGACTGCACCTGCGACTGCTCGCGGTCATCGGCCCGTACTGCCTCATCCTCCTGACCTCCCCGGGCTGGTGGGGCGGCTGGGCCCCACCAGCGCGCCTGTGGGCCGCCGTGCTGCCCATGTTCGCCTTCCCGATCGCGTACGCCCTGCAGCGCGCCGCCCACTGGACGACCACGACCTGGGCGACCGTGTGCGTGCTCATCAGCGTCGGCCTGGACACGCTGTGCCGCTTCAGCCCGAGCAACGGCTTCTCCGCGGACTTCGGCTACCTGGTGCCGCTGCGGGTGCTGGACGACTGGACGGGCTGGTCACTCACCGCGCTCCTACCGGCCTGGCAGACCCGCAACGCGGCACCGTGGCCCTTCGCGTGGTGGGGCCTGGCCACGCTCGCCTTCACCGCGGCCCTCGTCATCGCCGCCCGCTCCCGCCGGGACCTGTCGGAGGGGTGATGCCGCCCCCGATGATGCTCGCGAGCGGCCCGGCGAGGGCGTCGACGTCCGCGATCCGGGGCTCGAACGGGTCGGCGGTGGCCTCGAACCACCACAGGTCGCCCGGCCACGGCTCGAGGCGTGCGTGGCGTCTCGGGCACTGCGCCAGGCCGTGCGTCGACCGCGCGGCATACGGGCCGTGATGGTGCTCGGCGTAGTGACGCCGAGCGGGGTGTCGCGACTCAGGCGAGGCCCGCCACGGCCCGCCAAGAGGAGCGGTCATTGGGCAGGCGAAGCCGCGAGAACGTCCCATCCCAGGCCCTGAGCGTCCTGCGATGCGAAGAAGCGGTCGCGGCGTGACAGCGCCCCGAAGTCACGCTGCCAGGCGGGACCGTGCCGGGCGACCGCCGCGATGGGTCTGGAGGAAGATCACCCCGCGGGAGGCGATCGCCGTGCGCGAGCGGGCCAGCGCCGCCGCGCTGCGGCAGATGATCGGGGAACTCGCCGGCTCGCCCGGTCTCGTGCGGGTCGCCGACCTCGCCACCCGGGCGGCGGTCAGCGCGCCCGCCGAGGGCCGGGCGCTGTACGCCGGACAACGGGCGCTCGACGTGCCCGAGGAGCCGGTGGCCAGGCTCTGGCACGCGGTGACGCTGCTGCGCGAGCATCGCGGGGACGGTCACAACGCCGCCCTCGTCGCCCACGGCATCGGCGGCACCGAGTCCCACGTCCTCTTCGCGATTTCCCTCGGCATGAGGCCGGAGGAGTTCGACCGGATCCACCATCTGCCCGAGGCGCAGCTGGCCGCCGTCGTCGACGGGCTGAGCTCCCGCGGCCTCGTGGACGCCGCGGGCGGGTTCACCGATGTCGGCCGGGAGACGAGGGAGCGGATCGAGGCGCTCACCGACGAGCTGGCGGCGCCGGCGTACGACGTGCTCAGCGCGGACGAACTCGACGAGCTGGTCGCCGGGCTCGAGACGATCGCCGCTGCGGGCCACTGAACGGAACCGGCGTCAATTTACGGCCGGAAGTAGTCCGACATCAGGCGGCTGACCCACTCCGGCTGGCGGACGTTCACCGGCAGGAACTCGGTCATCGCCGGCTTCAGGTCGATGACCGGGGTGCCCGAGACCGCGTCGAGGCCC
Organism: Dactylosporangium sp. NPDC000244; assembly: GCF_040300725.1. Classification (NCBI taxonomy): domain Bacteria; kingdom Bacillati; phylum Actinomycetota; class Actinomycetes; order Micromonosporales; family Micromonosporaceae; genus Dactylosporangium; species Dactylosporangium sp. NPDC000244. The sequence continues at coordinate 267,656 of NZ_JBEPEH010000001.1, forward strand.
ACCACCGTCAGTTCGCGGCCGTGGACGGACTCGATGGCGCAGCAGGTCACGCCGATGCGGTTCGGCCTGCGGGGGCCCCGCCCGGCGAAGATGCCGACCGGCGGGAGGTCGGGGCGGCCACGGTAGGGGCGGGGTTCGCGGTAGTCGCCGTCTGCCGGGAACTGGTCGAAGACGAAGAGGACCTCGACGTGCGAGAAGCCCTCCAAGCCCTGGAGGCAGGCATCGCCGAAGCGCTCGTCGACGGTGATCGTGCTGCGGACGGCACCCCAGTGGTCGGTGTCCTGGACATCCGTGCGGTCGTTGCGGACCGTGCCGATCGGGCTGATCTCGAAGCTGTGCATGGAGTGAGCCTTCCCTTCGGCGCGTCAGGCGGCGAGCAGGAGCACGCTGATTGCCGCCATCACGGCCGCGGTGGCCGCGTGGACGCCGTACGCGACCGCCTTGGGGCCGTTGCTGCGCAGCACGATCAGGGCGTCGCCCACGGGTATGCCGGCGGCGACCAGCATGGACCAGCCCAGCAGGTGGGGTGTAGCCCCGGCCAGCAGGACCAGGATGAGGATTCCCGCGGCGATGTCACGCACGGCCTTGACGTTCAGCCATGCCTGGAAGGCGCGGTCGTCGGTCGGCGTGTCCGGGATGCCGAAACCGGCCGCGGCCCGCGGCGCCCGGAAGGCGTTGGCACCCATGAGGACGCAGCCCGCGCCGATCAGTCCGGCGAGCACGTAGGCGACGGAGACGAGCATCGGTGGATTCCCCCAATTTCTAGCAGTGCTAGGTACTGTAGCGACGATAATCTGTCTTCGGCAGGATGTCTAGCGTTGCTAGACTGGGGCCATGTCCGCCATCAGTGAACGCCGCGAGCGTGAACGGGCTCACCGTCACCAGCTGATCATCACGGCCGCGCGTGAACTCGCGGAGACCGAGGGCTGGGAGGCGGTCACGACCCGGCGGCTGGCCGAGCGCGTCGAATACAGCCAGCCGGTGTTGTACAGCCACTTCGCCGGCAAGGACGCCATCGTCAGCGCCGTCGCCCTGGACGGGTTCGGCGAGCTCGCCGACCACCTGCGCCGGGCGCGGCAGGCGGCTCCCGAGCCGGAACAGGCGCTGCGGGCGGTCTGCCGCGCCTACCTGGAGTTCGCGACCGGGCGGCCCGCCCTCTACCAGGCGATGTTCATCCTGCCCACCGACCTGAAGTTCGCGAGCCCCGAGACGCCCGCCCCGCTGCGGGCGTGCTTCGACGAGTTCGTCAGCTGCTTCGACCCGGACGGCGAGCGGCGCGAGCTGTCCGCCGAGGTCATCTGGAGCGCCCTGCACGGCATGGCCGTCCTGTCCGAAGGCGGCCGCATCCCGCCCGGCGGGCAGGCGGAACGAGTCGACTTCCTCATCACCCGGTTCGCCGGCGTCCGATAGCCCGGTCGTCGCGCACGCGTCAGCGGTGGTGCGCCGGCGGCGGGGTGGGCTCCTCCCAGGGGACCGGGGCGTCGCACGGGGCCGGGCGGCCCGCTCGGCGCGCCGCGGCGCGCAGGCGGTTGCGGGACGTGTCCCACGAGGGCAGGCGGGTGGTGTACGCGCGCAGGCGGGAGCCGTCCGGGTCGGTGGCGTCGTAGCGCTGCCACTGGGCGGTCAGGAACAGGAAGGGCGCGACGTCGCGGCGGTCCTTCGGGGTGTGGCCGGCCGCCGTCACGATCCGGGTCGCGTCCGGGTCGCCGTGGATCGCGAGGGTGCACAGGTACTCGCGGGCCTGGGCCTTCGCCTGGTGCAGGGCCTCCGTCGCGGCGGTGCGAGCGGCGGCCGGGGCGTGCTCGTCCAGGTGCAGCAGGACGTCGACGGTCCGCCGGGCGCGGTCGGGGCGGGCGAAGGCGGTGGCGTGGCAGTACGCGTACAACCGGCGCCCTTGCGGGTCGAATGCCGTGAAGTCCTGCCACTGCCGGGTCGCCAGGAGGAAGAAGGCGGCCTCGTCGGGGTGTTCGGGGCGCAGGCCGGTGCTGACGACGGCGGCGAGGGCGGCCGGGTCCTCGTCCAGGGCGCGCTCGCACAGGGCCTCGCGCGCCGGGCCGGGCGGGAGCGACCCCAGGACTTCGTCACACGCGTCGCGAACGGCCGGCGGCCACGGGTGCAGCAGGGTGTCCACAAGGCGCTGCGGGTCCACGTCGTGCGGGCGGCCGGCGAGGACGAGCAGCACCGTCCGGTCGGGCGGGCCCTCGGCGGCGGCGCGGGCCGCGTGCGGGTTGGCCAGGGCCAGGCCGAAGTCCAGCGTGTCGGCGCCGTGGCGCAGGAGCGCCTCGACGAGGGCCGGGTCGTCGGTCTCGCGCAGGAAGGCGGCCAGCTCGGGGCGCGTGACGAGCTCGGCCGCGGCCGGGGCGGCGGCGACGGACAGGCCGGTCAGCAGCCGGGCGGGCGCGGTGCCGTCGGAGGCCAGGAGGAAGTCGAGCGCGGCGGGCGGCACCGGGGACTCGGCCCAGATGGCGTGCCAGACCGGCTCCGGGTCCGCGCGCCACAGGTCCGCCAGCGCGGCCGTCGCCGCCGCGGCCCGCCGGCGGCGCGGGGACGCCATGAGCCGCAGGAGGTCCGGCGCCGAACCGGCGGCCGTTCGCGGCACCATCCCGAACATGGGTAGATGGTGCCGCAAACGACCCTCTCGGCGCAGGCCCGCTCAGCCCAGGTCGACGCTCGGGTAGAGCGGGAACGGGGCCAGCAGCTCCGTGGCCTGCTTGCTCACCCGGTCGGCGAGGGCGGGGTCGAGCTGGTACTTGGCCTTGGAGCCCTCGGCGGGGGAGGTGCCGGCGAGGACGGTGTGGATGAGCTCGGCGATCTGGTCCATCTCGGCGACCCCGAGACCCCGGCTGGTCAGCGCCGGGGTGCCGACGCGGATGCCCGAGGTGTACCAGGCGCCGTTCGGGTCGCTCGGGATGGCGTTGCGGTTCGTGACCACGCCGGAGTCCAGCAGGGCCTGCTCGGCCTGGCGGCCGGTGAGCCCGAACGGGTGGACGTCGATGAGCACGAGGTGGTTCTCGGTGCCGCCCGAGACCAGCCGCACGCCTCGGGAAAGCAGCCCCTCGGCCAGCGCGTGGGCATTGTCGACGATCTGCTGCGCGTAGGCGGCGAAGGAAGGCTGGCGGGCCTCGGCGAACGCGATCGCCTTGGCGGCCATGACGTGCGACAGGGGGCCGCCGAGGACCATCGGGCAGCCGCGGTCGACCTGGTCGGCGAGCTCGGGCTGGGCCAGCACGGCGCCGCCGCGGGGGCCGCGGAGGCTCTTGTGCGTGGTCGTGGTGACGATGTGGGCGTGCGGCACCGGGTTGAAGTCGCCGGTGAAGACCTTCCCGGCGACGAGGCCGGCGAAGTGCGCCATGTCGACCATGAGGGTGGCGCCGACCTCGTCGGCGATCTCGCGGAGCGTGGCGAAGTTGACCTTCCGCGGGTAGGCGGAGTAGCCGCCGACGATCACGAGCGGCTTGAACTCGCGGGCGGTCTCACGCAGGGCGGCGTAGTCGATCAGGCCGGTGGCCGGGTCGACGCCGTAGCTGCGCTGGTCGAACATCTTGCCGGAGATGTTCGGCCGGAAGCCGTGGGTGAGGTGGCCGCCGGCGTCCAGCGACATGCCGAGCATGCGCTGGTTGCCGAACGCGGCCCGAAGCTCCGCCCACTCGGCGTCGGTGAGGTCGTTGACCTGCCGCTTGCCGAACTTCGCCAGGTAGGGCACCTCGACGCGGTCGGCGAGGATGGCCCAGTAGGCGACCAGGTTCGCGTCGATGCCCGAGTGCGGCTGGACGTAGGCGTAGGGGGCGTCGAACAGGGCCTTCGCGTGCTCGACGGCGACGGCCTCGACCGTGTCGACGTTCTGGCAGCCGGCGTAGAACCGGCGGCCGATGGTGCCCTCCGCGTACTTGTCGGAGAGCCAGTTGCCCATCGCGAGCAGGACCGCGGGCGAGGCGTAGTTCTCACTCGCGATCAGCTTCAGCGACTCGCGCTGGTCGGTGAGCTCCTTCGCGATCGCATCGGCGATCCGCGGCTCAACGGCGCGGACGGCCTCCAACGCGGCACGGAATGCAGTCGACTCGGCGTTCAAGAAAACTCCAATAAATGGGGCACCGGGGCGGTCAGCTCCATCGTACCGACCGCCCCGGATCAGGTATTACGAGGAGAAGGACCAGAGCTGGCAGGTGTTGTTCAGCCACATCCACATCTGGACCTTGGTTCCGTTGGCGGTGCCGCAGTTCTGGTCGTCGAGCACCATGCCGCTGTTCTCGACCACGAGCTCGTAGCGGCCGTTGCCCGCCGGGATGACGGCCCACTGCTGGCACGTGTTGCCCAGCGACTGCCACAGGTCCGTAGCGGTGCCCAGGGCCAGGCCGCAGTTGACCGCGTCCAGGACCTTGTTCGCGTTCACGTTCGTGATGGTCCACTTGTTCGGGCCGACGTTGGTGAAGCGCCACTGCTGGCAGGAGTTGCTCAGGTTCTGCCACATCTGGATGCCGGTGCCGTTGGCCGTGCCGCAGTTGACCGCGTCGAGGAGCTTGCCGCTGGCGAGGTTCGTCAGGCGGTACGTCGCGCCGTTCACCGGGAACGTGACGCTCTTGCTGTAGCCGACGGAGACGATGTTCGACTGCACCGAGTTCTCGGTCGCGTCGGACGGGTACCCGCTGGTCATGACGCCCTCGAAGAAGGAGCCGACGGACCCGTTGCTGTTGTCGCCGCCGATGCCGAGGATGATCGCGCCCTGCTTCGTCATCGGCATGTAGCCGGACTGGGTCGGCAGGGAGCCGTTGTAGCGGGTGGCGAGGCCGCCGGACTGGGCGTTGCCGTCCTTGATGGCGTACGTCGTCGTGCCGTTGTTCTTGAGCATGGCGGTCACGAACGCGCTGTTGCGGCCGGTGTTCGCGGTCCAGGAGCCGTTGCCGCCGGCGAACAGCCCGTTCTCGAGGTCGGCGGCGACCCGCGGCCCGGCCGAGCACGGCGAGAACCAGCACAGGTTGCCGAAGTAGATCGCGTCCATGTCGCCGTTGCCGGTGTCGTTGTTGTTCGTCTCGGCGTTGCCGTAGTCGAAGCAGCACCGGTCGTTGACGTGGGTGCCCTCGGTGACCATGTAGAGGCCCTCGGGCTGGCTGCCGGTGGCCACGCCGTTGGTGCTGTTGTTGCGGTAGCCGTTGCCGGCCGAGATGTAGACGCCGTAGACCTTGTGGCCGCCCGCGGACACGGGCAGGGCCGCGGCGTTCGCGCCCTGGTCGGCGGTGGGGTTCGCGCCGCCACCGGGGGCGATGGTCAGGTCGTTGTGCCGCGAGGTCTGGTCGTAGATGCGCACGATGGTGCAGTACGTGCCGGAGCAGAACGAGTCCTGGGCCGCCGCGTTCGCGTAGCCGCCGGCGCTGAGCACGCCGATGTTGGACGTCGCGCCGTCCGACCAGCGCCGCACCTGGTAGAGCGAGCCGTTGTACGAGCCGAACAGCGCTCGCGTGGTGCTGTGCGCGGCGACGCAGGGCGTGCCGCCGCCGGCGTAGATGTCACACGGCAGCGTGCCGGCCGCCTCGGCGGTGCCGGGCAGGGCGACGAGCGCCGCGATGCCGAGCACCGCCGTGGCGGCGCCGGTGAGGAGCCTTTTCAGGCGCATGGGGAAGCCTTTCGGGGTGTGGGGAGCGTTGCAGGGGTTGTTAACGCTCACATCGCGCTCCGGACCGTGGCAGCGGCCGAGCGAGCGCGCCCACGAGTGTTATCGCTAACATTGATGATGTCAAGTGCGTGCGACGGCCGTGCAAGACCTCGGCCGCGCGATCGCCGGGCACTTCGCCCGGCGCGGGGACGACGTCCTCATCACCGGGCGCGACACGGCCCACGCCGAGTCAACGGCGGCATCAGCGGCCTGACCAAGACCCTCGCCCGCGAGATCGCCCCGCACCGGGTCAACGCGATCCACCCCGGCATCGTCGGCGACAGCCCCAAGTGGGCGCCCGTGCCGGTCGAGCAGCAGCCGGGCGCCCTGCGCACCCCGATCGGCCGCCTGCTCACCAACGGCGGCGTCAACGCGATCGACCTGCACATCGACGGCGGGTTCCTGATCACCACCTAGATCACCACCCAGCGGCGGCTACTCGATCGGCTGGGCGATGTCGCAGCACAGGTCGTCGGGGCCGGCGGCCATGAAGTCGGCGAAGTAGACCTCGCGCGGGGAGCCGAGCGGGACCTCACCCTCCCGCTCGGTCCACGCCTGCACGGCGTCGTAGGCGGAGAGGATCTGCGGGAAGGCGACCTGGGCCTTGGTGATGCGGGTGTACGCCTCCCGGTGCGCGGCCTCGACCCGCGTCGCGGCCTCGACCGGGCCGTCGCCGGGCGCGATGGGCAGGCAGATCTCGACCGGCCCGTCGGACTCCTCGTTCACCGCGCCGTGGTAGATGATGAAGCACGGCCCCGCCATGCCGTCGCCGTGGCCGGCGGCCGCCTTCAGCAGCCGCCCGATGCCCTCGTCGATCCATGCCGGCAGCTCCTGCACGCGCACGTGCCGCTGCTCCGTCAGGACCAGCTGCTCGGGCACGTCCCGCACCTGGATGTCGTACATCGAGAGATCCCCTTCCTCGCCGAGTAACCGGATACGCAGGTGGTTCATGAGCTCGCGCCGGGCCGCGGCCCGGTACTCCTCATCGGTCCAGAAGGCGTCGAGGAGCGCGACGGCCTCGGCCGGGTTCACGGTCGGGTTCCCGGCTGAAGCCGCCGCCACGATCGCGGTGATGCGCGCCAGCGGCATGTCGAGCCGGCGCAGGCGGGCCACCAGCCGGGCGGTGCCGAGCTGCTCGGGGCGGTACCAGCGATACCCCGTCCGCTCGTCGACCAGCGCCGGCACCAGGAGGCCCTGCTGCTCGTACAGCCGCAACGCACGCGGCGAGAGCCAGCTGCGCCGCGCGAAGACCCCGATGCTCAGCAGGTCGCTCGTGTCCACCCCGAAACCATGCGCCTTGACCCCGGGTGAAGGTCAAACGCGCAGGTCCGCCGCGACCCCGTAGTGGTCGGAGAGGTACACCGAGCGCCCGTCCGGCAGCGTGACCGCGTCGTCGGTGAGGACCAGCTCGCAGGAGGCGGTGACCGGGCCGCGCAGCAGCACGTGGTCGAACGCGGGCGGGTCGGGCCACTGCGGCGTGGGCCGGTAGGTCGGGCGCTCGTCGCCGGCCATGGCGTCGCGGAGCCCGGCCTCGGCGCAGAACCGGGCCAGGGCCTCGGCGTCGCGGGGCAGGTTCAGGTCGCCGGTGACCACGGCCGGTACCGATGCCGGGATCGCGGCCAGGGCGGCGGTGAGCGTCGCCAGCTCCGCGCGGGCCACGGCGCTGAAGCGGTTCCGCGGCGACCAGTCGTCGTCGCGGTTGGCCGACAGGTGCGTGTTGACCACCGCGAACGGCCCGGCCGCGGTGTGCAGGAGCGCGACCTGGGCGCCCTTGCGCATCAGCAGCTCCGGGCGCAGCGGGCGGGTGAGCGGATAGCGCACGAACCGCCGCTCGGCGATGGGCCGGCGCGACAGCAGCACCAGCCCGCCCTTGACGAGGGTTCCGCCGGTGTACTGCCGGTGCGGGAACGACCCCGCCAGCCGCGCGAGCAGTCGCGCCATGCCGGGCGCCATGACCTCCTGGAGGCACACGACGTCGTAGTCCGAGCGCTCCAGCAGCGCCCCGATGGCCTCGATGCGGGGCCGCACGTCGCCCTTGAACAGCGCGTTGAAGGTGAGCAGCCGCAGTTGCACGTCACGACCCGTCGTGTTGGGCAAGGTTGACGGGCCCACGCTAGCGGCCGCGGGCGAACACCGTCAGCCGGGCCAGCGCCACCGGGGGACCTCGCGCAGCGGGTGCAGCTCGTCGTCCGTCGTGGCGTGCGAGTTCTGCGCCGCGACCCGCGAGCCGAACTCCACGTGCGTGCGCAGCGCCTCCCGGAACGGCTCGTCGTCCGGCAGCCCGGCCTCGTCGGCGGCGCGCAGGTACAGCTCGACGAAGCGGGCCCGCTGGGCCTCGGTGATGCGCAGGCCGCGATGGGCGGCGATCAGGGCGTCGAAGCCCATGGTGCGGCTGAAGGTGTCGGGGCCGCCGAACGACTCGGCGTCGAAGTCGGCGAGGTGGGTGACGTGCTGCGGGCGGCCCGCGCCGAACAGCGGGCCGAGCACCGGGTCGGCCAGCACGCTCGCGTAGAACACCGCGACGAACCGGTGCAGCGCCGGGCGACCGCCGGCGTGCTCGTACAACGTCTCGCGCTCGGGCATGCCCCCAGCTCAGCACCGCCGGGCCGGGGCCGTCCAACACCCGTTGCCGCCGCGGCTACCACCATCGGTTGTGGGCCCGGGCCCGCAGCCCGTCCGGCAGCCCGCCGGGCAGGCTCGCGACGTTGCCCAGCGCCACGTCCAGCTCGCGGCGGCGCACGGCCGCGAGCGCCTGCACGAGATGGCGCCGCATGCTCAGCTCGACGGCGGCGTCCGGATGCCGGTCGGTGAACCGCCGCACCAGGCGCAGCGGCTCGTGGGCGTGGCCCCAGACGTCGACACGCAGCGGGCCGGCCGTGGCGCCGCGGGCCGCGTCCAGGGCGGCGTCCGCGGCGTCCAGGAGCCGCTGGGCCGCGGGCAGGAAGCGCCGCCCGGCCTCGGTCGGCCGCACCCCGTCGGGCAGGCGGACGAGCAGCGGCCCGAGCCGCTCCTCGAGGCGGCGGATGCGCTTGGACAGCGCCTGCTGCGAGAGGAACAGCTCGACGGCCGCGCCGCTCATGCTGCCGTACCGGGCGGCGGCGACGAACGCCCGCACCTGCGCCAGATCGAGGTCCATGCCATCGGCAACCTACCGCGGCGCGGCGGCTACGGCAGCCCCACGACCTTGCCGGGATTGAAGAGGTTCAACGGGTCCAGGGTGCGCTTCACGGCCTCCTGCATCGCGAGCACCGCGGGCGCGAGCTCCTGGCGCATCCCGCCGCGCTTGAGCAGCCCGACGCCGTGCTCTCCGGTGACCGTACCGCCGAGCGAGATCGCCGCCGAGAGCATCTCCTCGAACGCCGCCTGGGCCGCGGCCCGCGCCGCGTCGTCGCCGATCGGGGCCAGGATCAGCGGGTGCAGGTTGCCGTCGCCGGCGTGCGCGATCGTGGCGATCGTGGTGCCGTGGCGGGCCGCGATCTCCTCGATCGACGTCAGCATCAGCGGCACCCGCGACCGCGGCACGCACACGTCCTCGGTGAGTACCGGCCCGAGCCGCTCCAGCGCCGGATACGCCAGCCGCCGCGCCGAGAACAGCGCCTCCGCCTCGAACTCGTCCGTCGACTGCTCCGCCCACTGCGCCCCGGCGTCGCGGAACACCTCCGCGACCGCCGCGGCCTCCTCGTCGCCGGCCCGCCCCGGCGTGTCGAGCTGGGCGAGCAGCAGCGCCGCCGCGTCGGCCGCGATGCCGAGGTGCTTCCACTCCTCGACGGCCCGCAGGCAGGTGCGGTCCAGCAGCTCCAGCGCGGCCGGGAGCAGCCCCGCCCGCGTGACGGCCGCGACCGCCGCACCCGCGGCGACGACCGAGTCGAACGCGCCGACCACGGTGCGCGGCGCCTCGCGGCGGGCCGGGCGTAGGCGCAGGGTGACCTCGGTGATGACGCCGAAGGTGCCCTCGGCGCCGGTGAAGAGCCCGGCGAGGTCGTACCCGCTGACGCCCTTGGTCGTGCGCCGCCCGAGCCGCACGACGGTGCCGTAGTCCCCGGCCGGCCCGCCGACGACGGCCTCCAGCCCCAGCACGTAGTCGCGGGTGACGCCGTACTTGAGGCAGCACAGCCCGCCCGCGTTGGTCGACACGTTCCCGCCGATCGTGGACCACGGGGCGCTGGCGGGGTCGGGCGGGTACCACAGCCCGTGCTCGGCCACGGCCCGCTTCAGGTCGTCGTTGACCACGCCCGGCTGCACGACCGCGACCATGTTCTCCGCGTCGATCTCCACGACGCGGTTCATCTTCGACAGGTCCAGGATCAGCCCGCCGTCGACCGCGTTGGCCCCGCCGGACAGGCCGGTCCCGGCGCCGCGGGGCACGATCGGCACCCCGCGCTCGGCGCACGCGGCGACGATCCGGCTCACCTCGGCGGTGCTGCGGGGCCGGACCGCCGCGACCGCCTTCCCCGCGGGCGCCCACTCGGCGTCGTCCCGCGAGAGGCTGGCGAGCACGTCCGGGTCCTCGATCACGTCGAGGCCGCCGAGCAGGTCTTTCATCCCAGGAACTCCAAGATCGCGGCGTTGGTGGCGTCGGGCTGGTCGAGGTTGGCCGCGTGCCCGCAGTCCTCCAGCGTCACGACCGACGCGAGGGGGTTGGCGGCCGCGGCGGCGGTCGCGTGCTCGCAGGGCCAGAGCTGGCTGTCGCGGCCCGCGATGAACAGGCTCGGGACCTCCATGCGCGCGATGACGTCGCGCCAGTCCTGCTCGGTGTGGCTCTGCAGCAGCGCCCGGCGCTCGGGCGTGCGCGGGTCGGCGAACGCGGGCAGGCCCCCGAGCGCCTCGGCGACCTTCGCGATCCCGGCGGTGCGGGGCTCGCGCAGGCCGCGCCCGGTGTCGGGGATCCCGGCGTCGAAGAACGTGCCCACGTTCGCCTTCGTGAGGCCGTAGAAGCCGTGCTCCCAGCCGTCGCCGTTGACCATCCGGGGCGTCTGGTCGATCGTCACCACGGCGCCGACGCGGTCGCGGCCGAAGAGGTCGTAGCAGGCCCAGATCGCGCTCGCGCCCTGCGACCCGCCGACGAGCACGGCGTCGTCGAGGCCCAGCGTGACCAGCAGCTCGTGCAGGTCGGCGCCGTGACGGGACAGGCGCTGGCCGTGCGCGGGGGACTCCGAGCGGCCGTGCGAGCGGCGGTCGAAGCCGATGGTGCGCAACCCGGCCGCGGCCAGGGCGCGCCGCTGCAGCTCCCAGCTCTCCAGGGGCGCGCAGAATCCGGCGACGAGCACCACCGGCCGCCCGGTTCCCTCGTCCTCGTAGTGCAGGCGGACCCCGTCGGTGGTGGTGAAAGTCGGCATAATCCCGAATCTACAGACGTTCGGCGCGAAGCGATCGGGGAGCGAACGATGGACGATCTTGCGGCTCTGGCCGTGCGCACGATGCCCGCGCTCATGCGGCGCGTGCCTCTTACACCAGCCCGCGTGCTCGGGCGCCTCAACGCGCCCGTGGAGGAGCCGGCGCGCCCCTGGATGCGCACGCCGGAGCCGGCTGTGGACGCGCTGACGGCGGAGCGGCTGCTCGGGGCACTGGAGCGGTTCGTCGCCCGGCAGGACTGGGGCGTCGAGCGGGACCTGCTGACGGGCGTCGAACCGCCACCGCGCGGGCACCGGTACGCCTTCGTCAGCGCCGGTGGGCACGAGAGCGAGGCGTTCGCGGCCGCCCGCCTGCTCGACGGGCTGCGCAAGGGCACCGCCGAGCGCGTCGCCGCGCTGGTTCGCGAGCTCGCGACCCATCCGGGCGTCGCGCCGCTGCTGGCGGTCGACGGCGGCGACGAGGCCGCGATCGCCGCCGCGCACGGGGCGGCGCACCTCGTGCTGGCCGTCGCCGTCGCGGGCGCGGTCGTGCACCAGGTGGAGCCGCCGGTGCTCGTCGACCCGGCCGCCGCCACCGTCGGGCTCGGCCTCGGCGCCGCGTCCGCGCTGCTGCGCGACACGCCCCTGCCCGCGGCCTACGCCGGGGCGCTGCTGGCCAAGATTCGCCGGGAGTACCTGCTGCCCCGCCACATGGCCGGCTCGGTCCAGGCCGAGGCACACCGGTTCGGCCTGGCCGAGGGCGACCTGCCGGACCTCGCGGACTTCTCCGCCACCGGCCTCGTCAGCGGCGGCGACGGCGGCGCGGTCGTGCGCACCGGGATCGCGGACGGCTGGCTGCGCGTCGAGTTCGTCGTGCTCGCCGGGCCCCCGGCGGAGGTCGAGGACGACTGGGAGGAGGCTGCGGAGGTCAGCTGGCGCGCCCTGGAGGGCCAGGCCGCGCTCGGGCACCTGGGCCGGCAGACGCCGCCGTGGCCCGGGGACTACCGGCTGCGCGTCTACGCCAGCGGGCGCGACGAGGCCGAGGCCGACTTCGAGCGCTACAAGCTCGTCGTCTGGGCCGCGCCCGCCGCGCCCCCGCTCGTCCTGCGGCGTACCGACCGGCTCGGCCACCGGCTGCGCGGCGAGCCCGAGCCGCGGCGGGCGACCCGCCCCGAGCATGCCTACCGCTGGGTGCACCGCAGCGAGCTGCAGGTGGCCGCGACCGTCACGATCGTCACCGGCGCGACGCTCGCCGAGGTGGTGCGCGCGTTCGGCGCCGACCCGGACCGGCCCGAGCCGATCGCCGAGGACGCCACGGACCACCTCATGGCCCTCGACGCCGGCGCGGCCGTGCTCGTCGTGGAGAACAACGGCTACCTCGGCTCGCACCGCGACGTGCTGGAGGCGGCGTCGGCCGGCGGCCGGGCGGCGAGCATGTACTGGAACGTCAACGCGGTCACCCGCCTCTCCTTCGCCGAGCGCGGCCGGCTCATCGCGCAGCACGAGCCGTGGGGCCGCGAGACGTGGCCGCGGGAGCTGGCGGAGGTGCTCGACGGCATCGACTTCGCCTCGCCCGGGGAGCGCCCGGGCAAGGGCCTCGTCGCGGTGGAGCGGTTCACCGGCCGGGGCATCACCGCCGGGGACCTCGCCGCGATCCGGGCCACCGGCGTCGGCTATCGCGTCCATCGCTAGTGGGCGGTGAAGCCGCCGTCGACCGGCAGCGTCACGCCCGTGATGTAGGCGCCGGCGTCGGAGACGAGCAGCAGCAGGGCCCCGGCCACGTCCTGCTCCCGGGCGAGGCGGCCCAGGGGCGTGCGGGCCTCGTACCGCCGCACGAACGACGCCGGCTGCGTGCCGTCGGCGAGCCCGCCCGGCGCCAGGCAGTTGACCCGGATGCCGTGCGGGCCCAGCTGGCACGCCAGGTGGCGGGTCAGCCCGGACATGCCCGCCTTGTCGTAGGCGTAGAACAGCGGCATGGTCATCGCGGTGCCCTCGTACAGGCCGAAGTCGGGCCCGGTGATGCCGTAGATCGAGCCGATGTTCAGGATCGCGCCGCCCGAGCCGCGCTCGACCATCCGCCGGGCCACGGCCTGGGTCGCGAGGAACAGGCCGCGGGAGTTCGCGGCCGAGGTCGCGTCCCAGTCGGCGGCGGTGGTCCCGAAGAGGTCGCCGCCCTGCCGGTGCACGGCGTTGTTCACGAGGACGTCCGCGTCGACGCCGCCGAGGCCGGCGATCGACTCCGGGTCGGTGAGGTCGAGCGCCAGGCCGGAGGCGGCGAGCCCGTCGGCCCGCAGCGCCGCGGCGGCCGCGTCGGCCCGGTCCCGGTCGCGCGAGGTGACCACGACGTGCGCGCCGGCCTCGGCCAGCGTGCGGGCGATCGGGGTGCCGTAGAGGCCGGTGCCCCCGGTGACGATCGCGGTGCGCCCGGCGAGCGAGAAGGCATCGAACACGGTCATGCGAGCAGTTCCTCCAGATCGGCGCCGTGCGGCAGGGGGCCGGGGCCGGCCAGCGACGACAGGGCGTGCACGTCCTTCCATCCGGCGCCGGTGGCGACGAGCACGACCCGCGCCCCGGCGGGCAGGCGCCCCGCGTCGGCGTCGGCGAGGAGCCCGGCGAGGGCGGTCGCCCCGGCCGGCTCGACCGACACGCCGAGGCGGACCAGGCGCGCGTGGGCGGCCGCGACCCGCTCGTCGGTGACCTCGGTGAGGTGCCCGCCGGAGTCGGCGACCGCGGCCGGCACGTCGTCGTCGAAGAGGGTGGCGACCTGCAGGCCGGAGATGCCGGTGGTGCTCGGCTCGGCCAGGACGCCGGGGCCGCCGGCGAGGGCGTCGCGGACCGTCGGGCAGCCACTGGGCTGGACGGCGACCAGCCGCGGCGCCGCGCCGCCGAGGTCGCGGTAGCCGCGCCACAGGGAGGCGTAGAGGCCGCCCCCGCCGATGGGCGCGTAGACGTGCGTGGTGCCGGGCGCCTGCTCGGCCAGCTCGTAGGCGATGGTGCGGGCGCCGTACATGATCTCCGGGGCGTACCGGCCGCCGGTCAGCAGCGCCAGCCAGCCGTGGCGCTCGGCGGAGGCCCGCACCTCCTCCGCCACCCGGAGCGTGGTGCGGGGGTCGTGGCCGAGGCCGTCGGTGAGGTACACCCGCGCCCCGGCGGACCGGATCTGCACCAGCTTCTCGGGCGGGGCGGTGGCCAGCGCGAGCAGGATCACCGGGCGGCCGGCCCGGGCCCCGTAGGCGGCCGCGGCCGCGCCCCCGTTGCCCGACGAGGTGCCGACGACGCCGCGCAGCGACCGCTCCCGCACCAGCGACAGGGCGACGGCGGCGATGCGGTCCTTGAACGAGCCGGTCGGGTTCAGGTGCTCGGCCTTCACGTGCACCGTGACGCCGGGCGGCAGGCCGAGCGCGTCGGTGACGTCGAGCAGCGGGGTGCCGCCCTCGCCGAGGCTCACCGCGTGGCGCGGGTCAGCCAGGGGCAGCCGGTCGGCGAAGCGCCAGATGCCGGGCGGGGTCACGCGACGACCCGGGCCGGGGCGGTGGTGCGCGGCAGCGTCGTCACGTCGACCGGGCAGACGCCGGGCGTGGCGACCTCGATCGCGTGGGCCGCGTCGGGGAAGGCCGAGCGCCACGCGACCGCGCCCTTGGCGACGATGACCGCCACGGTGGCCGGGTCGATGCCGACCGACGTGAGGTGCTCGCGGTGAAACGGCGGGGTCGCGCGCTCGGTGACGACGATCCGCAGCCCGGCGGTGCGCAGCACGACCGTCGTGCCCATCTGGAACGTCTGGCCGGTCATCCAGGAGCCGGCCGTCGTGTAGGCGCCGTCGGTGACGCCGACGATCTCCGCGGTCATCTCCACGGGGCTGCCGTGCCGGGCGTCCGCCTTAGCTCCCAGCGCCGCGGTGATCGTCCCGCCCGGGCCGATCCCGGCCGCGGCGCGCGCGACCTCGGCGTCGGCGATCACGACCACCGCGTCCGGGGCGCCCTGGGCGAGCAGCTCGGCCAGCAGGGCCGTGCCGTCGCCGGGGCTCCCGCCGCCGATGTTGTCGGCCACGTCGGCGAGCACGACCGGTCCCGGCGTCGCGAGCGCCTCGCGCACGGCGGCCCCGACATCGGGGCGTTCCACGGCGAAGTCCTGCGCCTCGACGTCGGCGACCGTCTCGTTGGCGACCCGGGCGGCCTCGGCGGCGAGGTGCGCGTCGGCGACGACGAGCACCCCGATGCCGGCCCGCTCCACGTCGCTGTACGCGAATCCGGGCGTCAGCGAGACCCGGGCGCACCCGGCCGCCGCGGCCCGCGCGCGGGCGCGTTCGAGCAGCCCCCGCATCGGCTCGGCGTCGGTGGACTGGGCGAGCGGGCAGGTGAGCAGCGGCGCCTTGGCCAGGGTCGTGCGCAGCGCCCGGCCGCCCAGGACCTCGGCCAGCAGGGCGGCCGCCTCCCGCCCGCGCTCCCACATGTCGACGTGCGGGTACGTGTCGTAGGCGAGCACGACCTCGCAGGCGCCGACGAACTCGGGGGAGGGGTTGGCGTGCAGGTCGAGCACGGCGGCGACGGGCACGGCGCCGACGATCGCGCGGACGCGCCGCAGCAGCAGCGCCTCCACGTCCGGGGTGCCCTCGGCGACCATCGCCCCGTGCAGGTTCAGCAGCACCCCGGCGAAGGGCGCGTCGGCGGCGTCGGCGGCGAGCGCGGCGGTGAGCCGGTCCAGCAGCGTGGCGAGGGTCGCGGCCGGGGCGGGGCCGCAGGGCCAGGCGCCGGCGGAGTACACCGGCACCGGGTCGAGCTCGGTCGCGGCCAGGAAGCCGCTGATGACGGAGCGGTCGCCGTGGTGGTGGCGGCGCACGTCCTCGCCGTCGACGAGCTCGAAGGCCTCGAACGCGGCCAGGTCGGCCGGGTTGGGGCCGTACGTGTTGGTCTCGTGCCACAGCCCCAGCACCGCGACCCGGGGCGGGGTCATCCGGCCTCGCTTCGCAGGGCACGCTCGAACCGGCTCAGGGCGTCGGCCAGCTCCTGCTCGCCGTGGGCGGCGGAGACGTACCAGATGCCGCGCCCGGCGACCCAGATCCCGTGCTCGGCGAGGACCCGGCCGAAGCGGGTGTACCGCGCCAGGTCCAGCGACTGCAGCGAGGCGTGGTCGACCACGGTCGTGTCCGGCCGGTCCCCGGCCCGGAAGGACACGTGGAACGCGGCCGGGAGCCCCTGCACGTGCAGCGGGACGCCGTGGCGCTCGCCGATCGCGCGCAGCCCGGTCATGAGCGCGGTGCCGTGCTCCTCGACGGCGACGTACGGCGTGCCCTGCCCCAGCACGTCCATGGTCGCCGACACCGCGGCCGCGGCCATGACGG
The DNA here is from genome assembly GCF_040300725.1 of Dactylosporangium sp. NPDC000244. Taxonomy (NCBI): domain Bacteria; kingdom Bacillati; phylum Actinomycetota; class Actinomycetes; order Micromonosporales; family Micromonosporaceae; genus Dactylosporangium; species Dactylosporangium sp. NPDC000244. Next base: position 283,974 of record NZ_JBEPEH010000001.1, read on the forward strand.
AGGCGTTGAACGTGCCCGAGTGGTTGACCCGGCCGTCGCCGAGCAGCTCCAGCAGCTCCCGGCGCCCGGCGATGGCCGCGACCGGCCAGCCGCCGGCCACCGCCTTGCCGTAGATGGCGAGGTCCGGGGTGACGCCGAAGCGCTGGGCGGCGCCGCCGAACGCGAGCCGGAAGCCGGTGACGACCTCGTCGAAGATGAGCACGGCGCCGTGCTCGGTGCACAGCTCCCGCAGCCGCTCGAGGAAGCCGGGCCGCGGCGCGATCGCGCCGCTGTTGCACATCATCGGCTCGAGGATGACCGCGGCGATCTCGCCCGGGTGCGCCTCGAACCTCGCCCGCAGCGCCTCGGCGTCGTTGAACGGGGTGACGATCCAGTCGGCGAGATACTGCGGGGGCTGGCCGAGCGAGCCGGGGCCGGACCCGTCCGGGCCGTGCGCCATGAGCACCGTGTCGAGCCAGCCGTGGTACTGCCCGGCGAACCCGATCACCTTCCGGCGCCCGGTCGCGGCGCGGGCCAGCCGCAGCGCGCCCTGCACCGCCTCGGTGCCGGAGACGCCGAGGCGCGCCATGTCGGCCCAGCCCACGGCGGCGAGCAGCTTCTCGACCGCCTCGACCTCCAGGGCGTGCTGGGCGCCGTAGACCATGCCGCGCGTGACGGCCTCGGCCACTGCCGCGTTGACCTCGGGGTGCGCGTGGCCCAGGAACGCGGGTCCCTGGCCGAGCAGGTAGTCGACGTACTCCTTGCCGTCCACGTCCCACAGCCGCGGGCCGCGGCCGCGCGCGAAGAAGGTCTGGGCGGTGGGGAGCCGGACGTTGGAGTTCACGCCGCCGGGCAGGATCGCCGCGGCGCGCTTGACGAGGTCGGCGCTCATCGCGCGTCCTCGCCGGCGGGCGGGATCCACAGCACCGCGTCGACCTCGATGTCGAAGCCGGGCAGGGCGACGGGGACGGTGGTGCGGGCCGGCAGCGGGGCGCTGAGGCGCTCGGCGCAGATCGCGTTCCACTCGGCGAAATGGTCCAGGGTGCTCAGGAAGCAGCCGAGCCGCACGGTGTGGGCGAGGCTGGTGCCGGCGGCCTCGGCGAGGGCGGCGATGTGGTCGAGGACCGTGCCGGCCTGGTCGCGGAAGGCGGGGCCGGCCATGGACCCGTCGGGCCGGAACGGCCCCTGTCCGGAGACGAACAGCAGGTCGCCCACGCGCACCGCGGGGCTGTAGGGCCCGGCCACAGGACCGATGGCGGGACTTGTCACGGGCGTTGGGTACCGCACGAACACCACCGTTTCACTAGCTGCAATTGATGTTCCGTTTCGACACCCTGCCGCCCCGCCCCGCCTCCCGTCAACCCCTCAGCCCGCGAAAGATGATCTCGTCTCCCGTATCCCGCCTGGCGCTTCGCGGCTCGCCGCCGCCTGCTCCCGCCCCGGCGTGCGGCCGGCCCGGCGTCAGCGGGGCACGGCCCGGGCCGCGTCGGCCAGGGCGGTCATCTGCTTCTTGAGCAGGTGCGCGATGCGCTGGGCGTCCTCCGAGGCGAACCGCGACGCGGGCGCGCTGAGGCTCAGCGCCGCCGGCACCGCGAGGCCGTCGACCGGCACCGCGACGCAGCGGCCGTCGGGCTGGTTCTCGCAGTCGTCGAGGCCCCAGCCCCGCTCCGCGGTGAGCTTGACCTCGTTGAGGAACACGTCGATCGACGTGATCGTGTCGGCGGTGAACACGGCCATGCCGGTCTGCTCCAGGATGGCGCGCAGCCGGGCCTCCGGGATCTGCCCGGCCATCACCTTGCCGGTCGCGGTCGAGTGCAGGCAGGCCCGCTCGCCGCGGCTGGCCGCCAGGCGCACCCGCCGCTCGCTCTCGACCACCTCGACGTGCACGACCTCGATGCCGTCGAGCACCGCGAAGTTCATCGTCTCCTCGAACCGGTCCCGCAGCTTGACCAGGGGCGGCAGGACCGCGTCGCGCAGGGCGGCGAGGTAGTCGAAGCGCTGCGGCCGGAACGCCAGGCCGAGCCGGTAGCCGCCGTCCTCGAGGTCGCGCTCGACGTAGCTGCGGGCCTCCAGCGCGGAGAGGTACCGCAGCGTGGAGCTCTTCGGCAGCGACGCCGCCTCCGCCAGTGCGGCCAGTGACATCCCCGTCTCCGGCTGTTGCTGCAGGGCGTCGAGCAGGTCGCACACCCGGTCGACGGCGCGGATCGAGTACGCCGCCCCGCCGCCCTGGCCTGCGGCGTCGTCGTCTTGCATGGATTGCCTCCCCTGTTGACGGTCCGCTCATTGTGCGCTGCCCATCGTGTACCAAGCCTGTTTCGAGCATTGACATGATCCACGCGGACGACTAGAAGGTATACCACGTGCTAGAACGACAGTTTCATTATCGTCGCTATATTGCCGGCGCCGAAGGGAGCCCCCAGTGCCCGAGGTCGTCCCGCCCCTGATCACTCCGCTCACGGCCGCCGGTGCGCCGGACCTGCCGTCCCTGGACCGGCTCGTCCGCCACGTGGTCGCCGAGGGCGCCGACGGCGTGCTCGTGCTCGGCTCCACCGGCGAGGGCGGCCACCTGTTGCCGGCCGAGCAGGAGGCCGTCGTGGCCACCGCCGCCGCGACGGGCCACGAGGTCATGGCCGGTGTCCCAGCGCTCAACACCCGCCAGGCCGCGGAGCTTGCCGCGCGGTTCGCCGCCGCGGGCGCGCACACCCTGCTGGTCCCGCCGCCCTCGATGTTCCCCCTCGCCCCGGTCGAGCTGGCGGCCCACTTCGCCACCGTGGCCGAGGCGGGCGGCCTTCCGGTGATCGCCTACCACGTGCCCTCGCGCGTTCCGAGCCCCGTCGGCCCGGCGCTGCTGGCGGACCTGGTCGCGAAGGGCGTCCTGGCCGGCGTCAAGGACAGCTCGGGCGACCTCGGCGGCCATCGGGCGGCGGTCCTCGCGGTCGGCCGCGACGCGTCCGGCGTCCGGCTGCTCACCGGCTCCGAGACCTGCATCGACGCCGCCCTCCAGCTCGGCTTCACCGGCGCCGTGCCCGGCCTGGCGAACGTGTTCACCGCCCTGCACCGGGCGCTGGCCGACGCCGCCGGGCGGGGCGAGTGGGCCGAGGCGCGCCGGGTGCAGGACCGGCTGGCGTACCTGCACCGCATCTACGAGGGCCCGCACGGCGAGGCCTCCTTCACCGCCGGCGCGATCGGCGCGCTCAAGGCGGCCCTGGTCGAGCTCGGCGTGATCGAGACCGCGACCCTGAGCGCCCCCTTCGTCCAGGTCGGCGCGGAGGCGGCCGGGCACGTCCGCGCCGTGCTGCGCGAGGCCCGCGAGGAACCGCGGTGACCTGGCCGGCTCCGGTCCGGCTCACGCCGCGGGTCACCCTCGTCGGCAGCGGCACCCTCGGCTTCGGGCTCACCGACGCGCACGACTCGCACGTGTACCTCCTCGACGGCGGCACCGACGCGGTGCTGGTCGACGCCGGCTGCGGGCTGGCCGCCGACCGCATCGCGGCGAACGTGCGGGCCGTGCTGGGCGCGCGGCCGGTGTCGCGCATCCTGCTCACCCACGCCCACGCCGACCACGCCGGCGGGGCCGCCGAGCTGGCCCGGCTGCTCGGCGCGACCGTGTACGCGCTCGCCCCGGCCGCGGCCATCGTCGCGGCCGCCGACGAGGACGCGTCCGGCCTGCGCACCGCCCGGCGGGCCGGCGTCTACCCGCCGGACCTGCACCCACCCGCGGTCCCCGTCCATCCGCTGGACGCGCCGCGGCTGTCCGTCGGGGCGCTCACGCTCGAGGTGCACCCGACGCCCGGGCACGCCGCCGGCCACACCTGCTTCTCCTACCGCGACGCGGGCGTCCGGGCGCTGTTCAGCGGCGACCTGGTGTTCGCCCGGGGCCGGGTCGCGGTCCTGGCCACGCCCGACACGGACCTGGGCGAGCTCGCCGCGAGCCTGCGGGCCGTGCGGGACCTCGCCCCGGACGTGCTGCTGCCCGGCCACGGCGCCCCGGTGCTCCGCGATGCCCGCACGCACCTGGACACCGCGGTCGGGCACCTCGATCGCGGCGCGCTCCCGCCGGGGCTGCTGCCGTGACCGCCCTGGCCGGCAAGGTCGCGGTCGTCACGGGCGGGGCGACGGGCATCGGGGCCGGGATCGTCGCGCGGCTCGCGGACGACGGGGCCGAGGTCGTGCTCGGTGCCATCGACGCGGCCGAGGCGCGACGGGCCGCGACCGGGCTGGCGGCCGACGGGCGCACGATCCATCCGGCCGGGGCCGACCTCGCCACGGCGGAAGGGTGCCGGGCGCTCATCGACGCGGCGCTGCGGTACCGGGGCCGGATCGACATCCTCGTCAACAACGCCGGGATCACCGGCGCCGCGGCCTCCGCACGGTTCGAGGACTACGGCGACGACCGGCTCGACGCCGTGATCGACGTGAACCTCAAGGCGCCCTTCCGGTGTGCCCGTGACGCGGTACCGCACATGCCCCCCGGCTCCGTGATCGTCAACATCACCAGCGTGGCGGCGTACGCCGCGCAGACGGACGCCTCCGCGTACGTCGCCGCGAAGGCGGGCCTGGCCGGGCTCACCCGGGCGCTGGGCTTCGAGCTGGCCGCGCGCGGCATCCGGGCCGTGCACGTCGCGCCCGGTGACATCGTGGTGCGCCCCGGCGGCCCGGCCCCCGGCGACGGCCCGTTCGACCGGCGCACCCCGCTCGGGCGCCGCGGCGACCCGGCCGACATCGCCGCGGCCGTCGCCTGGCTGTGCACCCCGGAGGCGTCCTACGTCACCGGCACCGGGCTGGTCGTCGACGGCGGCTGGACGGCGTACTGACATGCGGAGGACGACACGATGCTCATCGGCGTGAGCGGGCTCGGTTCGATCGGCCGGCAGCACCTCGCGGCCTTCGCGCAGCTGCCCGGGGTCCGGCTCGTCGCGTTCGACCCCGATCCCGGCCGGCGCGCCGCGGCCGAGGCACATCCGGCGGTCGAGCGCGCCGTGGCCGAATACGCGGACCTGCTCGACGCCGGCCCGGGCGCGGTGGTCATCGCCGGCCCCGACCACGTCCACGTGCCGCAGCTGCGCGCCGCCGCCGACGCGGGCGTGCCGCTGCTGGTCGAGAAGCCGGTCGCGGCCGGCCTCGCCGAGGCCCGGGACGCAGCCGCGCACGTCGCGCGGGCCGGGACGCCCGCGCTGGTGGGGTACGTGCTGCGCCACCGGCTCGTCGTCCAGCGCACCCGGCGGCTTCTAACCGCGGGCGAGGTCGGCGAGCCCGTCGCGGTCCACGTCATGCTGGGCGCCTACGGCACCATCGAGGCCGCCGTCGACCGGTTCGGCACCCCCGAGCCCGACCGCCTCTACCGCGACTACTCCCACGAGTGGGACTACCTGCGCTGGTGCTTCGGCCCGATCACGCGCGCCTTCGCGGCGGCGCGGACGGTCGAGGCGGTGCCGCACGTCGAGCGCCCGAACTGCGTCGACGGGCTGCTGGAGTTCGCTTCGGGCCTGCGCGCCACGTTCCACCTCGACTACCTCGAACCCGTCGGCACCCGGACCGTGCAGGTGCTCGGCACCGGCGGCGCCCTGCTCGCCGACTTCGGCCGCGGGAACATCACCACCCGGACCAGGACCCGCACCGAACTGCACGAGCTGCCCGAACCGCCGGCCGTCGCGCTCGCCCGCCAGGCCGCCCACCTCGTCGCCGTCGCGCGGGGCGAGGCCGAGCCCGTGGTCACCCTCGCCGACGGCGTCGCCGCGCTCGCCGCGTCCGAGGCCGTCCGCGCGGCCGCCGCGACCCAGCGGTGGCACGCCCTGTCGTTGCCGGATTGAAACGTGCGTGCCGCATGACTCCCGCGCTCCGATCTTGACCCCGATACGGGCACGGTCTACATTCCCAAAAAATAAAACGCACGATTCACTAGATGAAACGCTGGAGGTTCGGGTGACGCAGTTCCAGATCGCCGGCGTGGGCGTGGTCGTCGACGCGGTCCCCGCGATGTTCCCGGGGCTCACGCGCACCGGGGGCGGCGAGCTCGTCGCGTCGTTCTCGACGGTGCCGGACGGCTGGCCCGGCGGCACGGTCGGCGTGGTGCGCTCCGGCGACGAGGGCCGCACCTGGTCCGCGCCGCAGATCGTGGCCACCCCCGGCGACGGGCAGGACGCGATCCTCAACGCGGTCGCCATCACCACCCTGCGCGACGGGACGCTGCTGCTGCCGTACAACGGCGTCCGCTGGACCCCGGGGCTCGGCGTGGCCGGGCGGGTCATCTCGGCCCACCTGCTGCGCTCGGCCGACGGCGGCCGCAGCTGGACCGGCGGCGAGCCGATCGACCTGGACTTCCACAGCCCGGCCGTCTACGGCGAGATCGTCGAGCTGGCCGACGGCCGGCTGCTGTGGCCGGTCTGGGGCCAGCGCACGGCGGCGGAGCGGTGGCGCTCGGCGCTGCTGGTCTCCACCGACGCCGGCGCGTCCTGGAGCGTCGGCTCGACGATCGCGTTCGACCCCGACGCCCGGCTCGCGGGCGCCTACGCCTCCCCGGAGGTCTCCGGGCTCGGCGCCGACGGCAACCCCGACGTCTCGGTCACCACGGACCCCGCGTTCCGGCCGCACAGCCCGATCGACGGGTTCAACGAGACCACGGTGCTCGACCTCGGCGCCGGGCGCCTGCTCGCGATCGTGCGCCAGCAGGGCATCGGCGGCGACACCACGATGCGGCTGTACCGCGCCGAATCCGCGGACGCCGGCGCGACGTGGAGCCCGTACGTCCCCCTGGGCTTCACCGGCATGTCCCCCCTGCTGCACCGGGCCGAGGACGGCAGCCTGCTGCTGGCCACCCGCCGGTGCGCACCGGAAGGCGGCGACGACACCCCCGGTGTCGAGGTGCGCCGCAGCCACGACGAGGGCCGGTCGTTCTCCGACCCGCTCCCGCTGGCCGACCCGCACGGGTACCGGTACACCGCCGAGTACCAGTGCGGCTACCCCGCCATGGCGAACCTGCCCGGCGGCGACGTCCTGGTCATCTTCTACAGCTTCGCTCCCAACCGGGGCCGCTACGTCGCGTGGAACCAGCTCCGGCTCGCGTAGAGCCCCCGTGACCAGTCGGTACCCCGTTGACCAGTCGTTTTTGACTCCTGGAAGGCTCATGATCATGCGACGACACACCCGCGCCCTGCTGGCCGGCCTCGCCGTGCTGGCCCTGGCGCTGGCCGGCTGCTCCGGCCCCAGCGGTGGCGACGCCGGCGGCAGCCGTGATGCGACCGTGCAGCTCTACCAGGCCCCGCGCGGGTTCAACCCGCTGCTGGCCTCGATCGGCCCCGACCACCTGATGGAGCAGCTGCACTGGGACTCCCTGGTCTCCGCGGCCGGCGACAGCACCTACGGCGCCCGGCTCGCCGAGCGCTCCGAGGTCAGCGCGGACGGCAAGACCTGGACCTTCCACCTCGTGCAGGGCGCGAAGTGGAGCGACGGGACGCCCTTCACCGCGAAGGACGTCGTGTTCACCTACAACCTCTACGCCAACCCGAAGAGCGGCAGCGGCTACGTTGGCAAGTTCGCGAACGTCAACGGGGCCAAGGCCTTCAAGGACGGCACGGCGACGAGCGTGGCCGGCTTCCAGGCGCCCGACGACAACACCTTCGTCATCCAGCTCGACCAGCCCAACGTCGCGTTCCTCGACGAGCTCGTCCAGCCGATCATGTTCATCCTGCCCGAGCACGTCGTCGGCAAGTTCCCGGTCGACGGGCTGACCAACAACCCGTTCTGGCGCAACCCGACCGTCGGCCTCGGCCCGTACGTCTTCTCCCGGTGGGTCACCGCCGACCAGGTCGAGTTCAAGGCCAACCCGAACTACCGCAAGAAGCTCGGCCTCGACCGGGTCTTCGCGCAGTACCTCACCACCGACGCCGCCATGGCCCAGCTGCAGACCGGCAAGCTGGACTACGCCCAGGTGGCCGCGCCCGACGCCAAGCGCGTCGAGGGGCTCAAGGGCGTGAAGCTGCAGCGGGCCGAGGGCCCCGGCATCTTCGCCCTGCACACCGCGGTCGACTCCGGCAAGCTCGCCAACCCGCTGGTGCGCCAGGCGATCATGTACGCCATCGACCGCGACGCCCTCGTCAAGCAGGTGCTCAACGGCGAGGGCAAGGTCGTCGACACGCTCGTGCACGGCCCGTCGTGGGCGGTGCCGTCCGGCCTCACGCACTACGGCTACGACCCGGCGAAGGCCAAGGCGCTGCTGGCCCAGGCGGGCTGGAACCCGGCGACCGAGGTGCGCATCGAGCTCACGCCCGGCCAGCGCGACCGCGACACCGCCGCGACCATCATCGCGGCGCAGCTCAAGGAGGCCGGCATCAACGCCAAGGTGCAGAACTACCAGGCGGCCGAGCTGTCCCAGGCGCTGGGCAAGCGGGACTTCGACCTGCTGATCTCGGCCTACGGCCAGTTCACCATCGACCCGGCCTCGATGAACGCCCGGCTGTCGTGCGCGGCGGTCGGCGGCACGAACATCACCGCCTACTGCAACAAGGACCTCGACGCGCTGCTGAACCAGGGCATCGCGACGAAGGACCAGGCCCAGCGCCAGCAGATCTACGCGCAGGCGCAGAAGATCGTCAACGAGCAGATGCCGATCCTCGTGATGTACGTGCCGAACACCATCGCCGCGACCAGCGACCGGCTCAAGGGCTTCCAGCTCAACCCGTCGGTCGTGGACGCCTTCTGGAACGCCGCGGACTGGTCGGTGAGCTGACCTCGCCCCCGACGGCCGCGTCTCGATAGGAGAGTGAACATTTGATCGCGTTTCTCGTCCGGCGCCTGCTGGTGTCCGCGGTGGTGCTGGTCGGCATCAGCGTGCTGCTGTTCGTCCTGCTGCAGCTCATGCCGGGCGATCCGGCCGAGATGATGATCGATCCGATGTCGTTCTCCGGCGACCGGGACGCGGCCGTCGCGCTGCGCCGCCACGAGCTCGGGCTCGACGCGTCGCTGCCGGTGCAGTACTTCCACTGGGTCGCCGAGCTGCTGCGCGGCAACCTCGGCTTCTCGTTCAGCAGCGGCCAGCCGGTCACGCAGGTGATGGCCGAGCGGCTCGGCCCGACGGTGTCGCTCATGGGCACCGCGCTGCTGATCTCGCTGCTGGCCGGCATCCCGATGGGGATCGTGGCCGCGCTGCGGCGCAACAGCGCCGTGGACTACGGCACGACCGTGGTGAGCCTGCTGGCCATCTCGGTGCCGAGCTTCTTCGGCGCGCTGCTGGGCATCTACGTCTTCGGCCTCAAGCTCGGCTGGGTGCCCACCAGCGGGATGAACTCGATCGGCGGCGGCGGCTTCCTCGACTCGCTGCACCACCTGGTGCTGCCCGCCTGCATCCTGGGCTTCGCGCTCGCCGGGCCCTACGTGCGCTATGCCCGGGCCGGCATGCTCGAGGTGCTCGGCCAGGACTTCCTGACCACGGCCCGCTCCAAGGGCCTCACGAGACGAAGAGTCATCGGCCGCCACGCCCTGCACAACGCGCTCATCCCGCTCGTCACCGTGGTCGCGATCCAGATCCCGACGCTGTTCGCCGGGGCGGTCGTCGTCGAGCAGATCTTCGCCTGGCCCGGCATGGGCCGCATGGCGCTGGACGCCGTGCTCGCCCGCGACTACCCGATCCTGCTGGGCTTCGTGATGGCGGTGGCGGTGCTGGTCCTGCTGTGCAACCTGCTGGCCGACGTCGCCTACGCGCTCATCGACCCCCGAATCCGGCTGTAGGAGGCCCCCGATGACTGTCACTGACGTCCCGGCCCCCGCGGCCGCCCCGCCCTCGGGCGCCGGGCACGCCTCGCCCGGCCGGCTCGCCGCCCGCCGCTTCTTCCGGCACCGCCTCGCGCTCGCCGGGCTGATCATGCTCGGCCTGTTCGCGCTGGCCGCGATCGTGCTGCCCTGGATCCTCGGCACCGACCCGAACCAGGTCATCCCGACCGCGATCCGCCAGCCGCCCGGCGCGGGGCACCCGCTCGGCACCGACTCGGCCGGCCGCGACGTGCTGGCGCGGCTGCTCGTCGGCGGCCGGATCTCGCTGCTCGTCGGGCTCAGCTCCGCGCTCGTGGCCACGCTCATCGGGCTCATGCTCGGCGCCGTCGCCGGCTACTTCGGCGGCTGGGTCGACGGCGTGCTGAGCCGCTTCGCCGACGTCGTGCTCGCCTTCCCGAGCCTCATCGTCATCATCGTCGTGGCCGCGTTCGTCGGGCCGAGCCTGCCGACGCTCATCCTGTCCATCGGGCTGTTCGGCTGGCCGACGCCGTTTCGCATCGTGCGCGGCCTGACGCTCTCGCTGCGCGAGCAGGACGCGCTCGTCGCGGTCGCCGGGCTCGGCGCCGGGCCGCTGCGCATCCTGCGCCGCCACGTCGTCCCCGTCGTCGTCGCCCCGCTGACCGTCGTGGCGACCCTGGCCGTCGCCCAGGCGATCCTGCTCGAGGCGACCGTGTCCTTCCTCGGCCTCGGCGTGCCGCCCCCGACCGCCAGCTGGGGCAACATGCTCAACGACGCCCAGTCGCTGACCATCCTCGAGACGATGCCGTGGCTCTGGCTGCCGCCGGGCATCGCGATCGCCCTGACGATCCTCGCCGTGAACTTCATCGGCGACGGGCTGCGCGACGCCGCCGACCCGAGGAGGGGCCGGTGACCGGGGCGCCGCTGCTGTCGGTGACCGGCCTCGTCACCGAGTTCGGCGTGCACGGCGGCGTCGTGCCCGCGGTCAACGGGGTCTCCTTCGACGTGTACCCGGGGGAGACCGTCGGCATCGTCGGCGAGTCGGGCTCGGGCAAGAGCGTCACCGTCATGTCCGCCCTCGGGCTGCTGCCGTCCACCGGGCGGGTCGTCGCCGGCCGGGCCGAGTTCGGCGGCCGGGACCTGCTGGCCCTGCGCGAGCAGGACCTGCAGCACGTGCGCGGCAAGGAGATCGGGCTCGTGTTCCAGGACCCGATGACCGCGCTCAACCCGGTCATGACGGTCGGCGCCCAGGTCGCCGAGGGGCTGCGCCGCCACCAGGAGGGCCTGACCCGCCGGGCGGCCGCGGCCCGGACGGTCGAGCTGCTGGCCGAGGTCGGCATCCCGGACCCCAAGCGCCGGGCGCGGCAGTACCCGCACGAGTTCTCCGGCGGCATGCGGCAGCGCGCGATGATCGCGATCGCGATGGCGAACCGGCCGCGGCTCATCATCGCCGACGAGCCCACCACCGCGCTGGACGTCACCATCCAGGCCCAGATCCTCGACCTGCTGCGCCGCGTGCAGGCCGAGACCGGGGCCGCGCTCATGATGATCACCCACGATCTCGGGGTCATCGCGGAGATGACGCGGCGGGTCATCGTCATGTACGCCGGCCGCGTCGTGGAGACCGCGGACGTCGACGCCACCTTCCACGCCGCCCGCCACCCGTACACGCGGGCCCTGCTGCAGAGCCTGCCGAAGCTGTACCACCGCGTCGAGGAGCTCCCCGCGATCGGCGGGCAGCCGCCGAACCCGCAGCACCTGCCGGACGGGTGCGCCTTCCGGCCCCGGTGCGCGCGCAGCAACGGCCGCGAGGCCTGCCTGACCCGTCCCGAGCTGTTCGAGACCGGCCCCGGGCACCGGGCCGCGTGCCACTTCCACGCCGAGACCGTCGAGGAGGAGGTGTCGGCATGAGCGGTACGGAGCGAAGCGGAGTGGCCGCTCATCAGCAGCACAGCCTTCACTCAGGCCGGCGCCGGAGCGAAGCGGAGGTGTCGGCATGAGCGGTACGGAGCGAAGCGGAGTGGCCGCTCATCAGCAGCACAGCCTTCACTCAGGCCGGCGCCGGAGCGAAGCGGAGGTGTC